>CAYMWO010000007.1:0-35726 GCA_964393905.1 uncultured Bdellovibrionales bacterium | reverse complement strand
TTTACGAGACTTTTCTCCCAGATGTTGGTTTGAACTTTTAATCGGGTTCTGATCATCTATTAGCTTACCCGATTTTGCCACTGCTAATTCCAACGGTTGAGGCAAAGTTTTTTCCAGCTGTACAACTGCATTTTTCAACGCGAGATTCACCCCTCTCCAGGGGAACTCGGACTTCCCTGCTTCAACCCTGAGCGTCTCTCCCTGCAGCACAACATCTTCCACCATCCTTAGAAGGCTCTCAGCATCAGTAAGATGCTGTAAACTTGATACATCAACCATTAAAAACTGTACCTCGATTATCCCTGAAGTTAGCTCTCTTGGCAGAGCATTAAGACCGACTCTAAATAGACTACTTGATTGCCTTGAGCCGGACACCAACACAAAAATTTGGGATGGCAGACTCACTTATACTGTAAGCCGTTCAATACCCTCAATTGCCAAATTAGGCTGGGACTTATGGCCTGGCTTGACCTACCGCCCTATCTCAAACCGCCGATAGGCCCACTATTTTACTAGGAATGAGCTTTGGGTTTGCTTTTTTCGGAAAAACTAGAGAATATGCCCCTCTATTTTTCTCGCGTTTCGGAAGCCGTTCTTGTGTGTTCGTATATGGCACACCTAAGATCCTGAAATAACGGGTTAAGTGTTCATTAGCGAAGATTTAAGGGAGTTAGTCTTTTTAGGCCATGATTGAAATCATCGTCAGCCAAAATTTAGAAAAAGCGATGCGCGTTTTAAAGCGCAAGCTTATCCGTGAAGGCGTTTTTCGGGAGCTTAAGTCACGTCGTTTCTACGAGAAGCCCTCTGAGAAGAAGAAGCGTAAGAGCAAAGAGGCGCAAAAGAAGAAGCGCAAAGAAAACGACCGAATGAAGCGTTTTACCCCGTAGTACCGGCCCTTTTTGGCCCTAACACTGGATGAAGGCTTTGCGGTTAGCTCCCTCGATTCTTGACCGCTATATAATCCGAGAGATCTCGACGCCGTTTTTCATTACAACGGCGATCTTTACCGGCATATTGTTTTTAATTCGAAGCCTCAAGCTTATTGATCTCGTGGTCAATAAGAATATCCCGGTGGGCGATATCCTATTACTTTTTTCTTATATAGTTCCCCGCTTCCTTGAAGTCGCAATCCCGATGTCAATTCTCCTCGGAGTGGTTGTAGCCTTTGGTAGGCTAAGCGCGGATGGCGAGCTAGTAGTTATTCGCACCACAGGGATAAGCCTTCGTCGATTGATTAGCCCCGTAGGTTTATTCGCAGTTTGTGCGCTTCTGGCCTCTCTATCGATAGCCTTTTGGCTGCGCCCATGGGCCAATTTTCGTCTGGGTTTGGGGATGTTTGAGATTGCCAAGATGCAGGCTAGCAGCGGCCTTACTCCCGGTGTTTTTAACGATTTCGGCCAGCTGACAATCTATGCTGAAAGTACAAATGAGAGCTCCGGAAGGTTGCAAAACGTGCTGATTGCAGACCGCAGCAACCCAAGCCTGATGCGAACTTTTATTGCTAGACATGGCCAGATAGTCTCAAACGCCGACAGCCGCACATTGACTCTGCGCCTGTATGACGGGAGCATTAATGAAGGTTGGGGATTAAGTCCCAAGGTTACCTACTTTGACATCAATAATGTTAATTTCAGCCCAAGTTATCTAAGCGATGACGAGCCCACAAAAGAGGGTAAAAAGGCTGAAGAGATGTACCTCCAGGAATTGATACGTGCGAGAAATAATTTGTTGCAGAAGAGTGATGCCAGCAAGGAAGAGATCCTTCAGCTAGCTCGGTATAACGTAGAGCTTCACCGACGTTGGGCCCTGCCATTTTCCTCCTTGTGCGTTGCCTTATTAGCAATGGTCCTTGGCATTCACCCTAGCCGCGGCGGTCGTTCCTGGGGGATGGCGGCTAATATTATCCTCGGCGTTAGCGCGATTGTTGTATACTATCTACTCCTCGCACTAGCTTCTGCACTCGGCGAACAAAACCTAATGCCCGCTTGGATTGCTGTCTGGACTCCAAATCTGATTTTCACAATGCTGGCAATTTGGTTATTCAGAATGGTTGGTAGTGAGAAATGGAGCGCCGTTAGCCAGGCATTGGGCGACCTGTTCACGAATCTAGGGTTTAAACTAGGAATTATTGACAGAGAGCACCGGGGCATTAACCCCTCGTAATTAAACTTCGCATTTAAGTTGTGGAAAGAACCGATGTCTCGATTCCGTGCACTAAAGTTTAGCTGGTCAGGGCTCCGCCTCGGCAAGTTGCAGTGGTACCTGCTGCGTCAATTTCTAACAACCTTCTTTATATGTCTGCTCACAGCGGCCTCCCTTTTTACCGTTTTTGATCTTTTTGAGCGAATTCGAGTTTTCATCAAGGAAGGCAGCTCGATTCTTCAGGCCACCTCCTATTTTCTCTTTAAATTGCCGCTCGTCATACAGCTCATGACCCCGATTGCTATTCTTATCGCTGTGCTATTGAGTGTGGGAAGGCTTTCCCAACAGTCGGAAATTACCGCTATGCGCGCCTGTGGAGTGAGTCTGCTTTGGTTGGCGCGGCCATTGCTGATAGCCGGTCTCTTGATATCATTGACCTCCTTTGTCGCGGGAGAAACTGTTGTCCCATGGTCGATGCAAAAGGTGGATGAAATCTACCATCTCCAGATTAAAAAAAAGGCGGAGAGCGGCCGGTATAGCCGCACACATTTTTGGTATCGCTCCAAGGAGCGGTTTTATAATGTCGGATTTTATGATTCCCGCTTGGCGACACTCGAGCCGCTCTCTGTTTTCGAGGTGAATGATAGATTCCAACTACGAAAGCGTTACGACGCTGCGCAGGCCGGTTGGATTAGACCGGAAGTCGGTTGGGTGATGAAAGATGTGGTCGAAACCGTTTATAATCGCCGAGGCGGGGTCCCTCCCTTGCAGCAATATTCTGCCTTACCGTTGGTAATAAGCGAAAAGCCTAAGGATTTTTATAACTATAAGGCTGATCCCGAAACTCTTAGCTTTCGCGAACTAAAAAAGTATATCACCAAGATTCAAAACGAGGGGGTGCCTGTTACAAAGTATCAGGTTGATCTCGCTGCCAAGCTCTCATTTCCCTTTGTAAGCTTTATTGTTGTTTTAATTGCCTTCCCCTTTGCCCTTTCACCGGCTCGTTCCGGAACAATGACTACTAGTTTTGTTGCCGGGGTTGCGATTGGGTTCGGTTACTATGTCGTGCACGCAATATTTTCCTCCCTCGGCTCAGCCGAGCTTATTCCCGTAACCCCATCGGCTTGGGCTGCGAATGTGATTTTAGGCAGTGTTGGGGGGTACTTTATGTCGGGAATTGAAGCCGAGACATAATTTCGAATGCTGTTGCACCCTATGTTGGCAGTAATGTACTGTTTCAGTTCGACTTTAACCTTTAATTCTCTAAGGAGATGACATGCGAAAATTGATTGCAATTTTGTTGAGCGTTTTGGGGGTAGTTAGTGCCGTACAGGCAGACAACAAGGTCGTCACAACACCTACAGGATTACGCTATGAAGATGTGAAGGTTGGTTCAGGAGCGGAAGCTGTTAAGGGCAAAGAGGTATCTGTTCATTATACTGGTTGGCTTGATCAGGCTGGGGCCAAGGGAACGAAATTTGATAGCTCGGTCGATCGAGGTTCGCCGTTCAAGTTTCCGTTAGGCGCGCAAATGGTAATTCCAGGCTGGGATGAGGGTGTGGCTGGAATGAAAGTCGGTGGCAAGCGCACCTTGATGATTCCATCCAAACTTGGCTATGGCGCAGCGGGAGCACCAGGCGCGATTCCGCCGAATGCTAATTTAATCTTCGAGGTCGAGTTACTAGGCGTAAGCTAGTAGATTTCGAAAGAGCGGCACCATATAATCGACATGGATAGTGATCTTTCATGGCCTTTAATTGGTGCCGCCTTGATTGGAAGCAAGTTGTGAAAAAATGTCGCCAATGTCTCGATAGCTTTGAGACAACTCCAGATGAGGAATCTCAGCGCCGTTTGGTCGCGGTAAAGGTTGGCAGCCAAGAATTCCCGATTCCAGAACCAAGTCTCTGCCCCCTCTGTAGATTGCAGCAGAGGATGGTCTGGCGAGCTGAATTACATCTATATAAACGAAAATCCTCGCGCTCAAATAGAGATATAATTAGCTACTATCCTCCCGAGATCCCTCACAAGATATATCATCGCGAAGAGTTTTGGAGCGACGATTGGAATGCGTTGGATTATGGCCGGGACTTTGACTTCACACGGCCGTTTTTCGAACAGTTTAGCGAATTAATGCTTGAGGTTCCGCTCTTAGCGTTATCGGGCAACAATAACGAAGAGAACTCCGAGTACATCAATAACGCCTCTTGGAATAAGAACTGTTATTTGGTCGCCGGGGCCAATTATAGTGAGAACTGCTACTACGGGCACTACATCAATCACTGTAAGAGCTCTGTCGACAACAGTCACATTCATCACTGTGAACTGTGCTATGACTGCATCGAATGCTCACATAGCTACAATCTTCATCACTCATTCAACGCACATAACTGCATTGATTGCTATTTCTTAGATAGCTGCAGAAGCTGCACTAACTGCTTTGGCTGTGTAAACCTAGCTAATAGCCAGTATTGTTTTTTTAACGAACAATTAACGGCTGATGAATATAAGAAGCGGGTCTCTAATCTCGGGCTTAATACCCGTTCGGCACGCCAGGAAATCTCAGCAAAGTTTGAGGAATTTAGAATCAAGCATCCTCGGCGTTTCATTATTGGCGACATGAACGAAAATGTGTCGGGGAACGGAATTAGTAACTCTAAGAACTGTCATAATTGCTTCGATGTATCTGGTTCAGAAGATTGCATAAACTGTGTTTGGCTTCATAATTCTAAAACCTGCGGGGACATTCTTTCCTGGGGCTTTTCCGCCGAGTGCTGTTACCAATGCACTGAGGTGGGGAATGACAGTAATAATGTGGCATTTTGCGTTACGACCTATGGTGGCCACAAACTTTATTACTGTTATACAACTTTTCAAAGCAAAGAGTGTTTCGGAAGTATTGGACTCCGGCGCGGGCAAAATGTGATCTTGAATAAGCAGTATAATAAACCGGATTACGACGCTCTACTGGCAAGGATCATTGAGCACATGAAGGATACCGGAGAATGGGGAGAGTTCTTTCCCGTTTCGGTTTGCCCTCTGCCCTACAATACCTCAATTGCCCAAGAACGCTTTCCCATAACGGAAGCAGAAGCTAATAAACTGGGAATTGCTTGGCACACAGAAACAGAGCTACCGATTCCTGCAGATGCAATCCGCACGATTCCTGAGGACATTAACACGGTGGACGAGTCGATTTGCGATAAAGTTCTAATTTGCAAAGAGACAGGCAAACCCTTTAAGATCACCCGCCCTGAATTTAAGTTCTACAAACAGGCAGGCGTCCCGCTACCTGACGAAGCGTTTTTCCCCCGACACATGAAGCGTTACGCTAAACGCAATCCTCCTCAACTTTGGGATCGAGACTGTGCCCAGTGCCATAAATCATTACAGACGAGTTACGCCCCGTATAAAAAGGATATCGTCTATTGCGATGATTGCTACAGGGCGCTTGTGTATTAGCTCTCTAAAAGAGCTCTTGTTGAAAACAAGTTTCACAATATACGGGGCGAGTTTGCTTTGAGTATACCGTCTCAAATGCGGCGCCGCATTTAGCGCAGGCAGCGGATTGAAGTGGGGCGAGCTTAAAAAAGGTAAGTTTTTCCCTGATACGCTCTAACGGGGCTCTTCTTGGGATTGGGACCCCATGTCGGCGATAGAGAGCCAGCTCCTGTGGAATAAGCTTATAGGGCTTGGCCGTTTTCTCGCAGACCAACGTCCTAGTGAGGATTTCATCGGAGACATCACGAATATTATCGGGGATTGGGTTGGAGTCTTTGGGGTCGCCTGGCTCATCATCTTTCCAGCGAAATCCCCACTCCAAAGCCTCCTGACGGTCAATCGGGAAGAAATCCTGAACCGCCGATTGGTTATAATAATAAGGGGAAAGCGCCGGTGGGAAGAATTGCCCATACTCCCCTGAATCCCGCATCTGGTTACGGATTCGCTCTAATAAAATAAAATATTCTTCTTTAGAATACTCCTTATTTAAAATGCAGTGGCTCATTTTCTTGAGCCCAACGCAACCAAAGGAATTAGCGCTGCCATAGCAACAATTGATACAGTATTCTAAGTCATGAGATCCCTGCCAACATTCGACACAAAAGCGCAAATTGTAAACATTATCACCAGCGGTAACGCAGTTATATATCAGCTCTGAACCGTTCCCATAGGCGGCGTGAAGAATTGATGTCTTAGCTTTATCAAGATAGAGACAGCCAAATACATCCTCTGAATTCGATATAAAATAACTTTGTTTAGCGTTCTTGTTATTATTTAAAAAGTTTCCGGTTGAGTGTTGATTGCTCTTACCGAAGGCAAATTTAATGGGAAACCTGGAGACAAACCTGGCAAATTTAGCTGTTTCCTCTTCAACCGCCGCGTTACTTCCCAGGTCAATACCGTTAATTCGTGCGAAATACTCCTCTTTGGTAAGCTGATGATTCTCAAAACAGAACTGCTTATGGCTAAGATTCGCAGATCGATAGCAATTGGAGCAGGACTGGCAGTTTGAAAGAAACGCAGAGTCTCGACAGTTATGGCAGTGTTCGGAATATCGAAGGTTGTAGCAGTTACGGATGTTGACGCAGCCATAGCACAACTCACTTTCGTAAACGTAAAGTGAGTCAGCTATGTTTTTTGAGCTCCATAACGAACAGGAGAAAAGGCAGTCTTCGTTATGGCTGGAAGCAAAGAGTAGATAGCAATTTTTGGCTCCGGTAATGCCATTTGTATAGTCGCTGTTTTCCATGAGCGATCTAATATTGGCCAGAGCTGGAATCGGGACTGCGCGGTAGAGCTCGTAAAACTGCTCGAAAAAACTCCGCGAGAAATCATAGTCACGTCCGTAATCCCTGGCATCCCAGCTATCAGACTCCCAAGCATCGACATCAGCCGCCTGATAACCCCGCTCCGGTGGGATGCTTGAAAGCATCTTCTTCCCGCTTAAGGCGCATTCAG
The DNA here is from genome assembly GCA_964393905.1 of uncultured Bdellovibrionales bacterium. Taxonomy (GTDB): domain Bacteria; phylum Bdellovibrionota_C; class UBA2361; order SZUA-149; family CAYMWO01; genus CAYMWO01. The sequence continues at coordinate 28,628 of CAYMWO010000007.1, read as the reverse complement.
CGTTATATAAATGAACCCGATTACGAAAAACGAGCATGTTCCGCAGTCGTTCATGCGGAGAGAGTGTCGGTAAGGGGATGTAATTTGTTTGGCAGTACTCTAGTTCGGCGGGCGGAATTTCAAACTCGATATCAGAAACTAAGCACCGTCGAATCATAGAGATTCCTCAGATACTACTTGGCCGATAGCGTCTCAATCCAGTAGGCGAATAGGCTGTGTAGAGTGCCCTCGAGTTCAATTCTCGGCTTCCAGCCAAATTCCTTTTGCGCCTTTTGTGCGCTGCCGTAGAGGTCCGGCACATCGACTGTGCGCACTCGGGTTTCGTCGACAACAACTTCGGCCTCAACTTCGGCTAACTTCAATAACATGGCGACAACATCAGTCAGCGCCACACTTTTTCCAGAACAGAGGTTGTAGGCGCTGCCGCGTTTGCCGTTTAGCACTGCTTCGCGATAGCCCCGGACGATATCGGAAACGTCGCTATAATCGCGCTTTACTTCCAGGTTCCCAACTTTGAGCGTAGGCTGCGCCTTGCCAAGCTTTATCTCGGCTATCTGTTTGGCAAAACTTGAGATTGCGAAATTATCTGTCTGCCCTGGACCAGTATGTTGGAAAGGGCGCACACGGACAACGTTCACCCCTTCGCGAAAGGCATATTTAAAGGCCAAAAGATCGGCGGAGGCCTTGCTCACGCCGTATATTGATATCGGCCGTAGTTCCGATTGCTCAGTCAAAGGTAAACTACCCAACCGAGGCTCGCCGTATACCTCAGACGAGCTAACAAATAACAGCCGAGTCTCTTTGGAATGTTTGGCAATGGCCTCTAGAAGGTTCAACGTACCCATCACGTTTACTGCCATCACATTTGCGATATCCGTCTCCGCATTTGGGACGTGAGTTAGCGCGGCTAGGTGATAGATTACATCAGGCTTAGCTAAACTCAGAAGCTGATCGACCGCGAGCTTGTCTGTCACATCCAACGCCAACGTTTGGGCCTGTGTCGGAACGGGTACTTTATTAGGGCCTCTGAGCTCCGACTCCTTAAGATGAGGTAAATAGGTTAGTGCAACGTCGTCACCACACTTAACGAGATGTTGGGCCAGATGCCTGCCGACAAAACCGTGCCCACCTGTAATTAAAGCTCTCATCGTGTGTAAGTTACCCCTTAGCCGAACTCTTTAGATTAGCCACTCGCTCTAGATCAGCATCGACCATCATTCGCACCATCGACTCAAAACTTACCTCTGGCTTCCACCCCAGGGCCTTTTGCGCCTTGGAGCTATCCCCAATCAGTAAATCCACCTCTGCAGGTCGAATAAAACGGGGGTCAATCACGACAAACCGCTCCCAATCTAGGTCAGCGTGTTCAAATGCGATTCTGACGAGGTCTTTAACTGTATGAGTTTTTCCAGTTGCGACCACATAGTCGTCCGGAGAATCCTGTTGCAACATCAGCCACATGGCTTTGACATAATCCCCGGCAAACCCCCAATCCCGCTGGGAATCAAGGTTTCCCATGTGAAGTTTTGATTCCATGCCGAGCTTAATTTTCGCCACAGCATCTGTTACTTTACGGGTAACAAACTCCAAACCACGACGGGGCGATTCATGATTAAAGAGAATACCCGAGACCGCATACATGTCGTAGCTCTCACGGTAATTTACCGTAATGTAGTGCCCGTAGGCCTTAGCCACACCGTAGGGAGAGCGCGGATGAAAAGCTGTAAGTTCAGTCTGCGGCGTCTCCCTAACTTTCCCGAACATCTCAGAACTGGAAGCCTGATAGAAACGGATTGAACGGTCAACTAAGCGCACCGCTTCAAGCATCCGAGTTACACCAAGAGCTGTAAACTCCCCTGTCAGCACCGGTTGCTCCCAACTTGTAGGGACGAAAGACTGAGCTGCTAGGTTGTAGACCTCTGAGGGCTGAATATCCTTTATAAGATTAATCAACGAGAACTGATCAAGTAAGTCTCCCTGACGAAGTTCAATTTCCTTCCTTAAGTGATCGATACGTTCAAAATTTTCGCTTGAGGAACGGCGCACCATTCCAACAACACGGTAGTTCTTGGAAAGAAGAAACTCTGCAAGGTAGGAACCATCCTGACCGGTGATGCCTGTAATAAGAGCTGTTTTCTGACTCATGTATTTACTTCCAAAGAGATTGTGCTGGTCAACGTGAACAAGCGGAAAAGTTATAACAATTCAGTTCGCCCCTTGGCCTTCAAAAGATCCACTATTTTCTTCACATCCTGCGCGTGGTCGCGGTGCACGACAAGTAGCGCATCTGGGGTATCGACGACAACAATATTTTCTAAGCCAATTCCAGCAATTAGCCGTTTTCCCCCGACCACGGCACAACCGGAACAGCCCTCCAGTATTACATCACCTTTAAGTATATTACCAGCCTCAGCCCCTCCATTCTCCGCCACGTAATCCGCCCAGGCTGTCCAGGAGCCAACATCGCTCCAGCCAAAAGAATCCCCCGGAAGCATTACAACATTTTTGGCCTTTTCCATTACGCCAACATCTATCGAGACAGGGGTAATCCGTTCAAAGATACGGCATGCCTGCTCCCATTCGTCAGTTGTGCCAAAGACTTTATTAAGCTCCTCCAGCTCAGTTCGAAGCTTTGGAAGATGCTGTTCAATGGCCTTAAGTAAAACACTTGGACGCCAGATGAACATTCCACTGTTCCAATAATAGTCCCCGGAAGTTAGAAACTCCTGGGCCTTCTCCAAGCTGGGCTTTTCGACAAAACGCTTAACCTTAAACGCCTCACCGTTGCCTACGGCCTCGCGTTGAATATAGCCATAGCCAGTTTCCGGAGCTGTGGGTTTGACTCCTACTGTGACGAGTGCATCTTGCTTAAGCGCAATCTCTATCCCCTTATGATATGTCTCCAATAAAGCCTCGGTATTGGAAATCACGTGATCGGCTGGAAGGCATAGCATCGGCACATCGCCGACTTCTCGAAGCACCTTAAGAGCGGCCATTCCGACGCATGGCGCAGTGTTGCGGGGAGCAGGTTCTGACAGTATTGCGGCTCGCGGTAGCTGTGTCTGAACATGCTCTGTGTAAGCGGTTCCAGTCACGACTAGCACGCCATCAGCGGAAGTAAGGCTTACCAATCGCGTTGCCGTGTCCTGCAATAAACTTTCCCCAGAACCGAGAGAAAGAAATTGTTTCGGGCGAGAGGCCCGACTTAACGGCCAAAACCGAGTCCCCTGCCCACCTGCCATAATAACGGACACCGCAGTGAGCGATTTCGGTAAGACCCCTGCGGTAAGTTTAGAATGCTTCGCCATCACGGTTGTCCTAATGATAAAAGATGCGAACGAATTCCCTCCTTCCAGGAGGGAACCTGGAGACCTAAAAACTTCTCCAGCTTTTCGACCGACAGAGTGGAATACGGTGGACGGGGCGCAGGGCGGTTCAGTTCGGCAGTTGATTGCGGAAGCACAGGAGTAGCGACTCCGGCCTGGTTCAGTATCTCCCTGGCAAAATCAAACCAGGAAATATCCCCTTTGGAACAGGCGTGATACACCCCGGTAGCATCGTTCTCTAAAAGCTTCAGCAGAATCTCCGCCAACCACCCAGTCCATGTAGGTGAACCAAATTGATCGTTTACGACTTTAAGCTCAGGACGCTCTTTTCCAGCACGAAGAATTGTTTCGAGGAAGTTCGGCCCCTGTTTGCCATGTAACCAGCTGGTCCGCACTATCAGATGCGCTTCTGGGAGTAGCTCCCGAACTAAAGCCTCTCCTGCGAATTTACTATGACCATAGACCCCGCAAGGTGCAGGTGCCTGGCTCTCTGGAATTGGAGTACAAACTCCGACAAGGCGGCCAAAAACGTAATCGGTTGAGATATGTAAGAGCTTGGCAGAGACCTGCTTGGCTCCAAGCGCCAGCGTTCCCGGCCCTAAAGTATTAATAGAAAGTGCTGCTTGCAGGTTTTTCTCGGCTTCATCAACAGCTGTATATGCTGCACAATTAATTATTACAGCTGGACAAAACTTTTCCAAAGTCTCAAAGACTGCGGCTGACTGTGTGATATCAAGTTCGTGAATTGTGAGCCCGCCTGCCGTGGTAGGGCGTATATCCGAGGCGTATACCTCTGCACCGCGACTCGATAAAAGCGGCAAGAGCTCCCCGGCTAACATTCCACGAGAGCCGGTTACTAATACTCTTAGTCCCTGAATATTCATTTAGCTTTTGAACCCGAGCGGTTAATGCGCCGCAGCTCCACTTTTTAACCGCTCGCCGTAATACTTTTCATAGAACTTTTGGTAGTCACCGGATTTCACGGCCTGCCACCATTGAGAGTTCTCTTTATACCACTCGACTGTGCTGAGTAGCCCCTTAGAGAAATCAACCTGCGGCTCCCAACCTAATTCACGTTTGATTTTGGAGTAGTCTACGGCGTAGCGTCGATCGTGACCTTTGCGATCCTCGACGTATCTCACTAAATCCTTAGGCTTGCCCAGCAAAGTTAAGATCTCTGCCGTAACCGCAACGTTCTCTTTTTCGGACTCGGCGTGTCCGCCAACATTATAGACCTCCCCCGGAACTCCGCGCTCAAGCACCGCCATGAGCGCCCGGGAATGGTCGTCTACATGTAGCCAGCTGCGGACATTCTTCCCGTCTCCATAAAGCGGAAGCGGCTGTCCCGTTAGGGCATTAGTAATAAAAAGTGGAATTAACTTCTCGGGAAACTGAAACGGTCCATAATTATTCGTGCAGCGAGTGACATTTACCGAATAGTGATGCGTCTTAAATGCAGCGAGCACAAGCATATCCGCCCCAGCCTTAGAGGCGCTGTAAGCACTACTTGGGTCCAGCGGAGTTGTCTCAACAAACCTCCCCGTCGGTCCTAGCGAGCCGTAAACTTCGTCGGTCGAAACCTGGAGAAAACGCGGGACTCCTACTGACATTGCCGAATTCAGTAATACCTGCGTTCCCTCTACGTTTGTGCGAACAAAGGCCAAGGGGTCTAAGATTGAGCGGTCAACGTGACTTTCGGCAGCGAAATTGATGACAGCTTCAATACGCTCGTCCCGTAGAAGCTTCTCAACCAGTTCGGCATCACGAATGTCACCGCGCACGAAACGATAATCAAACTCCGACTCCAGACCGGCGAGGTTCGCCAGGTTGCCCGCATAGGTCAGCAGGTCGAGGTTAACGATCCGATAGCGCGTAGCATCTAGGCCGCTTCTCTCATATACCCAACGGATGAAATTCGAGCCGATAAACCCAGCGCCGCCAGTAACTAAAATCCGCATATTATAAATCCTTCCGATTAGCTCCCGTTTCGGCAACCAGATTCATCGCTCGACGTAACGACTCAAAAGTTCCGGCATCAGTCCACCAACCCTTGAGCACATCATGTGTGAGCTGCCCCTTCGCGAGGTACATATTGTTAACGTCAGTGATCTCTAGTTCCCCACGCTCAGATGGAGAGAGCCCCTTAATGAACTCGAATACCTGATTGTCATAAAAATAAATGCCGGTAACCGCGAGATTGCTCTTAGGGTTTTTAGGCTTTTCGACTATCTTGGTGACCTTTCCGCCAGAGAGTTCGGCTACGCCAAAACGCTCTGCGTCTTCGACCTCTTTCAGAAGAATCTTTGCGCCCTGCCTCTCTTTACGAAAGGCATTTGCGGCCTGAATGATGTTCCCCTCGATGATGTTATCCCCGAGGATCACGCAGATTTGCTCCCCGGCTGCGAAGTATTCTGCCAAAGACAAAGCGTCCGCAATCCCGCCTTCGCCCTCTTGGTAGGTGTAGTTTAGGTGCTTAAGCCCGAAGCCACTGCCGTTTCGAAGCAGCTTGAGAAAGTCTCCGGCGAACTGCCCACCGGTAACAATTAAAATATCCTCAATCCCGGCATTTATCAGCGCCTGAATCGGGTAATAAATCATCGGCTTATCAAAAACCGGAAGCAGATGTTTATTGGTAACTAATGTACACGGGGCGAGTCGGCTACCTAACCCGCCGGCCAAAATTACACCTTTCATTCTGGGAACCCTCCTGCACTATCGGCAAACATTCGGCAATCATCACGCTTTAATAGCCGCTATCCTGCCTATCATTAAAGGAGAAGAAGGAGTTTGAAAATTCCCCCAAGCCGACAAGCGTTATATTAAACGCCATCTTTGTTTCGTCAGGATTAATACGGTCTGAAACATCGAGATCGAAGATCCAACATTTACAACTACTAGTCAAACGCACCCCGAATCGATTTTCGATGAATTCAGCGGTAAGGTCATCGTAACGGCTATAGTATCCAAGCTTCATATTTTCGGTCATCTGCACTTGCAGGCCGGTTTCAAGCTGACGAACATTATCCTCAATAAAATTAAGCCGGGTGCGAATCTCGTCCCCTCGCTTATCAATAAATTGTCCCTCGATATTATACGAGCTAAACGAGGCCTGTTCCGCGTCCAAATTAGCGCCCGAATGAAGGCGAAAATGATCATTTGGATATAGCACTAAGTCCATGCCCAAATCGGAAAATGCGTCATAATTACCAAACTGATTGCTGTTGTCTGGGCTATCATTTCTCTCGTCTATCGACTGGCGAGCGATATCGAGATCGTAGCTCTGATAAAGTCTAAGATTTGCGAGCTCGCTCTTAGAGCCTGCACGCAAACTTCTAAACAATCCACCACCGGGCTCACCGAAACCAAATGTAAGATCATCGTCAACCACTCCAGGAGAAGAAAGGCTGCCTAAATCTTCAAGTTCAGGTGTGGCTTCTTCAATACCGTAGACATACTCGTCACGGGGTTCGAACCTTGAAAATAGCCGTTGGGTTAACCCATAGGTGATGATATTTCGCCGAGCCAATTTATCAATCGAATCGAACTGCGGATTACTATCCTGATCAACGGTTGGGACAAAACGATATTTTACCCCTGGCTCCAAGGTATGCTTAAGCCGCTTGAGCTCCTCTCTCCTCGCCACAGGACCTAATTCAATAATCTTCTTCAGCAGACTGCCCTCACCTACCTCAAACACCTTTTCCACTACTGTATTTGCACGCAATGTAAATCCCGGAACCACTCGGTTGCTTGTCTTATCCAATTCCTGAATGGTGTATCCATCATCCGTTTTTGGACCACTAACGTCCGGGTTTGTGGTTAACTGCTCAGTGTTATTAAGAGAGTAATAAGTGGCCCGGGCATCTGCCTGGATTGAACCGGCGAGATAGTTACGGATATGAAAAGGCACCTGTGCCTTTTCATAAAGGTCTGCTCGACCTCCATCGTAACTTCTTGAACGATAAAACTCCGTTCCAGTAAATTCCGACCCAACTACAAGCTTAGCCCCTAGGGGGTTCTCACCAAATGGATGAAACACATCAAACCCAGCCAGCCCCAACTCTGGAAGTCGCTGAAATACGAAGTCGTCATCGCTTACCATCGCCTGGTTGAACTCAGATGAAATTTCAGCCCCATAGGTGTCAAAGAGCTCAGTTCGAAACAGCGCTGTGGAGGTGACAAAGCGGGAATTAAAATCCGCAATTTTATCATTCTCAAACTCACGGAGGAGTAAATCATCGCTGACATAATTTCCGACGGCTATGAACTGAGATCTCTTACCAAACGCCTCACCCTGCCAAACGTGATCCAAGTAACCCATAAATCTGTTGGTATCGATTGACGGGTCGCTCAGTCCATCGGTGTTGGTCCCCTGCAGATCGCCATCTCGCATCGATTCATTAAGGTAAGTGAGACCGCTTTCGAACTGATTATGCGCGGAAAAGATCTTTCTAAGCTCAAAATCACTTCCGACCCTGGTTTCTGTTTCTATCAGCGGGGCAATCGTCATATCCGTCGATTGATTGATGGCCCAAAAGAAGGGAATTTGTAGCTTGAAACCGCTCTCTTTACCGGTTCCAAAAGCAACGGGAAGAAATCCTGTTTGCCGTTCTGTTTTTGCAGGGAAGATTAAATATGGGAAATAGAAAACCGGGACGCCGTGCACCCGAAGTTTAGCGTCTTTAACAGTTCCATAACCATCATTGACAATTTTACCTTCCCGAGCCTCAAGCTTCCAAGGGCAGCTGTCATCACCCTTAGGACAATCGCAGGTGGTAAGTGACGCATCTTCGAAAATAAAGTCATCACCCTCGATTTTCTCCGCCTCAGAGCTTTCAACGATATACTCGCCATCTTCGAAAAAAACCTTGGAGTTTGTCAGCTTACCCGTGCCAGCATCTAGATTAAGCGTGGCATTATCGGCGATTAGGTTTCCAGTAATATCATTGATGCGCACATCACCACTGAGTTCCGCAATGTGGTTTTGCAAATCAAAGGTCCCCTTCTCGGCGGTGACGCTTGTTCCAGCATGAGATATTGCGACATTACCTTCGGCAATTACTTTGTTGGAATTCTGATCAAAATTCAGATCCGTAGCGTTGATATCAAAGGGTAGATCTTTTGACTGCTTTTGCTGAGCCCGAGCTTGAGCGCGACGTTGGTTTGTCGCCACTTTCTTTAAACGCTCCCGCTCCTTTTTATTGCGGTCCTCTAAAAAGAGGAACCTGCGATCCGGCGGCTCCACCTGCGCTTCGGCACGTGGGGCCAAAATATGTTCAAAACTTAAAAACGAGCCGCCAACTGCCAGCAGAAGACTTAGTACGACGTTGAGGCGTTGGCTCGAATTAGCAGAACTCGAAAAGCGGTTTGTTTTACTAGAATTCACTTTGTGTCGTTATGCCAATTAATGATGCATCAACATTTCTATTACTCGAGAGAGAGTGCTCTTTAACCCTTCCCGGCTTACAACCATGTCAATCATTCCATGCTCAAGCAGAAATTCCGCGCGCTGAAATCCTTCGGGGAGTTTCTTCCGAATAGTCTGTTCAATTACCCGCGGTCCGGCAAACCCTATTAACGCACCGGGCTCTGCAATCTGAATGTCGCCGAGCATGGCAAAGGAGGCCGCGACTCCCCCAGTTGTAGGGTCAGTCAAAACGGAGATATATGGCAACCGTTTTTTGGCATGACGGGCCAGCGCTGCAGAGACCTTTGCCATTTGCATCAGAGAGAAAATCCCCTCCTGCATCCGCGCCCCACCAGAGGCTGATACTATTATGGCCGGAACTCCCTCCTCAGTAGCGCGCTCGACCATTCGTGTCAGCTTCTCTCCCACCACTAGCCCCATACTGCCGCCCATGAAAAAGAAGTTAAAAACTCCAATCATCACCGGATAGCCGTTTATCTTGGCGCGACCGATTTTTACCGCATCAGCTTCACCACTAGATTTCTCGGCGCGTTTTAGCCGCTCTTTGTAGCGCAGCGCGTCTTTGAAGTTCAGAGGATCGGGGGTGCGTAATCCCGCATCGAATTCCTCAAAGGATTGCATATCGCAGATAATATTAATCCTTTGGTCGGGAGTCAGACGAAAATGATAGTTGCACTTAGTGCAAACCATCATGCTGCGTTCTAATTCACGCGTATATATAATAGCGGAACACTTTGGACATTTAGTCCAAAGCCCACCGGGAAGCTGTAACTTTTCATTCTCTTCCAGTGAAGGCTTAGGGGCCCGCACCCTTGAAAACCATGCAACCAATGGCCTACTCTCCCAGAAAATCCCTATCTCACCGCATCAACTCTCCGCTCCATATTATTGTTGCGGAATTGTTGCGTCATCGGGTCCGTTGTATACAATGCCGCAGCGCACGGTTTGTTCTTTACAGACTGAAACTGTTATTTCAAACAGCTTAATTCGACAAGGGAATTTACCGGCTCGAAATTAGGGATTATTGGGGAATATATTTGGAGTAATTTAGGTGAGATACATCGACGAACTTAATCTTCAGGGAAAAACTGTGTTTATTCGCGCTGACTTGAATGTCCCCTTCGATAAGAACGGCGGCATCGCTGATGACAATCGTATCCTGGCTTCAATCCCAACCATAGATTTTGCGCTCAAGGCTGGCGCCAAAGTGGTGCTGGCCTCCCATTTAGGTAGGCCCAAAGGTGAGCGAAACCCCACAATGAGCCTTAAGCCAGTTGCGAAAAGAATACATGAGCTTACGAAGGCCCCGGTCATTATGGCTGAGGATTGTGTTGGTCAGGAGGTTCAGTCTCAGGCTGCGGCACTTAAGGTCGGTGAAATCTTGCTACTCGAAAATCTCCGATTTCACAAAGAGGAGGAGAAGAATGATATGCAGTTTGCCGAGCAACTCGCCGCTCTGGCAGATGTCTATGTAAACGATGCCTTCGCTACGGCACACAGGGCGCACGCTTCAACTGCGGGCATGACCAAACACTTCAAGGAAAAAGCCGGAGGGTTCACACTTAAGTCCGAGCTTGAGTATTTTAAAAAAGCGTTTGAAAATCCTGCACGGCCCCTGGTCGCGATTTTTGGCGGAGCGAAAGTGTCAACGAAAATGGCCGCGATTAGGAACGTTGGCAAGCGCGCAGATTCGATTTTAATCGGTGGCGCGATGGCTAACACCTTCTTTGTTGCCGACGGACTCTCCGTAGGGAAATCACTTTTCGAACCACAAGAGGTCGAAAACGCGCGTGCTATTAAAGCCGAGCTACAAGCGAGCGGATGCAGGCTGCTTCTCCCTACAGATGTAGTGGTGGCTGCCGAGTTAAAGGGAGGCGTCCCCACCAGCATCGTGCCAATTAACCAAATTGGCAGCGAGTTGATGGCGCTTGATATTGGCGTGGAATCCATCAAGCAATTCATATCGGCCCTAGATGGCGCTGGAACCATTATCTGGAACGGTCCGATGGGTGCCTTTGAAACCGAGGAGTTTAGCTCCGGAACATATCGACTCGTTGATGCCCTTGTAGCCTCTTCTGCGCTGACAGTCGTTGGTGGGGGAGACACAGATTTAGCCCTTCACCGAGCGCACGCCTTCGACAAAATGGACTATGTTTCTACCGCTGGTGGGGCCTTTTTGGAGCTGCTAGAGGGTAAAACCCTTCCAGGGGTTGCCGCTTTAGAGGGGTAAGTTTTAGTTCCAGGGCAAGCTAACACCTTATAATTTCAGGGTGTTAGCTCCATTTCCCGCCACTTTAAAAAAAAATGTTCAAAATTGAACTTTTTTTCCAAAAAACGCTCAAGTTTTTGAACACCCCTGCCGTTTAGCTCACTTACGGGGGGAAATGCGGTGCAATTTTGAACACTCCCCCTTAAGTGCAAACTGTTAGGTGAGAACTGTCAGTAACTATACGATGTGGGGTTCTAAAAATGGATAATACAGCTCTAAAAGATATCATCTCAAAAGAGGTCTCTAAGGCGGCAGTCACTAAATCAAAGTCCGCTCGCAGACGAAGCCCGACTTTACTGAAACTCCAGTGGTTGGCGGAAAGAGCGCGTAAAGCTGAGAAGATTAAGGCGGCTCTCTCCGCTGGCGAATATCAGGTGGATTCAGCCGACATAGCCCGCGCCATGCTGGGGCTAGATAAAGAGTAATTGCTTCGGGCTGTAGAAATTTCTGAGCCGTTATTTCTTTTTGGCGATGAAATACGGGAGCGGGTGGCCATCCATATAATCATAGAAACTAGCCACTCTTGAGTCCCCAATAATTGGATCCGCTCCCGAGGCCGGGCTTCCCGCGGTAAGTCGTTCCCAATCAAAATCCCTCTCTGAGGGGGCTCTTGCTGAGGGCTGTTCAGATAGATGCTCTGAGCCCTCAGCCGAATCGAGTAACATAAATCTTGGAGCCTGCCCTGCTGGAAACTCATCTGCAGTAACCTGCTCTGAGTTAGCCTCGTTTTTTACTAGATTACTCTCGACATCATTTGCTGCTTCAGTCGCAGTCTTTCTGGCGGGACCGTTTTCGGCAAAACTCGTACGGTTGACCCCCAAGAGCGAAATCACTCCGCTGGCAGCAATGATAAAAATTGAATAATAAAATATGCTCCGCATAAAATCCCCGCAGTGCCAGCTGTTGATAATCTAGAGTGATCTATTACACCGCACCTTGGCAGTTTACCACTCGCGAACCTAAACTTTCCATGACCCTTCAGTTACACTCCGCTCTGGTACGGCCGGCTCTGGCAGGCCCCGCTGTGGAAAACTAATCTACGCTCAACAATTAGCGCCCTTCGATTAGCCCAAGGACAAACAATATGCTAAGAACACTCGATATTCCGTCGCTTAGAAAGTCATATTATAAAGCCTGATATGCCGATAATCCACTCCCAGCTAAACACCAACAATAACGATTATAAAGAGCGTCTTGAGTCTTACAAGAAAATTGTCGCTGAGCTTCGCACTTTACAGTCTCAGGCCTACTCTCCAGCGGCGCCGCAAACTGTAGAGCTTCAGAGAAAGCGCGGCAAGCTTTTAACAGAAGAGCGGATTGAAGCGCTGGTCGATCCCGGCACTCCGATATTGAACTTAGGCGCATTAGCCGGCTTGGACCTCTACGAAGGCGTCCCTCCTGGGGCGGGAATTAGCACCTGCATTGGCCGCATCTCCGGGCGTAAATGTATGATTGTTGCTAACAACCCCGCGATTAAGGGTGGCACTTACTTTCCCATGACGGTGAAGAAACATATCCGCGCTCAGGAGATTGCCCTCGAAAATAAGCTTCCCTGTGTCTACCTTGTTGACAGCGGTGGAGCGTTTCTACCGATGCAAGACGAGGTATTTCCGGACCGCTTCCATTTCGGGCGAATCTTTTACAACCAGGCCGTGATGAGCGGGCAGAACATTCCGCAAATTGCCGTTGTCTTAGGCTCCTGCACCGCTGGTGGAGCGTATGTGCCGGCGATGAGTGACGAAGCTATTATGGTGCGCGGGAATGCCTCGATTTTTCTGGGCGGTCCACCACTGGTGAAGGCCGCAACCGGCGAGGAGGTAAGCGCCGAAGAGTTAGGAGGCGCCGAGGTGCACTGCAAAAAAAGCGGTGTCGCGGATCATCTGGCAGAGGACGAACACCACGCCTTGGCAATCTGCCGGGATATTGTCTCAAACCTTGGGCCTGAGAATCCCACGCTGCTGCCGCGGTTTGTTGCAGATCAGGCGGCGGAAGAGCCGTTGTACGACCCGCAGGAGATCTACGGAATTCTAGGGGCGGACCTAAAGAAGTCGTTTCCCGTGCGCGAGGTTCTCGCACGCCTGCTAGACGGTTCACGCTTTTCGGAATTTAAGGCGGAGTTTGGCACAACGATAAAATGTGGGTTTGGCCACATCGGGGGGTTTAGAGTTGGAATCATCGCTAACGATGGCATCCTTTTTAGTGAGTCAGCTGTTAAAGCCGCGCATTTTATCGAGCTCTGTAATCAGCGGCTGACGCCAATTCTCTTCGTGCAGAACATTGTCGGCTTCATGGTGGGCAAGGCCTATGAGCATGAAGGCATCGCCAAGCACGGTGCAAAGATGGTGACGGCGGTTTCCACCGCCCGTGTGCCGCGTTTTAGTCTTGTAATCGGCGGCTCGTTTGGCGCTGGGAACTACGCCATGTGTGGTCGGGCCTATGACCCGCGCTTCCTCTTCACCTGGCCCAACTCCCGTATCTCAGTCATGGGCGGAGCACAGGCCGGTAACGTGCTTTCAGAGGTGCGCTTTGCTGGGAAGAATAAGGGCTCTAAAGAGGAAATTGAGAGCTACCGCCAGAGCATCGTAAACAAATACGAACACGAGGGTAGCCCCTATTATGCCACTGCCAGACTGTGGGACGACGGTATTATTGACCCGCTAGACACCAGGCGAAGTCTGGCACTGGCGTTTTCCACCTCGCTCCTAGACCCGCAACGAGAGACCCGGTTCGGAATCTTTAGGATGTAGTGTCCGTGAAACCAATGGCAAAAAAGAGCTCACCCGCGACAACAATTTCACGGTTGCTAATTGCGAACCGCGGAGAGATAGTCTGCCGCATAATTCGGACCTGCAAACGGCTCGGGATTGAGACGGTTGCCATTCACTCCAAGGGCGAAGAGAGTAGCCCACATGCACTGCAAGCGGATTACGCTTATCTCCTAAGTGATAAACTAGGAACCGCGGCATACCTTGATGGCGAGCGGGTGTTAGCAATTGCTAAGGAGTGTGGCGCACAGGCGATACACCCGGGCTACGGCTTTCTTGCTGAGAACCCGGATTTTGCTGAGGCGGTCCAAGAAGCAGGCTTGATTTTTGTTGGCCCCACAGCTGCTGCGATGCGTAAATTAGGGCATAAACACTCGGCAAGAACTGTTGCAATCCAGGCCGGGGTGCCCGTAGCCCCTGGCTATGACGAGGAGAAAAACGACGAGGAGTCGCTCACAAAAGCCGCTTCCAAACTCGGTTTTCCACTGCTGATTAAAGCCTCGGCTGGAGGGGGCGGTAAGGGAATGCGGCGCGTGTCATCTGCGGCAGAGTTTCCGAGCGCATTGGCAGGCGCCAAACGCGAAGCACTTTCGTTTTTCGGTGATGGCCGGCTGCTTCTCGAGAAGATTATCTCACCAGCGAGACACATCGAGGTGCAGCTCTTAGCCGATAACCATGGAAATGTGCTGCATCTCTTTGAGCGCGACTGTTCGCTCCAGCGCCGACATCAAAAGGTCATTGAAGAAAGTCCCGCACCTCTACTTACTTCGTCTATGCGGACTAAGATTTGTAACGCCGCCGTCACCCTGGCCAAAGCTGTAGGGCTAACAGGCGCCGCCACCGCCGAATTTCTCGTCCCCTTAGAAAAAAACGAAAACGAGGATTTCTTTTTTCTCGAAGTAAACCCGCGCCTTCAAGTCGAGCACCCTGTAACAGAATTTGTAACCGGTCTAGACCTGGTAGAGCTTCAATTGAGCGTTGCCGCGGGTAATAAGTTGGCGCTTACCCAAGAGCAGCTTTCAATAAAGGGACATGCGGTTCAAGCTCGTATTTATGCCGAAGTTCCACGGCTCGGTTTTACCCCAAATACGGGGAAAGTTTCAGGCTTCTTCCCGCCCGAGGGCTTGGACTCTCCCGCACTGCGCTTTGACCACGCCCTGCAAAACGATTTTGAAGTCACAACTAACTTCGATCCGATGCTGGGTAAACTAATTGCCTACGGTGAAAGTCGGGATGAGGCGCTTTCGCGCCTGAGACAGTTGGTGAGTGGGTTAGGTATTAATGGGGTTTGGACGAACCAGGGGTTTGTGTTGCGGGTGCTCGCAACCAAAGAGGTGATTCAAGGTCCGGTCTCGACGACATTTTTAGATGAGCGTGAAGAGCTCCGCGTGTTACCGGCTTCTGCGGGTGTAATCTCAAGAGCGTTGATTGCACACATTGTGACCAAGGCTTTTGTCGAGGGAGAACGTTCGATAAACAGGCTGGACCCGTTCTCGACATTCGACTATTTTCGTGGGCCAGGGAGTGTGGACTTAAACACACGGCCTGTGTGCGAGCCTGAGATAAGCTACCAAATCAACAGCGGGGATTTCGCTGAACCGCTGGTCATTAAAGGCCGAGTCACTGCCGCAGCCGGTGCGGTGGGTTCAGCAAGGCCGTCGCTCTTGGCGCTTCAAGTCACAGTTGAAGGGGTAACGCACCAAGTCGGAATCGTAGCTCGAAGTGTTGATGGCATTCCGAGCGCGCTTGAAATTGACGGCCATCGCATTCAGCCGCACATCACTTCAATATCCCGCTCTGCCTTTGGCAACGAACTAAAAACAACCATCTCGCTGGATGGTTCGGCATTTCGCATTACTCAATTAGAACGCAAAGCCGAAGGCGAGGCCCAAGGCTCCGGCGATACCGTCACCTCCCCGCTACCAGGCTCGATTATCGCGCTGAAGGTTAAATCCGGTCAGAAGGTCGTCGAGGGAGAGACTCTGGTGGTGTTAGAATCTATGAAGATGGAGCATGCGCTAAACTCCTCGCGCGTGGGCATAGTCAAGGAGGTGCACGTCGCACTGGGCGCGGCCGTGAAAGAGGGTCAGGTGTTAATGACATTGGAACTGGAAGGCTAGTACGGAGAGTTATGGGTATCAATACAGAGCGGCTAGAGAGTGAGATTTTTCAACTTGGCGGTGAGATATTTAAAGATGCGCAGGACTCTCGCTTAACGGTGTTCGATCCGGAGTTCTACTCCGGCAAGCTTCTCGACTGGGCCATGAAAGATGAGGCTTTTAAAGTCAGCCTCTTTAGGTTTGTCGACGTTCTGCCTTCACTAGAGGACTCCGCGGCGCTCATTCGTCACGCACAGGAGTACTTTGAACCCGTGGCCCACCGGCTGCCTGGGTTTCTCAAGTGGGGATTAAATGTCGAGCCTGACTCAATTCCGGCAAAGCTTGCCGCCCCAGTTATTAAGAAGCAGATTCGCTCCGTTGCTGAGCGGTTCATCATCGGAGAGACGCCAAAGGAGGCGCTTAAGACACTTCGTAAACTTAGAAAAGACGGGATTGCTTTTACCGTCGACCTTTTGGGCGAAGCGACAGTTAGTGAACCGGAGTCTCGAGTGTTTTATGAGCGCTATTTGGATCTGATAGAAGCCTTGTCAAAAGAGCTCCCTACCTGGGCCGAGAGCAAACCGCTGATTCAAGGGCATCGGGGTGACCAGAACCCGCTTAACATTTCCGTCAAGCTCTCCGCCCTATACTCACAGACCAAAGCTATCAACCACGAAAAGAGCGTCGCCATTCTAACCGAGCGCTTTGGCGAAATAGTAGCCAAGGTTCGAGGGGTGGGCGGGTTTGTCTATATCGACATGGAAGACTGTGCGATGACATCGATGACAATTGATGTCTTCACCCGCCTGCTCTCCTCGGCGGAGTTTAAAGATTTTTCTGGCTGCGGTCTTGTGCTGCAGGCCTATCTGCGACGAACGGAGTCCGACGTAGATAGCTTAGTCGAGTGGGCAAAAAAACGAGGCGCCCCCGTTGGTATCCGTTTAGTAAAGGGGGCGTATTGGGATTCGGAGACTATCTCCGCCAAGCAGAACGGCTGGGAGATACCGGTTTGGCAGCAGAAGGTGGCCTCTGACGCCTGCTACGAAAAGCTTAGCATTAAACTTTTGGAGAACAGTTCAGTAATTCTTCCAGCCTTTGGTTCTCACAATATCCGTTCGCTGGTACACGCGGTTAAGGCGGCTGAGCTGCTGGGCGTTCCGCGCACGCATTATGAGTTACAGGCGTTATACGGTATGGCCGAGCCGATTAAGCAGTCGTTTGTCTCCAGGGGGTATTTTGTTCGGGACTATTCACCAATTGGTGAGTTGTTGCCGGGAATGGCGTACTTAGTGCGAAGGTTACTGGAGAACACATCAAATGAGGGGTTCCTGCGGCAGAGCTTTCATGAGCATGAGCGGGCGGAGGTGTTGCTGAGAAAGCCTGTGGTCACGAAAGAAGAGTTGGGTACGGAACACATAAATTTGAATCAGCGCCAGCGCTTTACCAACTGCGCCTTGACCGATTTTACAGTAGCCGAGAACCGCGCTTTGGTGGCTAGTGAGCTAGCTGCGTTAAAGAGCCAGCTGCAGAAAGCTCCGATAGTTGTGCAGCCAATAATTGATGGAAAATTTGTCAGGCTCGGGCGGAGCATCTCGGCAGTGTCTCCAGAGAACCCCGATATTGTTGTGGGGAATGTTGAGCTTGCCGACAATAATTTAGCAGATAAGACACTCCACGGTTTACAGTCCTATTTCCCTAAATGGCGGGCGACCACAATTGAGAGCCGGGCGGAGATTCTCTTTCGCGCAGCAGAAATAATGCTCGCAGAACGAGCCAAACTTTCGGCGCTTATTACCTTAGAGGAGGGTAAGCCCTGGGCTGAAGCCGACGCTGACGTGGTCGAGGCAATCGATTTCCTGAACTATTATGCACATGAGGCGCTAAGACTCGGGACTCCCCGGCGCATGGGAGACTATCCAGGAGAACATAACTCCTACTTCTATGAGCCGCGTGGAGTTTGTGTCGTTATCGGCCCCTGGAACTTTCCACTGGCGATTCCTTGCGGGATGTTGGCCGCAGCACTGGTGATGGGAAATTGCGCCGTCTTAAAACCGGCCGAGCAGAGCTCAGTTATTGCTGGCGCCTTGTTTAAGATTTTACTCGATGCCGGACTTCCTCCGCAGGCCGCAGCCTTTCTTCCGGGTCTCGGCGAAGAGATCGGCGAGTTTATGGTAAATGATGCGCGGGTCAGCACCGTTGTGTTTACCGGATCCAAGGAGGTCGGGCTTTCCATTATTAAATCCGCAGCTGAGGTGCGTCCAGGTCAGGAGCATATCAAGCGCGTAATTGCGGAGATGGGAGGCAAGAACGCGATAATTGTTGACGAAGGTGCCGACCTTGATGAGGCCCTACGAGGAGTTCTGCATTCGGCATTCGGCTATTCAGGACAGAAGTGTAGCGCCTGTTCCCGATTAATTATAGTTGGTGATATCTATGACAAATTCCTCGAGCGGCTTTCCGAAGGGGTTAAAAGTCTAATTGTCGGCCCACCATCAGAACCCGGGAGCGCCATGGGCCCGGTGATAGATGAAGTCGCCTTTAAGCGTATTTGGGGAACAATTGAGGAGGCGAAACTTAAGTGTAAGCTCGTCGCTCAGGGGAGTGTGCCAAACACTGTTTCGCCCCGTGGGTATTATGTCCCGCCGACTGTCTTTGCTGAGATTCCGAAGGATCACCCGCTTCTCCGTAATGAAATATTCGGCCCCGTTCTTGCCGTAGTGCGGAGCAAGACTTTTAACGAGGCGCTCAGTATCGCCTGCGGCATCGAATACGGACTTACCGGAGCTATTTTTAGCCGGAGTCCGAAGAATATTGAAACCGCAATTCGCGAATATCGAGTCGGTAATCTCTACATCAACCGCGGCTCGACAGGAGCACTTGTCTATCGCCAGCCCTTTGGTGGCGCGAAGATGTCGGGTGTAGGCTCTAAGGCCGGCGGGCCGGATTACCTGCTGCAATTTGTCGTTCCCCGGGCCGTGTCCGAAAACACCATGCGCCGAGGATTTGCCCCGGAATTATAACTACGGGCTAAGCTATTAGATTTGGGGCAGATTTACCTGCTTTGTGCCTCGGATTTGTCAGCTAAAACCGCTGAATCATTAGCCTAAAGCTAATTCCCTCCGCTGTCGATCTACCTCCTGTGACATTTCTTGGGCCCCCGTTTCGGAGTGTCGTCGCAACTTATTAGAGGCCGGGGTCAACTCCGGTCCAAATGACCAAAATATTAGGGCGCTATGGGCATCAACCGTGAAGAACTTAAATCGATGCAGGAACAAAGTGCATGCGAAGCATGTGCGGACTTTCGCCCTGATGATAATCTCCCGGCCAACGCAGAACTAACCACAGATAACTCGCATTTAACGTCCCCTGCTACCAACGCTCATTCTCCGCTCATTAGCGGCGCCCGTCTTCGGTCACTAATTGAGGTCGGCGAAGAGCCGGCGAAGATTTATTCTTGCATCGCAAAAATTGCAGCAGCACTTCCCGGAGTTGATAGTGCAGGTATTTATCTGCCAGGGGAAACTAGCGACGGAAACTCAAGCGCATTACTTGCAGCGCATATTGGTCTAGCTGAGATTCCAGAACCTACAGTCACCGCCACCGAGCGCTTCACACGTCGCGAGGTGCATGGACAGGCGCTAACCTACCAGCCAGCGGATAATTCCGCCCTTTATTATACCGACATTATCTGCCTTGGCGCCCCAATTGGTTCAATCGGAGTGTCCGCATTGAGCGGCCTATCAACCGAGGCGCGGGAGGCCTTAAGTGAGCTCAGCTACTACGTAAGCATCACTTTCGAGCGCCAACGGCTCTCCTCCAAACTCCGGCATTATGTTGACAGGCTTGAAGTTCTGACGGAGCTAAATCAGCTGATTGCGACCAACGTGGGGCTCGATAGAATCACTAAGACGCTCGCTCGCGAGCTGGCATTTCGCTTCACCGCTGACTGCGCACTCACAATGCTGCTCTCCGCATCCGGAGAGCAGCTTGAGGTAAAGGGCAGTTATGGTTGCGGACGGGATGCATTTCCCGCGCAGCTTGAGCTACAAAATACAATGATTGGCCGGGCGTTGCGTCTCGGCGGCGCGCTTTCGATTCCCGATATCAATCTACAGCGAGACCACGGCTTAGGTTTTCTTCATGACCAGGGTTTAACTTCGATTCACTGCTGCAGCCTCGATGTCCGCGGGGAAACCTTAGGACTAATTCTGATAGGCTATCGTTCGCCGACTCCGTTAGGCGAATACGATTCGCAGATGTTTGAGGAGTTTGCTCAGGGAGCCGGAGTGGCTGTGGCAAACGCCCGTTCCCAAGCGCGCATCACGGGCTACGCCGAGCGTTTAGAGGAGCTTGTGCAACTCCGCACCGCCGACCTCGCCGTGCAGACCTCAAAGGCCGAGGAGGCCAATCGCGCTAAGAGCCGGTTTGTAGCTAATATGAGCCATGAGCTTAGAACGCCACTTACCGCAATTATCGGCTATTCCAGCGTACTGGCGGATGGAGTTTATGGCGCTGTTAATGATAAGCAAAAGGATGCTCTGCTGTCGATCACACGCTCTAGTTCGCACCTTAAGGAATTAATTGACGAAGTCTTAAACCTCTCCCGGATTGAAGCCGGAAAAGAGGATCCAGAGCCAAGCAAGGTCGAACTCTATCCCCTACTCCAGCAGATCAATAAGTTAATGCTGCAGAGCGCAGTCGGAAAAGGTGTGAGCCTGGTGGCTCTCGAACTGGAGGAGCGTCTCAAATCCTCTAAGCTCTTTGTTGACCCGCGCCATATCCGACAGATTTTAATTAACCTGATGTCAAACGCCGTGAAGTATACCCCCTCGGGCGGCAAAGTAACTGTTAAGGTTGAGTGTCTCGGTGACAAACTTAAGATTTCTATCACAGATACCGGAGTGGGAATCACTCACGAGCACCAACAGCGGCTATTTCAGCGATTTGAGCGGGGCGAGGATAGCTACAGCCAAATTCAATCTGGTACGGGCATAGGACTTTCGTTGACTAAACACTTAGTTGAGATTAACGGTGGGCGTATTGGAGTTGAAAGCGAGGTAGGGCAAGGCTCAACCTTTTGGTTCCTCGTGCCACTTTCTGACTCGGATACCTTGATTGATCACACCTTATCTGATTCCACCCAAGCATCTCCTATGAGTCGGCTAGATGGGCTGAATATACTCGTTGTCGACGACAACCAGATGGCGTGCGAGGTGCTCTCAACTATTCTAAGCGAGGTCGGGGGCAATCCGTATGTCGCCCGCTCGGTGGCAGATGCTAAGAAGATAGCGGAATCAGTCGACTTGGATGCCGCACTAGTGGACTTGGCCATCCCAGGTGAGAGCGGTGTCGACTTGATAAACTACTTTCGCCAGCAGTGTTTGGAGCCGCAATCCAATATGCCCTTGATTGTGGTAAGCGCCTGCGTGTTTGAAAACGACAGGAAGCGAGCGATGGAAGGCGGGGCTTCGTATTTCATCGCTAAGCCGTTTAGCCCGCAGGAGATTGTGCAAACAGTCCGGCACCTAACCACGAATTCGGTGATAAACTCTACCGGCTCCTTTCGTGCATTATCGAGGCAGGATAATTAGTGATGAAGGAGCTTAAATTCGATTCGCGGACAGACAACCTCACTCGGAGTGGGTCGACTTCAATTTTAGAGAAGCTAAAGACAGCTCTAAAAACCGATGGGGACTTTCCTGTGCGGGCTAAGGTCGTAAACGATTTACGCACATTAGTTAACAACCCCAATACTTCCGTTGAGCAAATTACAGAGGTTGTGTTGCGCGAACCATCTCTTGGCACTCGAGTGCTGCATATGGTTAACAGCGCCTTTTATCAGAGGGCGCAACCGATTACGACCATCTCTGGTGCGGTCGTGCAAGTAGGCATGCGCGCCCTCTCTGACCTCTGCGCCGGGCTAGTGCTACTCCAAAGGTTTGTGCCGGCGGCGAAGAAGGGTGGGTTTTTTGCTGATAACCTCAAGCGCAGCATTCTTACCGCTCTCCTTACAAGCACAATTATCAAGAAGAAAGGCGACACCGGTGCCGCCGAGCAGGGATACCTTGCTGGGACCTTCCACAATATGGGTTATTTGCTCTTGGCATTTTACTTTCCGCAGGTCTATGAAGCTGCCGGAAAACGCGCACTGACACGGAAGCACGATATCAATCAAAGCATTACTGAGATTCTGGGGATTAAACCGATTGAGCTTTCACTCGCAATCTTTGACGCCCTACAAATTCCCCAAGTCTATCGGGAAGTCCTAGTTGAGGCTCATGCACCATTTGAGCAGCGTCAGAAAGACTCACCAAACGGATTACTCTCCCACTCGCTTGCAATTGGAGCAAAGCTTGCCGAATTGATTATAAACTCCACTACTAAACAGGATTTAGATGCCGGCCTAGTAGAATTGGCCGCGCACTCGGGATGTCCGCTTCAGGAACTAAGGGGCGTCTTGAATTCCCTGCCTGAACTTTTTGCTCAGCACTGTCAACTAGTTGAGTTAGAGTTTCTTACTCTACCGGATTTTCTTGTAACAGTGGATAATGCCGAGCAGAAGAGTTTCGAGCCAGCTGCCGCAAAGGATTCTGTCAGCGCCGGGTTTGGGAGATATGCTGAAGAGATGAAACAGGCGATTAAAGACGGTGAACCGGTCTCGAGCCTGATAACCTCAGCGATGGAGGCACTGGTTTACGCCTTAAAATATGACCGCGCCCTGTTGTTGCTGCTGGACTCGGACCACGCGGAACTGCACGGGAGGATGGCACTGGGGAAGAGCTTTCATAACGACCCCAAGACAATCCGGCGCAATGTGATTCAGGCCCTTAAGTTAAACGCCCCTGATGCCGCAGCGCTTAATCAGGGGACACCGCAGATATTTGGCGATCCACTTTTTGATGACGGCTGGCCCTTTGCCGCTATCCCCATCGGCTCGGCGGATAAAAAGCGCGGGGTTATTTATGCCGATAGGCTAAACGCCTCCGATCCGGACGCCCAGCCTCTGGACAATAAGGCCCAGGCCGCACTGACGATTCTCGCAGACTTACTTGATCAAGCAGCGACTAAGGAGAGCTAGTACGATGAAAATTATGAACGTCGACGACGATCCGATGATTCGCAATCTTGTGCGAACTATTCTAGAGGCCTCTTCGCATGAGGTAATCTCTGCCGCTGATGGCCCTGAGGCGCTTAAGCTTATAGATTCAGCGGAGACAGCCGGCGCAGTCGATTGTATTATCCTTGATGTCGAGATGCCGGGAATGAGCGGGTTTGATATTCTGACCCGGCTAAAGCTCCACTCCGAGACGCAAAATATCCCGGTTATTATGCTCACCTGCCAATCAACGCCTGATGATGTGATGCATGGCTACAATGTCGGCGCCGCCTATTATATTACTAAGCCGTTTACTAGGGAGCAGCTGCTGTATGGCATTGAGCTTGTGACCTCCAAATAGCCTCAGATTTAACTTCCCCGTTTATCTTCTCGGTTTAACTTCCCGGTTTCTCACAGATTCAACATATGTTAGATGTCTGATTTCGTATTATCGAAATCGCGGCAGGCTATTACATTTCAGGAGCGATGTCTGAGCATGAATCGGCAAATAGTCCCCTCATTTAAATCCCTTGGTTTTGTATTTATCGCCCTTGTAGCTTTTTTCTTCCTGGGCGGATGCTCCAGCGGAGGCGATGACGGAGATAACAACAACGATTCCTCACCAGATAGCGTAAACGAGCTGTTTTCAATTGGCGCTGTCAGCGATGGGCGTGGACGCGCATCAGCCAGCTTTAATGTGCAACAGGGGACTACCAAACTCTCCGTTACCGGAGAGGCCAATGTACGATCGCTTACGATTGACGAATTTAGTAGCTCCTCTGGGGCTGATTATCTCTCCCCCGGTGGCGAGACTATCTCTCTCGCGGGCGAGGCTCAACCATCGCCAACTGCAATCAACGCCCCCTCCCGAAAATTTGATCCAACCATTAAGGATGGCGACCGGTTCCTAATAAGCGCCATAGTCGAAAGGGGTGGCCGTGCAACCTCTAATGTTTCGGTGCAATTCATTGTAAACACCCGGGCTGATGATGATCTAGAAAACGGAACCCTGCAGGTGAATGTGTTTTATGTAGGTGTGGTCGGCCAAGGGGAAAGGACTAAAGACGCTGTTAGCTCAGGGATAGAGGAGATGCGAAATATTTACGGAGACGCGGGCATCTCACTGCATGTTTCGGAATTTGATATCGCTGGACCAAGTATCCTTCCGGACCCAACCACAGGGGCCGATTTATATCTCACAGCCTCTGCACAGGCTCCAAGCCCAGCGGTTAATATCTTTATCGGTGGTGATATCGAGGGTTCGGCTGGAGTAGACCTACTGGGAATTTCAGCCTCTATCCCCGGTCCTCCCAATCCATCAGCCCGGAGCGCGGTGGCGATAAGTATTTTAGGTGGTGCCGGACCGGATGGGGATTTTTCCTCGGAGGAGACCAGAATTTTGGGAGAGAGTATGGCTCACGAAGCGGGACACTTCATGGGTCTTTTTCACCCCGTAGAGTTGGACGGCCTATTTGTCGCAGCATATGATCCGCTGAGTGACACTCCTATATGTTCCTCCACAATAGATTGCTTTTCTAATGAAGATCTCACCCACAACTTAATGTTCTTTTCTCCGGTCGATGATGGGGACGGTGGTTACGTGCCACAGAACCGGCTCACTCCAGAGCAGCGGGGCGTACTTAACCGATATATCGCGGTAGACTAGGGCTAATAATTAGGCGGCGGTGGGTATGCCAGAATACGGCGATTTACTGGGGTGGTTAGCTAGCGATAACGGGCTTCGTGTTCACCTCGGCATAATTATCACCCTAATTCTTGGCGCCTTCGGCATTCCCATTCCGGAAGACATTCCACTTATCCTAGGGGGCGTTGCCGCTTCCAAAGGAATAGTGTTCGTCGAGGTTGTTTTCCTTTCTAGCTATGTAGGTGTTCTTGCATCAGACCAAATTGTGTTTTTTCTGGGTCGAATCTTTGGGCCACGGCTGCTAAATGCTGGGACCAAGTCTACATTTTTCCCTTCGATTACAGAGGAACGCATCAGAGAAGTTCGGGAGGGCCTGCGCCGCCGGCGGCTGCTCTATATCTTGATAAGTCGGCACCTCTTCCCTGTCCGCAGCATGACTTTTCTGACTGCAGGGGCGCTTAAAATTCCATTTTGGGAGTTTTTCGCGGCGGATGCCCTGGCCGCGCTGGTGAGTGTCTCGGTGATGCTTTCAATTGGGTACTTTTTAGGGGCGCATATCACCCCTGAAATTATCTATCAGATGCGGGATAAGGCACATCTATGGATTGTCGCTCTGGCGGGAATTGTCGCTCTGGGGCTGGTATTCAGATTTATTATGAAAAAGAGTGTGCGAGCTAAGAACGAGCTAAATTAGCGTTTAATGCAGTCTTTCTGTTACCGAATTTTCCAACAGCTCTTGCAGCGCTTTCCCAAATGCCAGTCGAAGAGTGTGTGCCGCGGTCTCTATCACTCCTGCTGTGGTTCTGATGACAGCCTCGTAACACAGAGAACTGTTTAATCCAACGTGATAAATCAAAGCCTGTCGCGCTTCAAACTGAGCGACCAACTGTTCTGTGTTCGGAAGCCAAAGAAAGCTCTCGCGCAACTCTCGCGGTGTGAGGCCGTGCGGGTCGACGAGGATTGAGACTTTTTCAAATACAGGCCGCTGAGTCACCTCATCCCCAATCTCTGGGTGCCAGACAAGACCTGCTCGGTCCAGCTCTTTAGAAATAACTATGAATTCTGCTTCGCCCATATTAATGACTGACCTCTCTAGTCAACCACCGTCTCGCTACCAGGCTATGACAAGTAAACCGCTCTTGCCTAGCTCTTAATTATAGTATCGGCAAAAACTCCTATAAATTTTAGATGTTTACTCCTCGACCCGGATGCAAAACTGATCCGAAACTGCTACTCGGAATGATAAAACTTTGATTTTATTACCGGTTTCTATCCCGCCCAAGCTCCCCGAATAACTATTCGGCAGCTACTTCCATAGGCCCAATCAGCGCTGGTAAGTTACCAAACCAATAGACACGGATTCGAAGTGGCCCTGTCACTTTATGCTCGCAGCTAAGCCGAATCTCGCGAAACTCTCCCGGCTGGAGTTCCTCTTTACGAACCACCCGTTCGCAATCGCGCCCGACATCCAGCCGCAACACAAGCTTTGGAGAGTTCTCGGCAGTTGGGGGAATAAAACCAAGTGGGAATGTAACTTGAAATTTTGTCAGATAATTTCCTGGAGCTGCCAGTGGGTCGACTCCAATTAAGATAAACCCCTTCTCTCCTTTATCAACAATTACGGCTTTTATAATGCGCTTCCCGGATTCAGTTGGTAGTCCCTCACCCAGAGCCTGACGACGACCAACGCCCCGTGGGGCTGAAACCGGGTCGATAAAAAGCGTAGGGTGTCCGTCGAATAATGGAATTTCATAAACAGAGGTTAGAGGGACGGCGCCAACTGAGTAGGTATACCGAGGGCTTAACCCTTCAAAGATAGCAAAATTTTTTAAGTCCTCATCAGTGCTCATCTGAGTGGGATTAAAAGAAACGTTCCGCACCACAAAGCGACCGTGAGAGGAGAATCGATCGAAGGGGACAAACTTAAGAATGCGCTCTGATTCACTCCGATATAGTCGTTGATACACAAGGTTTAGCGAGTCCGGGTCTCCCATTACAAGCACTTTGGCCTTCTGCCCCTCTTCTGTAAGTTTGGCATGTAGGAAGCGGACAACCTCATTCTGCCCCGCAGCAGGCAGATTGTGCCCACGCGCCAATGCGCCCTCAAGGCCACCGGTCATGGTATTAAAATACAGTTGATAATCTGGAGTAGCGCTGAATAAGCTTCCTACTAGCGCAACAAACATAAGGGTAACTGCTGAACTTAACGCGCGAGGTCGCGCTCTGACTGGCAATGATTGCGAGATAAACTTAGCCGCTCGCACGAGCCCGAAGACAGAGATGAGATACACGAGCGGTAGCACCGGCAAGACATAACGAAATGTCTGCTTTGGCGAGACGCTTAACGGCAATACCCACAAGCCGCTGACTACCAAGGAAAACGCGAGAAGTGGTAGAGCCATTGCGGGCTTTTTATCGCCGGTCTCCTTCTGCGCTCCACCAAAGACCAGGAACGACACCCCCAAAATAAACCCGCTAAGGATCAGGTCCGGCAATCTACTAAAGACTATAGCCCAATATCCATATTTTGGTGGACTCCAGATGTGTCCATAAGACTGGTGACTCATACCCTTGAGTCCACTGGCCCAGGTCCAATAGCGCACTATGTTTTCTAGCACCTGGGGGACGAAAAGCAGTGAGAGTCCGATTAGGAAAAGGAGCAGGACCGAGTTCTTCTGGGCCTCACTACGATTCGCCCGGAAAGCTCTTATTAGGACGAAGCCCAAACAGAAAAGCGCCAACAGGGTTACGCTTAAATGCAGCTGCATCCACTTCCCGGTTTCATACAGTAAATCAGCAAACCGACTACGAATGCCAAGTCGCAGCAAGTAGTCGCTCTCATGAAACCATAGCCGGGTGTAGAGTGTGGCAAAAGCAACATGCCCCACGACAAAGGCCCAGACATCCCCCCATGTCAGGATGGGAGTGCGCTCTCCGGTTTTAAATCTGAGAAAAAGGTACCGCAAAACGTTAAACAGCATAAACCCGACTATTAACGCACCGGAGGTTGGTTTGGTGGCAATTGCCAGCCCCCAGAAGGCGCCAGCAATTAACTTTAATCGCTCCCGCCGACATAGCACCGCTCCCGCGTAGAAACCGAATGCTAGAGTTATAAAAAGCGTAAGCAAAGCATCTAAGTGCGCGATGCGGGAGAGCCCGATTAGCATAGGGTCCAAACTGAGCGCTGCGGCGACTAGGAACGCGAACTCAACGCCAAGGAAAACTGATAAACCTAAAAATACCACTCCAGGAAGCAGTGAATTTACCAGAATAACTGCAACACGTGAGGCGGCTAACTGGTCGACATAGCGCAGGTCTGACGCTGTATATCCTTGATGTTTGTTATATTTGTCCGCCACCACCTGCCCTAAGGCCATAAAGAGCGCCGGTGGAACTCCGGGTTGGCCTAAATGCGTCGTCGCTCGAGCAAGGTCCCCCTCACGGATTCGAGAGACAACATTGTGAGCTCGAGCCTGCCAGTGTACCTCGTCCGGCTGCGGATCTTCAATCAGCACGCCATAGAGTCTTAGCAACAGCGCAAATAAATAGAGTAAGGAGAAAATTAGGAGCTTCTTCTGGAGAAGAGTTCGAAAGAACGAGCTTTCCATCAACCTGTTAAATAGATGAAGTATTCTTGATTCCCCTTCTTCTGCCCAGTTAGAGCCGCGGGGCACTCTCCAACAAAATTAAGCCCGAGCTCTTGCGCAAACTCAACAACTTGAGAAATCGCCTGGCGCTGAGCTTCAACGTTTGTTACAACGCCGCCGGTCTCCACAAGCTCCCGCTCAAGCTCAAACTGCGGTTTAACTAAAGCCAAAATTCCACATGTGGAATCCAGCGGTGACTTTAGCACCTTAAGAACGGGCTGCAAGACCTTTCGCAGACTAATAAAGCTTAGGTCCAAAGTGGCAAATGTTGGGGCTGGAATAAACTGATCAGGGGAAAGCTCGCGGGCATTGACCTTCTCCATGACCCGCACCCGTAAATCCTTCCTCAACTT
>CAYMWO010000006.1:0-37971 GCA_964393905.1 uncultured Bdellovibrionales bacterium | reverse complement strand
TCCCAGTCGACCTCGTTCTCCCAGTTATCGGTCTTCGGCACAAAGCCGTCGGCGATGTCTTTATCGACCGGGTTATCAATTGAATACCGCGCTTCGTGCCCTTCTTTTACCACCTGCCAGGCGATGTCACTAATCAGCGCGTCCATTGAGACAAAGAGAAACTTTTTCTTTTCCATGACGTTATTTATCGCACAAATTAAACGGGGACTGTAATTTATTTTTGTGCTTAGCTATACCTTATATGAATACGGTCTACCTAAATGGCGAGTTTCTAGAGCGTGAGAAAGTCGCAGTCTCCATCACCGACTTCGGTTTTAACTACGGCGCTGGGGTTTATGAAGTGGTTTTGGTTCTGGAGGGGAAAACCTTCCAGTTCGCTGAACACCTAACGAGACTAGGGCGAAGCGCCGCTAAAATCGGTCTTGAGTTTGACACCGAAACCCTCAGCGCCGTTCCCGAAAAGCTGCTCACTGCCAACCCGCTTAAGTTCGGCATGCTCTATATCCAGCTCTCCTTCGGCGACTACGGAGTCCGCTCCCACGAGATTCCAAAATCCCAGCGCCCGACGGTGCTGGCGTTTCTCCAGGAGATGAAGCCCTACCCGGCGGAGTGTTTCACCGCCGGCGTTAAACTTAAGAGTCTCCCGGACGACCGTTGGGACCACTGCGACATAAAAGCCACGGCGCTCCTTGCGAATGTTTTAAGTCAGAATGCGGTAATGAGAGAGGGGTTCTATGAAGGGCTGTACTTCGACCCGAAGACGGAGGAGGTAGCCGAATGCACCACGGCGAACATCTTCTGCGTCATAGACGATGTCCTAATCACCCCGCCGGACTCAACCCGAGTACTCCCAGGAATTACCAGAGACACCATCCCCTCCCTGGCCCAAACTCTAGGAATCAAATCCGAACGCTGGTCGATAACCCTTCCCGAACTCCAACGCGCCAGCGAGCTCTTTATTTCAAGCACCACCAGAGAAATAATGCCCGTCTGCGCACTAGACTCCACACGCTACAAAGCCCCCGGAAGGATAACCAAACAACTAATGCACGCCCTGGCAAATGAGATTGAGACACAACTTGGAGTAACCCACTGGAAGCGGAATATATTAGGGAGCATCACCTAACCAAATAACTTCCCCTGGATCCGAGACGCCGGGACACACACCCATCACCCCTCGGTCCATGACACGATCTTCAATCCGCACCTGAAGTCCGTCCCGAGAGGCCCTGGGGGGAGTGGTCTGAACGAGAGAGCGAACGGGGTGGTCCTTGGGGCGGGCGAGACGGAGGAAATCTTCTTGCCGGCCGGGCACCGGCCAAAATTGCAAGAAGAGTTCCGGAGCGAGCAGGCGGGCGCCAATAGCGCGAGAGCGATCTCGTTCGGACCACTCCCCCCAGGGCCTAACCACCGCCGCCGCTAACCTCAACCCTCATCTTCCCAACAGCGACTTAATCTTCCCAATCACCCTCTCCCCCAACAACCCTCGCACCCCCTCCCTTACCAAACTCTTATACTGCACCGCCCGAATCGCCGACGAATCAGTGAGCGGCACTTCCAATACCTTCACCCCTGGCGTTCCCAACATCTCACCGATAACATTCGGCACAAACCCCTCGAGCTTAAAATACGTCGCCCCTAGCGACTTACTAAACAGCTCAAAGTCCGGGTTCTTAAGCTCCACTCCGCTTTCATGCCCATAACGCTCAAGCTGAGTCTTCCGAATCAGGCCAAAGTAGTTATCGTTAAACACTATCAACGAAAGACTAAGCCCTTCCCGCACAGCGGTCAGAATCTCAGACCCCATCTGCAAAAATCCGCCGTCGCCGATTATCGCCACCACCTCTCTTTCCGGCGCCGCAAGCTTAGCGCCGATTGCGGCCGTTAAACCAAAGCCCATCGACTGAAAGTCCGCCGGAGTTATTAACCCGCGCGGAGAGAATACTGAGAGATAGGAGCGGGCGAGCGCTTGGTGCAGCCCGGAGTCGGTAGTGATGATTGAGTTCCGCGGCAAGGTATCAGACAGCACTCGGAGAAAGCTCGGCACGCTATCCTCGATACCCTGTATTAATGGAAGAAACTCAACTTGAGTCTCGCGCTCTTCTAGAAATGAGGCTTTCAGGGTGGTCAGTTCAGCTTTGTCCCAGGCTGAATTATTTTCTCGAAACCCTTTCCCCTCCTCCAGAAGCCGTTCCAGAAAAACTCCGACATCGCTCTGCACCTGAAAGCGAGTCGGATAGTTCGCGCCTAGAACTTCAGCCGAAGAGTCGACATGAACGAGCTTGTCTTGAGTAAGTTTGAGCTTAAATCCACCGCTGCCGTTATGGGTGAACTTGCACCCCAAAAGCAGAATCAGATCTGAGCGATCAAGTAACGCCTGCGCTGACTCCGGCACACCGAAGGAAAAGTCTGCGTAATAGGAGAGCTCCGAGTCCTCGGGAATCACACCCCGTCCAGAACAGGTCGTAAGCACCGGTGCTCCGAGTGCGGTGCTCAGCCGCTCCACAGCTTCAGCGCTTGCTTGCGCACCCTGTCCGCAATACAGCACAGGGCGTTTGGCAGATTTGAGAATTTTTACTACCTCACCGACATGAAACACACTCGGGCTCGCCGCTGCTACTTTGGGGAGACCTCCCTCCGGCGCATTTGAACGCTCCTCTAAGAGAGTAGAAAGCACCTGTATCACGACCGGCCCCGGCTCGCCGGAGAGCGCAATCTCTGCGGCTCTCACTAAACTCGTAGCCAGACTCCCAATCTCTGTGACAGCAATAAACTCTTTCACTACCGGCGCCAGCATCCCCTCCTGGTCAAACACCTGTAGCCGAAACTTCTTCTCCGCCACAGTTCCAGTCGCCGGTGCCGCAAGAGTAATCACCAACACAGCCGCCGAATCATCCCGCGCCTCAACTAACGCCGGGACACAATAACTAATACCCGGCCCGGGAATCACAGTCACAACTCCAAGCTTCCCCGAGCCCCGCGCGTAACCGTTTGCCATAAACGCCGCGGCTAACTCATCAGTTGCCACAATATTTCGTAATGCGGATTTCCGGAGCGCCTCGTAGATAGCGACATTCTGCGTCCCGGGAACGCCAAAAATAGTTGTCACCCCCAGACACTCAAGCGTCGAGACAATTAGCTCAGCTCCGGATATTGCACCTTTAGCCATCTGTTACTTTCCCAATACAGACTTAACTAGCCGCTTCCCTCTCCGAAATACTTTTGCAGGAAGAGCTCCAAGCTGCTGCCCAAAACTCTCCGGCGTTTCTAGCACCCAGTTCGACTGTAACTCTCCGCCTAACTGACTCTTAAAGTGCGTCACTGAATTTAGCGCCGCATCGGTCAGGTCATTAGCCTGATACCCGAGCTTACTCAGCTCCTCAAACACCCGCCAACGTAGAAACGGCGTTGAGCCAATTTTCAAATACTCGGCATCCGCCCCAGCACAAACTGAATGCGTCACCGGATGCGCCCCCGTAAGCACCAGCTGCGAAGCCACGGCTTGCCCACCGGGGAGCCGCGCGTGATATAGCCGGCACATTCCGAGCGCTTTTAAGCTCTCAAAGTATCTCCTAAAGGCAGCTTCCGGCAGATAACTCGGAGCATCTTTTCGGTCACTAACAAGTAAGTGCAGCCGGTAGAAACTATCAAAGTCATCGTCCTCAGTGACCGTCAGCCCCTCCCGATTTCCCCGCTCGATTAACCGACGGAGATTCTTCTCAACCCGAGAGTAACTCTCCTCGGGATTAGTAATGTTCACCACGTAAGTATAGCTCGGGCTTACACGCCATCCGGCCTGAATAAACTCGCGAATATCGGCAAGGGTTCCTCGGTTATGAAGTAAAAGCCGCTCATAACCCAAGCCCTTCAGGGCCGAAGCAAGTTCCCGCGTGACTTCCAACTCCTTCGACGTGCGCTCTGACGGATAGCTGGACGCGTGGGCCTTTAGCACCACACCGTTGTAATAAAGGAGCAGCCGGTTCTCAACCCCGAGACCGCCCCCGCGCTTTGTCTCAAATAAGCCAACGCCGCCCCGCAGCTCATCCCCCCTAAAGACCCCGAATATTCTATATGAACCGCCCGCGGCCTCAGAAAGAATCTGCAAGTATTCGGGCGTACTATAAACACTCCCCTGCGGAGACTCCGAGACCAAGGCATTCCACGCCGCATACTCCTCCTCACGCAGCACGCGGGCGGATGTCTTCTTTACTTTGTCGCTGGCCACGTCACTCACTTTTTAATAAACCTTCGGCTAAGCAGTTCCCAAGCGGCACTTATCCCAGGTAGCGGATCGTCCCAACAAAAAACCGGTTGGTAAGATTGTGCAAGCTCCATCACCCAAGCGCCAAGCCTAAACTTTTGCTGCTCCTTAAGACTATGAAAGTCATAATACGGATACATACACCGCGCTCCGACTTTATACTCCTTCACCGTCGAGACCGGCAGTGACTGTGCGTCGTCATAAGCCATCCGACAGACATCTACCCCGCAGCGCGCAGCAAAATCGACATACCACCAGGGCCGGGCGTTAATTTCGAGAATTCTATAAACACCATCCCGGCTATCCTGCTTAAATTCGGCTGAGAACACCCCGCGATAGCTTACGGCAGTTAGAAGCCTTATGAGGTCTCGGGCAGGAGTGTCTAACACCGCCGCCGGAATACTCTCCATATAGGTGCTATTCCCAAAGTCCAACGGATATATCCTCAATCGACGCCGCGCAAAAATTGCCCTGGGGAAACCTTCCCGGTCGATAAAGCCGTCAAGGAAGTAATGACTGTTAACGTCACCCGGAACGTATTCCTGAATCACCATCTGAAACCCGGCCGCAGTTAGTTCCGCCAAACGAGACTCTGCCTCCTCGCGGGTCTTTACTCGAAAGCCCTTCCTTCTATAGCGTGCAAAGAAGTTTTGTGAGTCACGTGGTTTCAAAAAGAGATCTGTAAACGCCGTTTCGGGCAGGGCCGCTATATCCGCCGCGCTGCTGACTAATACTGTATACGGGTGAGGGACATTGCTGGCTGATAGATTGTCGAGAAACTCCCCCTTATCAACAAAACTCTTCAAAGTCTCAGGTGTTGGTAAACTTGCCGGAAATCGCTCACGGTATGAGCTTGGCAATTCGCTGGCGGCGAGCGTCCATTGATCAGAGCAAGGTATTAGCACCGCCTTATCAATGGTTGTTTTGGCAAGTAGCGACACGAGATTGCTTTCAGTGAGATTCTCCTCGCCGGGGACTCCGCGATAGAATCTCGAGCTGCGAGTCATGTCACCAGGTTGAGAGTATGTGTATACAGGGACGCCAGCACGTCCAAAGGCCCTTAGCGCTCCAAGCGCCGTAATACCCGAACCAAGGACAATAACTGGAATCAAAAGTCCTTCCTCATGACAGCAATACTGTAACCCCTTATCGTCCTTGCTATTGCCTTTGCTTAGTTTTTACTATGACTTCCGCGAGTTCTGGCCGAGAGACAGGAAGAGTAGTCTAGAGACAGTAAAATTGCCACTCAGAACGACTCTTTCATTACGACAATTATTGACTAAAAAAGGCAGGCTCCCTATAGTCCCCAGGGTACAAAAAAGCGGTGCGGTTAATGACTCCGGCTAAAATTAGAATTGGTGTATTTCTTCAGGGACCGGAAGTACCGGGGTGGATCTACCAGCTACTCCAAGATATCTCTTCACTTCCTTTTTGCGAACTCTCCCTGGTTCTACTCCGTGCTGGAAATAGCGAACTTGATAGTCCGTTAGCCAAGTTTTTTCTCTACCGTTTATACAGATTCCTCGATAGCAAGCGCGCCCGACTTTATCATGTATCGGGAAACATTCTTGACATACAAAATAGCGCGTCTCTTCGGCTAGTCTCTCCAAGGGTTACAGATGCTGGCAAATTTCGCTTAGCAGGAGATGATCTTTCGGTGGTCACACAGGCGGGATTGGATATCCTGCTTAACCTGGACACAGTCCCACTTTCAGCTGAGGTGCTCGGGATCCCGAGATTAGGTGTTTGGCATTTTCACTACGGCGATCAAAAGAGGGAACAGAGTGTCGCTGCTGGATTTTGGGAGATTTTTAACCGCGAGCCTCTGTCAGAGGTTAGTTTGCGAGCGAAAAGTGGAGACTCCTCTCCTGAATGGATGTTGGGAAAGCTCTCAATTCGCACCCATGTTTCGAGCCCGTTCGTCAATCGGTCCCGGCTCTTAGAAGCGGGCATCGGTCTGGTGCGCTTTGCTCTTGAGCGGCTAAACCGCGTAGGGTTTAGCCTACAAGATCTGGAGGTGGCGCCAGCAATTGATTCGCGCTTACCGGCGCTCCCCTCTGATCTTGAAATGCTGGGGTTTGTCCTTTCAAATATTACTGAGATTTTTCGCGGCCGGGTGTTCGCCTCTAAGCCGCTTGATCAGTGGACAGTGGGAGTCACTGGAGAAAACCCTCTCACCCTTTCGGGGAACTCGTTTGAAGAGATTCGCTGGAGCGCTCCGATGGCTTCGCGTTTTATCGCGGATCCGTTTTTGGTTGAGTACAAGGGGGTACTTTATGTATTCGTGGAGGATTTTAGCTATCGCTCTCAAAGAGGCCATATTGCCGTCTGTCGCTTAAATCCAGACAACTCGCTCTCCGAGCCAGAGCCAGTTCTACAACAACCTTTCCACCTCTCTTTTCCCTATATCTTTAAACACCAGGATAAATTTTTGATGGTCCCGGAGCAGTCGAAGAGTGGCCAGGTTGTACTTTACGAAGCAACCGACTTTCCGAAAGGTTGGGTTAAGCGCCGAGTGCTGCTAGAGGATTTTCCC
Source organism: uncultured Bdellovibrionales bacterium (assembly GCA_964393905.1). Lineage (GTDB taxonomy): Bacteria > Bdellovibrionota_C > UBA2361 > SZUA-149 > CAYMWO01 > CAYMWO01. Next base: position 31,174 of record CAYMWO010000006.1, on the reverse strand, counting down.
GGAATTGATAACAATATCTTTTTTTACGATAACCGCTGGTGGTTGTTTACCTCTTACGGTGACTACAGGAACCAGGATAACAACCTGCACATCTTCTATGCCGATTCCCTTGACAGTGAATTTAAGCCGCATAGAAATAACCCTGTAAAACTCGATATCTGCTCCTCGCGCTCGGCTGGGAGTATCTTTATCTCCCAAGGAAAAATTTACCGGCCATCGCAAAACTGCTCCCGGCGCTATGGTGGTGCGGTAGTAATAAGTGAAATCACAAAGCTCTCTCCCGACGAGTTTGCCGAGACGCCAGTAAAACAAATTAATCCTCCAACTCGCGGAGGTTTCACAGATGGCTTTCACACGATTAACCGACTCGGTGAGTTAACCGTGGTCTCCGGCGTGAGGTTGGTAAGGAACTTAAAGGAAAAGGTGGTGGTTGGGGTAACGAGAGAGCCGTTTGTACAGGCCGTCTCTCAGTCATCAACGACGCCTAAATCGTAGGCAAATTGCATCCGGCACATTACCCTGGGGCAATTGCTCTAGGGCCATACTTTGGGATATAAGGCCCAGGGTCATTAAGGCGTCAGGCAGTTCTCTGCGCCATATCTTCTTTTGAAATTATTGTTGGGTACTTTGATTTTTCTGCATCCATCGCCGAGAGGGTAATTCGGCCATGGGTGCAGTCACTTAGTTAAAGGTTTACTTTTTCCCCGCTATGTATTTGGGCATACGTTTTCCGTGTGCTGAAATGCGTAGCGGGGAAACTCTTCCCCTTAAATGCTGCTGCGCTGGCCCTGTTTTCGGAGCTTAAGATGATTCTCAATCAGGCCTGGGACGATCTGGTGGCAAAGTTGCCCGACATCATGGAAGCTCTCCGCTACGGACAGTCGGCGGTCGAGCGCGTGCTGGGAGCCGGCGTCACAGATCTTCGGCGGCGACTGGATTACGCCATCCAGCTCGCCGAGACCTGGCTGCCAACGTTTCCCGCGAAGCTTCGCGAGTCTCGCGAGCGCCGCCGGGATGATGAATTCGACTTGCTCACATTCCTCACGGGCGGCGAGGTCGACAATCTCGAGAGGATCCTGGGGGCCGTTCGTGATGCGGTCGCGGAGTTGATGACGCGGGAACTTCCGGAGGTGCCGGAGCCCTTCCTCATCGCCACTCCCGGGATCCCGACGCGGGCCGAATGGTCGCCGACGTTCATCGGGACGATGGCGATGTTGCATCGAGCCGCAGCGTTGCGAGTTTGGTGCATCGACGTGGCACTTCCCGCCATCGTAGCCGATCGCAACCAGCCCATCCGGCCGTAACCTGCGCGGAACTTCGTGGGGCGGACGCTTAAAGGTTAACCACAAGGTTTTCCACTGAGCGTCTGCCCCGCACTCAAACATCGAGAAAATTATAGAGTTTTTAAGCGCGGCGCTTTCTTAAACGTGCGCCACCTAAAAGTCCGAGCCCGATTAATATTGAGCTTGCAGGCTCTGGTGTCGCAAGGTGCCCGCCGCCTTCGATGACGTCGTTCCCGCAGGTAAAGCCCCAATGAAATGCGATATCTTCGCCAAGCCCCAGAACATCGGAAAGAATTGAGATCTTAAGCACACTCTCTGGACCATCCACATCATAGATGCTCCAGCTGCCCGAGCCAAGTTTGGACTGCCCGCTCGCCTTATACTGCACCTCTTGTCCCTCGCGAAAAGCATACCCAGGAGCATTCGACATTACGATGTTTGAGTCTTTTACCTCATAGGCATCAACCGATCCGCTCTGCCCAATCATGCTGCCGCTGTGGAGCGTTGGAATAAAGCTCTCACCGTGATTGTCTAGCACCAGGACCCGTTCCCACTTCTCGCCGTTTGCCGCGGTATCTTCGGTGTAGCCAGCGGTGCCGTAAGGGTTCCAGCCATCGGTGCTGATAAATAGGTCACCCATCTCAGTTGCGTATTTGCCGACATTATCAAAGTAAGTAGTAAAGATGCTGACTGTTAGCAGGTTGTCGGTAAGGTCGACCTCCATTTTGCTAATCGAGAAAAACTCTTCGGCGCCGACAATATCATGTCCTTCCCAGTAGCTGCTGTTTGGCTTTCCGCCGATGTAGTTGTCCTCAATCGTGAGCGGCACAGCCGAGGCAATCTCAACTGATAGCGCAATGATCGGAATAGCGGATAAGAGGCCTAAATACTTCTTCATAGAACAACCTAGATTAAGGAGTTAAAAACAGCGCTCCGCCTGTTAGGTCGTCAGTTTCTTAGGAGAGTTTGATAGTTAATTTGTAGGGTAAGTAACGCCTTGTATTTATTAGACAAAGGCTAAGTGGTCGGGTTCTAGATTCAGCATGTCGTGTAATAGCCGATTCTTCGAGTCCGCCACGCAGTGATGTTGGCAGATGAGACTCGGATTTATGGAGGAGAGCGCTTTACGGCACTCCTCACTAGCCCAGAACTCCTTAAAGCTCTTTTCCTTAATCGATCCCAGTAACCCGCTCTCGGTATAGGCTTTGTCCTGACAGGTATAAACATTTTCATCGGCCCCAATCACAACCAGAAACTGCGCAAAAGGGCAGGTCGTATACTCTTTATCAAAGCGGCTTGGCATCACGTGATAGAGATTCACTATCCCAAAGTGCCCATCTTCTAGCTCGCTCTTAGCCTTGGCAATGATCTCGTTGGTCTGGTTAAAAAACGGAGCGTGATACTTATTGTTCTCATCCCCGGAGTTACTCACGACACAACCTGAGATTTTCAGGTGGTCGACGCCTAAGTCCCGCATATGCCGGGCGAACTCGTAGATATGGCTGTAGTTATCTTTATCGACGTTTAATGAAATCCCAAGCGTCGTCCGGCCTTTAATCCGCGCGAAATCGCGGAGGTTATTGGAAATCTTCGTATGCTCCCCGCCCTTTACTCCGCGGTATTTCTCGTAACTCTCATCGTCCCAGCCATCCATCGAAACCCGTACCCAACTTGCGCGGTCCGCCAACGCCTGCGCCTTATCTCCGGTGAGCAAGGCGCCATTTGTAAGCATGCCGACTTTAATACCACCGGTTAAAAGTCGGTCAGCAAACTCTGCGATGTGCTTGTAAGTAAGGGGCTCTCCGCCGCCGGTAAAGGTCACCGCCTTAACTCCCATCTCGATTAGATCGGAGCTAATCTCTCGCATTTTTTCTTCGCGGATTCTGTCACGGAGCTTTACCCCTTCACCGAGTGAGATTGCAGCATCATCGTTCTGATATCCGCAATACCAACATTTGTGGTTACAGGTGTTCGTGGGTTTGATCCTGATATGTAATGGCGGAGTAATCCTTCCCTCTTTTAGGGCCTGGATTTTTTCTGGGAACTCGAAAAGTTTAAGTGCCGAGTAGTGCTTATTCATCTCAACCCTTTAGATGCACCCATTTCGGAAAAAGCTCCGGTAACTTGAATGGGTTATACCCGTATAGTTCTGCCCCTATAAGCTTAAACCTACATTTGCCCAAAAGCAGGGTGGATATCCTTTCATAGCGGTGACTCACCAAGTTCCGAGCGATATTAGGCGGGTTTAGCTTGGAAGGCGGTTTCCGGTACGCGGGAGAACCAAACCGTTGTGCCGATAATCACTTTCTCCCGATGATATCGTTGGCACTCGAATTGCCTCTTAAAGAGAGTGAAAGGGGAAATTCCAAGCGCCGCATTGGGGGAAATAGAGATATGACTGGCGAGTTAAGGCGAGGATTCGTTACTCTCATCACCCTCTTCGCCCTATTTCAAACTACGAATATCCGCGCCCAGGAACTCACTCCCCTTGCCTACGATATCGGCTCCCCAGTCGTAACCGACATCTGGGTTGACCCCGTTAGTGGGGACAACAGTCGAAACGGCAGCTCCCGCTTGCAAGCAGTGCGGACTGTCGCCGAAGCCTGGGAGCGCATCCCCCAGGGAGTCACGCTCACTACGACTGGCTACCGCATCATGCTGGTCGCCGGAGACTATCCCGAGTCCTCAATTCCAAACTACTGGGAGTCCCGCTACGGAACAGCGCAGTTTCCAATTATAATCCAGGCCGCCGATGGTCGCGGCACAGCGAATCTCAGAGGCGATATCAACGCCTTTGATATCCGCTACTGGTACATGATTGATTTCGATATTATCCCCAACCCCGCAGGAGACACCTTTCACTGCGAACGGTGTGACCACCTGCTTCTTCGCGGGATGGAGTTTGATGGCGGCGCTGGGCACGAAGCTCACGAAACGATTAAAATCAACCAGTCGCAGTATGTCTATATTGAAGACTCGAATGTGCATAACACATACGAGAACGCCATCGACTTTGTCGCCGTGCAGTATGGGCACATTGTCAGAAACAAAATCCACGACGCCGACGACTGGTGCTTTTATCTAAAAGGCGGCTCGGCGTATTTTCGTATCGAGGGGAACGAGGTCTATAACTGCGGCACTGGCGGGTTTACGGCCGGACAGGGCACGGGCTTTGAGTTTATGACTAGCCCCTGGATTCACTACGACGCCTACGACTTGAAGGTCATCAACAACATTATTCACGACACCGTTGGCGCCGGCCTTGGAGTAAACGGTGGCTACAACATCCTCATGGCGCATAATACCCTCTACCGTGTCGGGAGCCGCTCGCACGGTATTGAAGTCGTCTTCGGCGGTCACGGCTGCGATGGCGATGTCGCGACTTGCGCGGCAAATAACGCCGCCGGTGGTTGGGGGCCGACAACAATACCAGACAGCGAATATCCAATTCCGAACCGGAATGTCTTTATCTACAACAATATTCTTTATAACCCGGCCGGCTTTAGAAGCGCGGACCAGCATTTTGCAATTTACAATCCGCAGACTCCGCCGCTTGGCTCAAACATTCCTAAACCCGCAGTCACCGACGCCAACCTGCAGATTCGAGGAAATCAAATTTGGAACGGGCCGGCGGATCTCCCGCTCGGAATTGAGGGCTCAGACGCTTGCACAAACTCCAATCCAACTTGCAACGAAGCTCAACTCCGCGCTGAGAACACTATCAATACCGTCCAGCCACAGCTCACATCTCCCGCAACCGGCGACTTTCACCCGATACAAGCTGGCAATGTTTTCTCAGCTACAACTTACACCATCCCAAGTTTCCCAGGAGGAGACCGTCAATCTACGCCTCTCGCGCCCGTAGGAAATCTTTCGAACTCGGTCCCGAGGGATTATGCCAACACCAGCCGCAGCTCGTCACAGCCAGCCGGCGCCTATACCGGCCCGGCCCGAGCGCGCGTTGCTGCTAACGGTTACCTTCCCTGGAACGGCTTTCTACAGATGACGAACGTGCTTGAACTGATAAACATTGGCAGCAGCGCGTTAAATGTTAGTGTCGGTCTTTACGATTTAAGCGGAAACTCCCTTTCGCTCACAACATTTTCAATCCCCGGCAATTCACAACAAGACGTCATTCTAAACGACCTTTCCGGGTTTAGCGCGAACTCCTACGGATTAGTGACTCTGGACTATGCCGGGATGAACCTCGAAGCCCGAGTCAGCTTCTATAAACCAACCGCTAACTCAACACAGTTTGACTTTGCCTATGCCGTCCCGCTGCTCACTCCACTCACAGCGGAATCCAGCGTGGCGTTTAATACCTACCAACCCGGAAGAAGCACCGCTGAACAAGGGCGCCCAGTCTATAACTGGCTAGGGGTTTTAAATCTGGACCCGAATAGCAGCCGCTCGTTTACGGTTCACTCCTATAACGCAAACGGCGTTCTCCTACGCTCGCGCACTGTAACTATTTCGCCTTTTGCTCGAATGGATCTAGAAGCTGGCCACGAAAGCCCCGGTGCGAATAATGTCGGTCTGCAGCGCATAGTTCCGACAACTCCAACCGCCCCCTACTTCGCTTCACTTGTGCGTTACGGAATGGGTTCAGGCACTGAGGACTTTAGCTTCGCCTTCCCGCTGTTCCCAGCTCCAGGTGGCGCCACGACCCAGCACCTTCCAATTTCAACCGGAGCCGGGGTTAGAAACAGCTCCAGTAACTGGGTCGAGGTGCTAAACTCCTCGGGTTCAGCGCTAAATGTAAACTTAGATTTTTATAACTCTCAAGGCACGAGGCTCGCCCAGCTTCCGCTTAATCTCCCAGCGCACGCGCAAATTCATCTAAACACCAATATCTACTTAGGAGCGAATGCCTCCGGCAATGTGCAACTTACCGCCGAGCGCGCTGGAGCACTCGTCGCGCAGAGTATGAACTACTTCTATGGCCCAGCCGGAAATATCGAAGCCATGTATGGCACACCATCCGAGTCCGCTGCCGCTGGCCCAAAGACCGGCTCGTATAATCTCTATCTAGGAATGTATAACTGGCTCAAGCTCTTCAATACGACCGCCAGTTCGGTAAGCGGAACAGTAGAGGTCTTTGGCGTAGCAGGCGGAAGCAGGCAACTGCCTTTCACCTTAAGAGCCCATGGGGCGCTGGATTTAGGGCTGCATGACTCGACACAGTTTGGCACAACGCAGGACAGCTATGGTGCTGTTCGGGTAACCGGGGCGAATATCTTCTCGCAGGTTTTGCGTATTAGGCCTGATAATGTCGGTGGCTTTGACTACGCGTTTCCAACCAGAATGCGGTAATCCCGGAGCGCTTACAATTTATTTTTCTTTTTATTACCGAACAACTTCTCTTCCAGTTGCGACAAAGTGGCGCTCGGCAAAAATCCAATAAAAATTAGAATGATAAACGGTGCCAGAACTAAAAAGCCAATCAAAGCGAAGAGATAAATCACAGGAGGATTTAAAATGAGGGGTTTAAAGTTTAAAAGGAAATACATAAAAGAAAAGGGCGCAAGCGCCCTTTTCTTTCGCTGAGACTACCAGCCTCGTCCACCACCACCGCCGCCGCCACTGCGACCACGTCCGCCGCCACCACCGCCGCCGCCGTAGCCACCGCCACCGCCGCCGCCACTGCGACCACGTCCACCACCGCCGCCGCCACCACTTCGCTCTTCGCGTGGGCGAGCTTCGTTAACGGTAATTGCACGGCCCTTAATTTCAGTGCCGTTAAGCTCAGCAACTGCAGCCTCGCCATGTGCGCGTGACTCCATCTCAACAAATCCAAAGCCCTTGGACTTCCCAGTATACATATCGCTAATAACTTTAGCCGACTTCACTCGACCGAAAGGTGCGAATGCTGCCTCCAGGTCAGAATCAACAACTTCGTACGACAGATTTCCAACGTAAATATTCACTTTTAAGTATCCCAATCAAATTTAACAATTAGACACGTCGAGTGGTCTGAACTCAGCACAGATTAACATCGCGTACCTGCCCGGAAGAGCTGGCAACAAGATTTCAATTTGAAAACTTGTGGAGTTAATTTGGAAAGAGACACCCACCCCAAAAAAATTAGAGGCCGTAGCCTCTAGAACCAATAAAAACATCTGTCCCAATCAAAGGCGCAGATTGCCCCATAATTTCACTCATTTAGTGAAATTAGTCAAGTTATCCACATTGATTTGAGACGGGATGAACTGCATCGAAGATAAAGCTGTGAACGATCATTCTGGAAATAAACCAGGTGATTAGCCTAACTAATCGTAGATTAGCGCAAGCCCCGATGCCTAAACTGGAAGCTGGTCGAAGGAGTATTTCTTGTAGCGCTAATAGTAGTGCGCCTTAAGCTCTTTCTCTTCTTTCCTTTTAGTAGAACAACACTACATTTGTGAGCCTGAAAGCTCTGCCCCGAGCTCTGTCGAGGGGCAGCTTCTCAGGCTTACTACCAGAGACCGAAGGTTCAACATTGGTTTTTTGGGAACGCCTGAAATTCGTTCTGTTCGCTTCGTCAACAAGTCAGCGGGTCTATCCCCGCCTTGGAACTTACTCCCATGAGCGATTCGATGGTTGGTTCTGATAGCCCCTCGCTCGTCGCGGTGGGCGGCGATCTGATCTTGGTCCTCGACCGTTCCGGGTCGATGGCCCCCCGACTCTCCTTCTTCTACCCCGCGCTCGTGGAGAGCTTCGGGGTGATTCGAGCCCAGGCAGGGCTCCGAGTCTCGCAGCTGTTCTTCGGGGACTCCGGTCAGATCGGCGCCTATCCGAACCCGCTCGACACCTGCCCGGTGGAGAGCGACAAGGTGGAGCTGATCTCCGCGGAGGACTACCTGGCCAAGGCGCGGCGCGGGTCGGCGACTGCGCTTCGTGATGCGATCATCGTGGCCATCAGGGCCGCGCGGCAGCACACCGTTCCCGGGCGCCAGGTGAAGATAGTTGCACTCACCGACGGGCTCGAGAACGCGTCGGTTTCGAGAATCGACGAGGCGCGGTTGATGATCACGAAGGCGCTTGCCGACGGAATCTTCGTCGGCATTGTCGGCTTCGTGCTCGAACACGAGGAGTCCGTGCTGCGCATGCACGCGCAGCAGATCGGCATCCCCGACGGGAACATCCTCATCCACACCCACCGCGGGGATGTCGCCGGCGTGAGACATGCCGCACGAGGCGCGACCCAGTCGATGACCGGCATGTCGATGATGAACATCAACGTGCGGGAGCTGCTCGAGGAGGAAGCCCGGCGGCGCGCGACCTCGGGGAGCGGAAGCTCCACTGGTCACTAGTTGCGAGGCATCTGAGGTTCAGGGCGGGAGTCGGTCTGCACCGCACTCCCGCCCTGCCTCGACTCAAAGGCTCGGCACACGTGCCTCGACATAAAGGCTCGGCACACGTGCCTCGACATAAAGGCTCGGCACACGTGCCTTCCCTCAATACTAAAGACCCGGCGTATGCGACACAGGTCAAAAATGGTTTATCTCTCTGGTAGTCAGCCCCAAAACTTAAGCGCCCCAAAGTCTCAACATCGGTCGCCACCAAGGAACGCCCGAGAGAATGAGAATTAGCGCGAACCCATAACTTGCAAGCATCACTTTAAACTTACCGTTACTCTCCTGAGCTCGCTTTATTAGTACCCCGCCAACATGGATTACAACGACGGCCAGAACCATCATTGCCAGGTGCTCTACCAAAAAGAAGCGTTGTTCTTTATCCTTCATCGCCGTTTCCATCGACGCCCTTGCAGCCTGCACAACTGGGGAAAGTCCAAGGTACAGCACGAGGCCGATGACTAGCTGCAAGTCCATCGCGATAGTGGAGAAGAGCTTGGCCTTTTTATCTGTTGGGCTCCATTCGCGCTTACTACTAATTCCACTCCAGGCCCTTGAAATAGCCCAAAGCAAGAGGGCGAAGGCCACCCAACGTAAAATATTGTGAGTCACAAGCACGGTTTCGTAGAGCATAATCAACCTCTCCATCCCATTATTATTCTTCCAGCGAAGGACTTCCTCGAGGCCTACCATATAACCCAAGTATGGGCACCACAACCCAGCCGCTAACAGCGACTATTCGACCATAAACCCAAGGTTTATCTATTTGTGTCGCTCTGCATTTTTAGGTTATGGTGCGCCATAATTTAACAATGGAGGTGGTTATGAATCAGCGCGTCATTTCTTTTCACTACAAACTTACGGACGACACAGGTGCATTACTTGACGCCTCCGAAGCTGACGAGCCACTTGCCTTTCTTGAAGGCGGCGAGAATATTATCCCAGGGCTTGAAGCCGTGCTGATCACTCTAAAAAAAGGTGACAAGAAAAAGGTGAGCGTCCCCTCAGCCGATGCCTACGGCGAGAGAAACGAAGAGCTGATTGTCCAGGTTCCTCGGGACGAACTCCCAACAAAGAAGATTGAAGTCGGCGATATCTTCAGCGGCGGAGACGAGGAACAGACGCTGCCGTTTACCGTAATTGAAGTCACAGACACCGAGGTCACCCTCGACGGCAACCATCCGCTCGCCGGACAGGATTTAACTTTTGATGTTGAAATTGTGGATATTCGCGAAGCCACCGCCGAGGAGCTGATGCACGGGCATGCTCACGGGCTAGGTGGACATCACTCGCACTAAGAGTCCTAGTAACCGGAGAAAACCGGATGCGCGCAATTAGTTACGGGTTTCCCTTTCTACTGCTACTGGTTTTCGCCACGGCTTCATGCGCAGATGAGTCAAAGCCCGAGCTGAAACCCGAAATAAATATTGGAGCAATTTTTCCGCTCACCGGGCCGACCGCCAGAATCGGCTCGATTAATCGTGTCGGAGCACTGGTTGCAGCCGAGCTAATTAACGAAACCGGCGGTATTAACGGCGCTCCGTTACGGGTCGTCATTGAGGATAGTAGAAGCGAGCAGATGGCGGGAGTTGCCGCCTACCGCAAACTTACCGAAGCCGAAAAAGTCCCTGTAATCCTCGCGACTTTGACAAGCGTAATTATGGCCACACGCCCGCTTGCCGAAAAGGACCAAGTACTAATTTTGGCTGAGGCCACTCACCCGAATATTACTACGGGCTATAAGTTTGTCCTCCGCAATTTCTTCACCGGCGCAACCGCAAATGACGCACTGCTCTCGCTAATTAAAACTCACGGGTTCAAACGTATCGGTGTGCTGCATACGGAGGATGATTTTGGCGAGCAGGCGCTTAAGGACTTAAAGGGCAAGTCGCAGGACTTCTCTATTGTTGCCGCCCAGTCATTTAAGACTACAGATTATGACTTGCGGGCACAGATTCTCCGAGTTCAAAGAGAGCTTCCCGATTTAGTTTATATTATCGGAGTTGGCCCGGTGGTCGCTATCGCCTACGAACAGCTCCACCAGTTAAGGGTGAACTCGAAGGTTGCTGGTTTTGTGCTTTGTGGCCAGGATGATTTAATCCCAGCCGCGAAAGGGGCAATGGATGGTTCGTATTCAATTGAACCCGCTCTCGACGAAAATTCTGAGTTCTTTCAGGAGGTGCGGCATCGTGTAGCAAAAACCCATCCCGGAACTGTAATGAACCAGAGCTTTGTCACCAGCTTTGACGGCGTGATGCGCGTGGCAGAAGCCATGCGAAGCGGCGCCCGGACCGGCTTCGAGATTCGCCGTTATTTTCTCTCACACGAGTTAAAGGGATTAGCGCAAAACGTAAAGTTTAACGAGTCCGGCGACGCCCCCGTTAAAACGCATTTGATGCGAGTCGAAGGAACGCGGTGCGTTCCAGAACCCTTATAAAAAATTCCTTACTTTTCCGACTCTCCCCAAAGCTCCTGCAATCTCTTATCCCGCCCACAGCTGTAGCGGTAGAACTTATACCGCACCGGATTCTTCTTGTAATACCCTTGGTGGTATTCCTCGGCGGGATAGAACTCAGAAGCTGGAACGATTTCGGTCACAATCGGCTGCTTAAACCGCTTTTCCGCGACAAGTTTGGCCTTAGATTCCTCAGCAAGCCTTCGTTCCTCTTGGTCACCGTAAAAAATCGCCGCTCGATACTGATTTCCATGATCGCAGAACTGCGCATCCTTAGTTAGTGGGTCAACATTCCTCCAGAAGACATCAAGCAGTGTCTGGTAGCTAATCAACTTTGGGTCATATTCGACCTTAATGGCTTCGGCGTGTCCCGTACCACCGGCTGAGACCTCTTCGTAGGTCGGGTTTTGCTTTTGCCCGCCAGTGTAGCCGGAGATAACGGCGGAAACTCCGGCTAACTCTTCAAAGGTGCTCTCCATGCACCAAAAACATCCCCCTGCAAATATCGCGGTCTTCATTGCATCTCCCTCCAAAGGCTCTGCCAGCACAGTTGTGACTCCTGTCCCAACTAGCACAAGGAGTAATATCCCCTTAAAAAGCATGTCGTTCAATCTCGTCATCAATCGCTCCATGGATTCTGCTCAGACAGATTAGCGCGCTTGGGAATAAACGAAAAGAGCTGCTAAATCAGTGTTTTCCCAACTTGCCCTATTCTTTAAACAGGCCTAAAACGCCCGGGTTAATAATTTATTTGGAGATACTCTATGAATCTTGGAAAAACTGCCCCCGACTTTAGACTGAAGGATAAATCCGGAAAGCCCGTTTCACTTAAAAGCTTAAAGAGCGATTTCACAGTCGTCTACTTCTATCCAAAGGATGACACTCCAGGGTGCACAGTTGAAGCCCAAGAGTTCAATAGCAGTCTCAAGAGTTTCCAAAAGCTAGGGGCCGAGATTATCGGCATCTCCGGCGGCGATGAGAAGTCAAAATCCAAGTTCTGCAACAAGTATCGGTTGAACCTGACTCTACTAAGCGACCCGGACTTTAAGGTTGCCAAGGCTTTCAAAGCCTACGGTCCAAAGACCTTTATGGGGAAGAAGTTTAACGGCATCTTCCGCAAAACCTTCGTACTCGATAAGGGGAAAAAGGTGATTAAGGTGTTTGAGAAGGTTGAGCCTAAGATTCATGCTGACGAGGTGGCGGAGTTTATCGCCAGTCAAAAGCCTGGGAAAGTTGCTGCGAAGAAGACAGCAGTAGCGAAAAAGATTACGGCAAAGAAAGCGCCTATTAAGAAGGCGGTCGTTAAGAAAGCTATCAGCAAAAAGCCGAAGAAGCCTGCAAAAATTGCTAGTCCTAAGAAACTAGCAAAGCGTTCCGCTCCAAAGCGGCGTTAGTTTTCTCTAGGCAGGCCGGGCAGTTAAACCTGGCCTGCCTAGGTTAGTTATCCAATTCTGAATCCATCTCTGAGTTCCTTTCCGGAAACCTATCTACCCCAAACGGTTTAAGAGTGGCGGTAACAGGACGTGGCTTGACTGCGCCTGGGATTGCTCTTTCTTAAACTCATACGGGTATAGCAAACGGCCTTCAGTGCGAGTTCGCTGAAGTGCTGGCAACAACAGAAGGTTTTCTGGCTGCACTTCCGCTTCCAAGTTTTAGGGTCAGTTCGACCCAACAGACCACTGGCGAGCGTTACCGTGAGTCCGAGGTTAGAAGCCTATGCGTACGCTTTCCCTTCGTCCCCACTCGTCTGTCGACTACGCAGGTCTCCTGCACATCGACAACTACAAGGTGCTCTCCGAGCGTGAGGAGGCCTGCCTCAAGGCGGTGGGCAAGGTCCTCTGCGACCGCGGCGTGAACAAGCGCCTCGGCGTCGCGCGTCTGCACCACCACTTCCCCGTCTACGACGGGGAGCGCATGGTCGAGCGGCTCTTCCCCGAGAAGGGGGAGCAGGTCGTCTCGCCCGAGCCCAACGACGACAAGCCCTGTGACGGCGAGTCGAACCAGAACGACCTCCTCCCGACGGTCTTCATGTTCGAGGCCATCGGCGTGGGCGAGCAGGGCCTCGTGGCCCTCGAGTACGCCGCCGCGTCGACGGTCTCCGAGCTGACCGCCGAGGAGAAGAACGTCCTCGTCGAGGTCGGCGAGGTCATCAAGAAGATGGGCTGCGAGAAGCGGCTCGGCATCTGCGTTCGCCACGGCGATCTGCAGGGCGACAAGCTGATGACCCTCCTCGAGGTCACCGACGACGAGGCCCGCCGCAGCATCTGCCGGCTGGCCCCGCTCACGGCCATCACCCCCGAGACCACCACGGAGACCCGCTGGTTCTTCGACGTCCCGGAGGGCTACGGCTCGATGGGCTGCTCGGTTCAGCCGACGCGGCTCTGCTCGCGCTACTGCCACACGCAGACCGGCACCTGGGGCGGGCACTCGAGCAGCCACGCCACCCAGTCGGGCTGGGTGCACCGCTAGACGCTAGCGGATGGTGTAACGGAGTGGGCCCGCAAGGGCCCACTCCGTTCGTTCCGGTTTTTTACTTAGGTTTAGACAAGCCAGCACTTCAACGAGCCCGTTTTGAACCAATAGTGCATAATCATGCACCCCTCGCGCTTGAGATTTCCCTCAATTTCGGGCAATATCCTCGAATCCTAATGTGTGTCTGAATTTTTATTCACGATGCATGGATTAGATTAACGAGGGGCGGACGTGTTTAAGCTTTCCCTTTGGTTCTCGGTCGGAAACTCGCCTAGTTTGGTTGAGAGCTGCTTCTATCACTCTAACCTCACCGATCCTCAGCTCTGTATCCGCGGCAAACTCCCTTACACCCGGCCCTCTCACGGAACTTTTCAGTGGACCCCTGCTGTCCGTGCGATTTCAGTCCTACTCTTACGACATTGTGCAAGAGCCGTAGAGGACTCGCCCTTTGTGCTATCTGGAGAGTCGCGTTCTCTTGCCGCCACGCTGGATTACTCCTTATCAAAACAGCCGGGCTGGCTGCTTGATATGTTTGGCGTTGATTCTGCGGGTAGGCCGCTGATTCTTAAATACATTAAACGCGCCAACTCTGAACGCAAACGTCCCGGCCCCGTGGAGGTCTCATTCACCACGCGCTTACGGCTAGGGCATGAGCTGCAGGTGTATTACGGTAACGAGAGGCTTGTTAATACTAAACAACTCGAAAGCTTAGCTTCTCAGATTGAAAACTCCATCCTTTGTTCTAGGCAAATTAGCCCCGCAGCTGTGGAAGCCGGGGATCGTATCAGTAATGGTACCAGTAATTGTAATGGTGTCGCGCAATCTCACGAGAGTCCAGACCCGATAGCCCGCTGGCACAAAGAGCTGCCGCGGGTGTACGAACATGAAGTGCTCACCTCACTATTGGCAACTGACATCTTTACCCGCGGCCGACAAAAAAGACGGATGCAGGAGATTATCTCAGACCCGATTTTCTCCCGTTATATCGGCAAGGATCTCGTGCTTACGGATGAGGTCGGGAACTTGCTAAGCTCGGAGGAACGGCTCGGATTTCACAATCGGATTGAGATTCGAAAGCTGTTGGCAAAACATCCGCTAAGAATTGCGCTTCCCAATGCTGCCACGGCCCCGCTCGCGATGTTTACGCTGATGCGTGATAGTTACGGTTTAGATATTTCAACTTACACACGCTATCTTGTCTCCTCCGGAATTGCGAAACAACTCGCAGAGCAATCCTCAAAGGAGCCGATCAACGGCTGTATCGTCTCCCTTCCCGCAGCCTCTATGCTTATTCGCGCCGGGCGACTTCAGGGTTACACCCCGCTGATGATCATGCCCTCGACCTCTCACCGGATAATTCTACCGAAAGGGTCACCAGAAAAGTCCCGAAAGAAAAGTCCTGCGAGTAAAGTAGATCTAAGGGGAGATTTTATCTTAACCGCCGATCCGGTTACCACTTCGTCGATGTTGTTTGATGACCTAAAGCGTCGTGGAGAGATTAATGCAAAGGACTCGAGAATTACTAACACACCGCCGGAGGAGATTAGCAACGCGGTTCGAGACTTGCAGGTCGGGGCTCTGGCCTGGTTCCCGTATTACTCATTTAACGTCGTTACTAATAACTGCGCGGTAGTCGAGACTAGTTCAGCCTATCAGAACTCCGAGATGGTGCTGTTTTTACAGACATCTTGTGTCGAAAACAAAAAATTTGCCCGCTTACTAAATGTCGCAATTCGAGATGCTTGGCTGGAGCTTATTCATAATAGCCAGGCCCGTCGCAATGCGGTGTCTACTATCTTGGCAGATGAGGACTACCTCCGGCATCTAAACCGCGGGCTCGGGCTACACAACTTCATCAAAGCCCCAGACTCCCCGTATGCGGCTATAAACTCCTGAAGCTGGTCTCCTCGATTACGCACCCGCCTCGTCTCGTGGTTTTTTACTAGGTCAGATGCCAGCGCTTCAGCGAGCTCGAAAGGTAGCATCAGGGCTAATCAAGCCCATCCACTTCCAGCATCAGATTGTGCATCCCCACACTTCTGTTTAGAAGTTTTACATAATCTCGCTCAGTGAGAATGCGGTCTACTGTGCGCTCTAACTCCTTTGGATTCTGGAGCAGGGTCAGCCAGGCGTCGCGAATTACTACGCTTAGCGCAAATGCCTTTTCCTTTTCGGCGAGTAGACGGTTGTTCACGAACATTACCATCTCCTTATTCGCATCTGGAGTTGGCTTGTCGACGTTTATGCAGTCGTTCATCAGCGAGTTAAATTGATAATGCGGGAACCAAAGAACGGCCCGTGTTGTCGGGTCCCCTTGTCGGAGCGTAAAAGTCATCTCATCGGGTAACTGGTTCTCAAATGAGATCTTTCTCTTGTTCAACTCTCCCCGCAAACGGAGATC
This sequence comes from uncultured Bdellovibrionales bacterium, assembly GCA_964393905.1. Classification (GTDB taxonomy): domain Bacteria; phylum Bdellovibrionota_C; class UBA2361; order SZUA-149; family CAYMWO01; genus CAYMWO01. Next base: position 15,229 of record CAYMWO010000006.1, on the reverse strand, counting down.
TTCAAAGTACCAGTAGGCATTCGTCACAGGATCGGAGGTCACAAGAAAGGTTCCGGTCGCGAGCTTTCCGGCCTGCTCTGCGGCTTTAGGCGCAATGATTCTATGACTGACCCGCGGCATCAACATAAACGGGGTAAAGGTCTTCTCCGCAGCGCTTGATATCAGCCTTGCTCCAGAGGGCAGTGTCAGCGTAAACGCATCAAACTGGTCCTTGCCTGTTCCATCATAAACGTAGCGCACAAGGTCGGGAGAGAAGATAAAATGCGGGCCAATCTCGATTGCCAGACCGCAAACCTCCTTGAGGTAGGTAAAAATCGCCAACGCCCCCGCATTCCCAATCGGCATCGCAACGCGAAGTGGCTCGCCAGGATTCTTAAAAAACCTGTCGCCATAGCCGGCGGCGAGCAGCCCCAATCGCTGAGAGGAGTTTAACCCTAAATCGTACTCCCCTTTAACTTCCAATCTATGACCCGAGATCTGTTCCAACGCTGAGTCTTCAGAGATTTCAGTTAAACGCTCACGATACAGTCGGGGGCTAAATACGACAGTCTGCCGTAACATCTCTTGGCATTCAGTCAGATATATTCGCTTAAGTTGAGACTCCCATCCGCTTTGCAGATCTTCCACAAGCTCAATTAGGTAAGAGTTATCGGTCTCAGGGAAACTAACTCTCTGGGGAGCCCCTTCAGTAGCGGCCCGGATTTGCTCTGCAAGTGCCAATATTTCAGTGGCTAAGCTCAGCTCCCGCAATCCGAGAAATACCTTAATTCTTAATGTTCCAGGAGCCTGAGGTTGTAGCGCCAAGCTCACAGGCCCCGGCCGTTTCCGCTCCGGATTCGTTCGTCTGATAAGCCGGTTAATTATCGGAGTCCCGTGTTTGTCGACTCCGAACATATCTAACAACCACGCCGGCTGCTTCGAAAGCGCATAATCTAGGGTCGAAGCCAATGTACCGGCCTCTCCGCTAAGAATAAACCCGGTCGAAGATGTTGCAGCTCCCTCAGCCCGCCCTTCGGCAAGATGATTCAGAAGCAAAAAAGAGAGTGCCTTTACCGCAGGAGTCCATTGGAAAGAGCCGAGGTTTCTCTGTGCTCCAGAGGTCTTCCCCCTAACTGAACGCAGGTCACCGGCTAGAAGAGGGTGGGCAAAAGATGTCTCCCGCAAAGTCGGTTGTGGGTCATCAGTGAACCAGAGCGATAGTGAAATCATACTTACGATTGGGAAACCAAAATTCCGCCGACTACGATACACGCCGTTCCGGCAAGGAGCTTGATAGTTTGCACGTCTCGCCATTCTGAAAAAATTATCAGGCACAGAATAACTGCTACCAGCGTATTCATATTATAGAGCGGGACTATCTTCGACATTGGGACTGCGTAATTTGAGAGTGCATAGGCGATACAAAAGCTACCAGCGCCCCAGAGAAAGCCAAATCCCATTGCGTGCATGCAGCCCCGCAGGGTTGTACTTCTATCAGCCATCATGAAAATTCCGACGCAGCCAATACTGGCTACTCCCAAGGCCGCAGACACCATAAAGGCCCCGGGGCTTATACCCACCTGAGTAGCCAGCTTCTGGAAAACTGTACTAAGACCAAAAAAAACCGCGGGCACGAGTCCGCCAATGATTAGTCCGATAGTCGCCTGGCTCATAGCTGCACCCAATTTTTCAGTTCTATTTTCAAATCAATCTTTAGATCTCGATGATTACGCCCTATTCCCACTGGTCCAAAAACATGGGCCCAATAAAAACACGTTATCCCTAATGAATTAGATGATTCAAGGGTTGGTTACAACCCCTGAATCATTTGCATAGTGAAATGAGCGGTAGACAGCCAGGATTTGAGATACTAAAACTCGAACTTCAGAAAAATCAGTCAGAGGAATCAGAACAATGAGTATCTCGAATCAACATTTATTCCAGACAATCAAACCCATACTTCGTCTTGCAAGTAAGATTGGTATGTACGCCTTGGTAGGCTTACTGTTAATAGGTGCCACAAGTTGTTCGGCGGGCAAGCTTTTACCTGATGATGGTTCGACCCAGGCACCGGACTTTAAACTCGTTGATATCGCCGGGAATTTTCACGAACTTTCAGACGCCCGCGGTAAGAAGGTGCTGCTATATTTTCTCGCGCCCTGGTGCGGGATGTGTAAGGCGAGCGTAAGTAATCTAGAGCGGTTAAAATCTGAAGTTGACCCAAAAGAAGTTGCTATTTACGCGGTGGCGCTGGAATGGGAGAGCCCGCAAGATGTGCGCAATCTTGCCGAGACTAAAAATATTACTGTGCCAATACTGCTCGGTGGACCGGCGATTGCCGAAGATTACAGAATCGATTCTTTCCCTACATACTATGTCATAGATAAAAACGGACGAATTGTTAACCACGCGACAGGCTTTAGCTCCGCGATGGGGCTAAAGTGGCGGCTAGGTTAACTTAACGCCGCTACAGCACCGACACCGCTATTTGCTCATCGCTGATAAAATTCTCACCGCAGGCAAATAGCGGAGTCGCTTCCCGGGCCTGAGCAGCAACCACAGTAAATTGCGCTCGCGATATTCCATCGATAGTTAACTTTAGCTTAGCATCAGCACCATTGCCAGGAGTTGAAGCGTTTTCCAAATCATTATCATCCATATCGAAAAGCAGGTACGATTCCCCAGTAGCAGCGCAGCGAGTAACTTGCGCCCCAATTTTTCGATCGCTGAAATCCTCTTCAATCTCTGCCGTTTCGTCGCGGTAGCGAAGCTCCGCTGGAAGCTTGACGACTAATCGTACATTCTTACCACCCGAGAGCACTCGATTCTCGTCAAAGGAAAATTCTACGGCCAGCACCGTCCCCTCACCTAGTTGAATCGTGCTGTCATTAACAGATAGTGTTTCAACCTGGGTATCCCCGAAAAAGTCCTCACTGTCGCTGCCACAAGCAGTCAAAAAAAGCAGTCCGACTCCTAGGGTTTGCAAGGCAAGAGAGTTTTTCATTGGTTCCCACACAGATTAAACATTCTTAAAAGTCAGCTCACTTTAAGCTTCAGACCAGCATTAGATCAACCTGAGTCATGGATGGTCAGTTATCCACAGCTAGAATCTTGCACCTTATATCTGCGATTTGCTGAAACCATGGCCGTTAAGTTGAGTTTCAGCTCTCAAATTGCTAGTCGTTCAAAGTCGAATACCCCCAATGAAATATAAGAAGGGAAATTTAATTAAGGAGAGCTATGCGAAAATTCACAAAACTTCTCTCAATGGGTTCTTGTCTGATTCTCGGCGCCCTAGTTGCTGGTTGCGGAAGTGACAGTAACGACTCTAACGATTCCAGCTCACTCCCCACAGGCGGAGATACGGTGAGCATCACCACAGATTGTGGAGTCGTAGTGGGAGGAACTTTAGAGAATCCAGCATCAGTTGATACCTCGCGTGTGGCGACAGTTAAGCACGTTGTGGATTCAAATCTATTGATCATCACAGTTGGCGGACAGGATCTACTGGTAAAGCTACAGGGAATTGCAGGCTTAAGCAGCTCGAACGCCAAAGATTTTGTAGCTGCCCTTAGCGCGGGAGAGACTGTTTATTATGTTCCAGCAAAAGCCGACTGCACTGCAGCAGTTCCCGGCGGAGTTGCGAGTGTAGGACAACTAGTTACCGCCTCGGGAAAGAGTTTTACTGAGGAGATTATTACAGGAGGAGTTAGCGGCGAGATTGAAACCTCAGGCGCTTGCGGTGAGGAACAGTTGGCTGCTTGTTATACAGCACTTAAGGCACTAGTACCGACAACATCCGGCAAGGAAGTATCAAACTTCCTTTGGAAGCCAAATTCGGAGAGCCCTTATAACCCAGGGGGAACTTCAATTCTATTTAATCCTTGCGGTCGGGTGTTTGTAAATGGACAAGAGCTCCCTGATTATGGCGCTTCAAACGGCCGATGCATTACTGCACGCTCACCTCGGTCAGGCTGCTCCTACGGCTCTAACGTTAAGATTGAGATTCTAGACGCGGAGAGCGGTCTACCTGTGACCTTTGGTGGAAACACCTCGTTTACAATCCCAAACGGCTGTAACCGCACGACGTATAACTAGTACGAAAGTAGTAATTGCAATCAGCCCCACTACCCTTGTGGTAGTCGGGGCTGATTGCTTTTGGAACACTGGTTATGAAGTAATCCTTTTACCGAACTCCACGGACGGACGCTCGATATAGCGGTAAGTAATCAGTGACAACAACACCGTCACCAGAAAAGTCGCCCCGAATAACAACACCCCCCACGGCACCCCAAACTCAAAGAGGGTTCTAAACACAAACCAGTGCAGAAGATACATGCTGTAACCCAACACCCCACAGAGCCGTAAAAGTGGGTATTCAAGCACGCGCTTCAATAAACCTCCCGCATTAACTGCCGCGAGTACAAATAGCGCCCCGAGGACCCCAAAAAAATTCGGGTTCAGCCAACCGGGGGATTTTTCGAATTGCGAAAAAGTTGTAAACGACAAAAGCCAATTGAGTGTTTCACGGTTTGAGGCCAGCAATACCCCAAGCAACACCACTCCATACCAAGATGGAAGCTGCACCTTACCCTTAATCCAAAGCACACTCGCCAATACCCCATAGAGAAATATCGCCGGATAAAGCGGCTCGCCCGCCCAAGGAAACTGATACTCCTCCCAGACAAACACCAGAAAACGCTCCACCAAAAAACCCATAACTCCCAGCCCCACCACCCCAGCAACAACTCTCTCTTTCAATTTTCCCAAAATCAAAAAAACGAACGGCAGAATTAAATAGAAAATCAACTCCTGCCGAATCGACCACAGATGATCATCAGCTGAGATAAAAAGTGCATGTTTAGCAAACCAACTCGAATCACGAGAGGTAAAAACCACAAGCCCGGCTAACAATGAATAGTACATCGGAATTATCCGCATGAAGCGTCGGATAAAGTAGTTCCTGAGAAACCCGAGCTTAGACTCCGCCTGCTCCCATTTCACTAGCGGCATGGTCAACAAAAACCCACTCAGCGCAAAGAACAGATAAACCCCCATCGACCCCTGGCCATCAAAACCCGGCACTTTTGTATGCGCTAGCAGCACAAACAACACCGCAATTCCGCGCACACCGTCGAGAGCCTGAATACCGGAGCGAGCGCCAGGACTGGCATGTGGGGTTAAGATAGATTTTATGAGTGTTATCACTGGAGTTAAGAACTACCAAATTACCTGAGCCAGATACAGGTAGATTCTTATACCCGACCGATTTGCCATTAATCGGGTTTCGAACAATAGTTTCTCACCAATCAAGCGAAAATGGAGCATTAGATGTCAAAACCAAAAATTCTTGCCTTCTCGGGGAGCCTTAGAAAAGATTCCTTTAATCAGAAGCTCGTTAATATTGCAGCCCAAGGCGCACGCGCCGCTGGGGCCGACGTCACCGTTGTTTCATTACGCGATTTCGCTATTCCACTTTACGACCAAGATCTCGAGTCCAACTCCGGGTTCCCAGAGAGTGCGACTAAGTTCAAAGAGCTGATGAAAAGCCACGATGGATTTTTAATCTCCTCTCCTGAGCACAACAGCTCTTTCTCTGCGGCACTAAAAAGCGCACTCGATTGGGCCTCGAGAAAAGAGGGAGACGAGAAGTCGCTTGTCGCCTTCGCCGGTAAAACCGCAGGCCTAGTCTCCGCCTCTCCTGGCGCCCTTGGTGGCCTACGCGGCTTGGTTCATCTTCGCTCGATGCTCGGAAATATTCAGGTATTCGTCATTCCCGATCAATATGCCCTCTCTGGAGCGGGCCAGGCTTTTAACGCTGACGGAACATTAAAAGACCAGAACGCAACAGCCAAGGCTGAAGCAATTGGAAAAAGACTCGTCGAAGTAACGGCTAAGCTTGCGGGTTAAGTCGTTACTGCTCTTTGTGCCCGGACAGCACCTCAGAGAGGGTCCGACAGGCATCAACTGTCGTAAAAATTCCCACAAGCCGTTCCTCCTCCACAACTAACGCACACCCGATATGGTCATGTGCCATCCGCGCTGCCACTTGAAAGACAGGGGTATTGGGCGGAACTGCGTAGGGATCGGAGACAAACGCATCACTTACCCGCATCTCCGCCGGATCTTTCTTATCCACCCTTAGAGCAAAATCAATATCCCGCTCGGTTAGGATTCCAACCATTTTGTTGCCATCCTTAACTGGGAGATGGCGGATATTGTGCTCATGCATCATCTCCAACGCAAACTTCAGTGTTTGGGCAACTCCGATAGAATGTGGAAACGGGTGCATTACGGACAGTATCTTTAACGATTTTGGCATGACTCTTCTCCTTAAAAACTTTTGCGATTAGCCCTCAGCCGCCTTAACACCCTTGTGAAAAACGGTATAAACATAAACCGGGATTTTCAGATCTCCCAAGTGCTTAACAATCAATGGCTGCACATCCTTCCATTCTAGCCCACCGATGCCAGTTGCCAGTTTCGGTAGTGCAACACTTTCAAAACCCTCTTCATCAATCAGCTTACGGAAGTCACGAAGTGCGTGGCCCACATGGGTAAGCGATGCTCTCCCCGGCTTACCATCGCTTTCGTAAGCGGGCTCTTGAGTAAAGAGATTTACAAAGCGCTTTCCTTCTGGCGCAGCCCAGGTCCAAAGTCCGCCGGATTTAGGGTGATAAGTCTGGCAAAAGTGACGAAAATCCTTATATAACGCCGGCCATTCTTCTCTTAAACTATGCGCGAGCCCGGCGGAGAAATTATCATTCGGCGAGACGCCATGCGCCAGAACCTGAGCACCTGTGAGCAAAATATCACCTGAGACTTCCTTAATCATGACTTTCCTCTATTCTGTTTAGACCGTTAACTTCCGCCCCTAAGTTAAGCACGAATAAGAGATGCGCAATAGCCGTAGGACCCTTATTTTCATCCCGGCAACATGAATAACTAATTCAATATTGTGCTTTAACGCGCATTAATAGATGTCTAGGCGATGATTGAAAGATACTTTGGCTATCTCTCCGGAGTTTTGGCGTTTCTCTTCTACTGGAGAATTATACGCTCGATTATTCGTGGGGAGACCAGACCAAGTCGCAGCTCTTGGATTATCTGGACTGTTAACGATATCCTACTTCTGGGCTCGTCCTTTGCTGTTGGTGTGCGGAATTCGATTTGGTTGCCACTTGTCTACGCCAGCTGCAGTGCGCTCTGTTTGCTTTTGTGTTTTAAGCACGACAAGAAACCATTCTCCTATTTAGATCTCACCTGCCTCACGATCTCCGTTCTGGCCTGGCTCATCTGGTGCTACTTCAATAGCCCGCTGACTGCTCTGATACTTGGCGTTTCTGTAAATACACTAGGCACCGTCCCGACCCTATATAAGCTCTACCTTGACCCCCAGAGCGAGTCCTCTAGCATTTGGGGCATCATAGTGCTCGCAGCCGTTGCCCAGCTCTTTGCGCTTGAGCACTACACATTGGCTCTACTGCTTTTTCCGGTGAACACTTTACTATTGTCTGCACTAATTTTATCTTTAAGCCTCCGTCGAATTGATTCTCCAACTGGAACGGGAAAATGAAATCGTTAGCAATATTACTCCTGACGCTGCTGATAACGTTGTTTTTTACTTTGGTCTATGGTCTGGAGTCGACCTTAGCTGCAACACCAGATAGCGTTAAGATTGGCGTCATCATTCCGCTTACTGGTAACACCGCGCCGCTAGGCGAGGATTGTCGGCAAGGGATTCAGCTCGCATCAGAGGTTGCTCCGAATTCAGCTTCAGTTGAATTCATTTATGGAGACTCACTCGATGACCCAAAGCAGGGAGTCACTGAGTTTCGACGGCTGACTGAAGCTGAAAAAGTGTTAGGGATAATAGAATTTCGTGGTCCCGTGGGAATGGCGATTAACCCTCTTTCACTACAAAAGGGAGTACCTCTCCTAGGTGGAGTTGCAAATGTGCGGTTTGCTGAGGATAACCGCTATGCCTTTCAACTCTGGCCCACAAGTGATGACGAAGCACGGCTCTATTCTCAGCACCTAATTGATCGCGGATTACTGACTGTCGGTTTGATATCACTCCAAGACGATTATATGTCGTCAGTCGCTGAAGCCTTTCGCCGCAATTATCAAAATCTTGGTGGCAAAATATTACTCGATGAGGAGGTAGCCCCCGGGGAATCTGACTTTCTTTCGATTGTTTCGCGACTTAAACATGCCTCTCCGGCAGTGATTCTGCTGAACTCGAGTATCTCTCACGACGCACAGTTGCTCAAAAGAATTCGGGAACAGGGCCTGACCCAACCAGTGGTAGCAAACTTTTATGTCTCAAAACCGGAGGCCCTAAAAATCGCAGGCGAAAGTGCCGAGGGGGTTCAGTTTCTGGAGATTGCATCGGACCCGTATGTAAAGCTTAAGCGGCGACTAGAGGAGAAGTTCAAGGTTAAGAGACCGTCAGGGGCGACTCTTTCTTGTTACTCCGGGGCGGCCCTGTTGTTTCAGACCATCCAGAACGCTAAGACCAGACTCGCAACCTCGGAAGAGCTTTATCAGGCGCTGATTGCAGAAGAAGCAGTTAAACTCGAGGACCTAGATCTGACCGTTACAAACCGCCGTGTGCAGTTTCCTATGGCATTTAAAGTTATCCGCGGTGGGGCGGTGGTTGAAGGTGGCCTGGACAAGGTAAAGCACCCCGGGTAACGTGACCAGGAGTTTAGCCTAAGCGGAGGAAAGATAACCGATTCCATGAACTGTTAACTAAAGAGGAGACCATGAAAAGTTATTCTAAATTTGCTTTGAATAGTTCTTTAGCGTTGGCATTTGCACTACTAAGCAGTGTTACTGCTTTTGCTGAGACAACCACCCCTGACTTAAACGCTCCTGACTCTGTTAAAGCCGCTCTCGAGCAGTTTAAAGGGAAGAAAGTCGAGCTCACGCTAGAGTCCGGCCAACAGGTTTCGGGAACAGTTGCTAATGTTGGAACGACTGCCGTTCAGCTGTCTGAGCTTTCCGGTAAAGAGTTCTATGATGCTGTTATTCCATTAGAGAAAGTCAGCTCAGTAACTTTCCGCGCAAAGGAAAAATAGTATCCCCCTTTTGTGTGAGCAGCTCTTTAATTAAGAGCCCTCACGCAAAGGGCAACACCCAGATAACCATAAGCGGAATGTAGAAGATGGCAAAAACCGTGGAGAGCAGCACGGCGTAGGCCATCTTCGCCGGCTGAACTTTAAGCTCCGTCGCAAGCGCCACACTATTAGCTGCAAGCGGCACTACCGACAAAAGCAGTAACACTGCATGTGCTTGTTCTGGCAGTAATTGAAGGCTTGCTCGATCCCAAAGCACAATTGCGACAAACACAATTGGCCAGACAACAAACCGAAAAAAGAAAAGAAAGGCTGTAAATTTTAGATCCAGCCCCATCCCGCGCACTCCGCTCATTCCCATCCCCACAAGCATCATCCCTAACACTGAATATGCCCCGATAAACTTTGTCGAAAGGTCCGTTATAAATTGCGGCGCCGGAACATGAAGCAGCTGAAGGATTACGGCAAGCGTCGCGGCGTAGATAAAGGGGATTTTAAGAGTCCGCAAGAAGGCATCTCGAACCGTAAGACTCCCGCGCGCGGTGATATAAAAGCCCACTGTAAGTTCGTAGACGTTGATGCCCATAACAGCTAGCAGAAGAATTCCTACAGCCGGCTCGCCCAGCACGGCGGATACCAACGGAATACCGAAGTAGCCAGTGTTACCAGTGCTTGAGGAATACGCGGCGATATTTCTCCTCGAGTCTTCAAAGAAAAGTCCGCCGGCTTGATAAGACACAAACGTCATCGCGCATGATGTCAGGAACACAAGGACCGGAAGAAGCAATAAGCTCGGAGTAAACTCCAGCCGGATGATACTGGTAAAGCCTACTACCGGCGTTAAGATATAGATTAGTAGCTTGGCAATACTCTCAGGACTCACTGCCAAGCGCCGAGTGGCGACAAACCCTAAGCCAACAAGTAATAGAAGCGGCAGCAGTTTAAGAACTAATTCAGTAAAGAGAGAGTCCATTTATTAGCTCGGACTTGCGTAGGCCCTAAGCCGCCTATCAGGCTCAGTCTCTAATCCGGGTTGAAGGTTCGGCTTATTCCCCTTATGCACACCGGCTACGACTGTGTAAATTGCGGGTACCATAAAAAGAGTAAAGGCCGTTCCAATAATCATTCCGGTCACCAACACCATACCGATGCTATTCCTGGAACCCGCCCCCGCACCGCTGGCAATTACTAAGGGAAAGTGACCAACAACAGTCGCTACAGAGGTCATCAAAATCGGCCGCAACCGTGTGGAGGCCGCCTCAACGACAGCATCATATTTGGAGCGCCCCTGCTCCTGTAAGTGGTTAGCAAACTCCACTATTAGAATTCCGTTCTTCGCAATTAGTCCCACAAGGGTTACGAGCCCAACTTGGGAATAGATATTAAGCGTCGTGAAGTTAAGGAACACAAACATCAGTGCCCCAGCCAAGGCCAATGGCACCGAACCCGCTAAAATAATCAACGGGTCACGGAAGCTTTCAAACTGAGAGGCTAAAACGAGAAAGATCAACACCATCGCCAAAATCAGAGTTGTCAGTAGGGCGTTTTGTTCTTTCCGAAGCTGCCGTGATTCACCGGCATAATCCAGCACATAACCAGAGGGGAGAATTTGTGCCGCGGCTTCCTCCAACACCTTAAGTCCTTGGTCGATACTTGTTCCAGGAACAATTGCCCCCTGAATCTTCGCTGAGTTTAGCTGCTGAAAACGATTTAACTGCCGTGCTTGCACCGAGTTCTCAATTCGAGCAAATGTAGATAACGGCACCAACTTACCGTTTGGACCGGTTACGTATTTAGTTAAAAGCTGCTCGGGGTTCAATCTTTCATCGCGCTTTAGTTGCGGAATTACTTTGTAACTCCGGCCAAGGATATTAAACCGATTGACATAGTTTCCCCCTGTTAGAACGCCGAGGTCGTCGCCAATCTGCCGTAGATTCAACCCGAGAGAGGCAACCTTTGCTCGATCCAGCACGATTTCACTCTGCGGCAGGTCAAATTTCAGATCGGTATCGGCGAACATAAACACCCCGCTTTTAAACGCCGCCCCGACTATCTGCTGCGCATAGTCAACAATTTGGCTTGGCTCAGCCGTAGAGGAAATCACAAACTCCACTGGAAAGTCGCTGCCACCTGGCAATGGCGGTGGGGTAGTTACAATGACTCTTACTCCTGGAATTGGGCTCATCTTCCCCCAAAGCTCTTGGGAGATTTCCTCCGCTGTGCGACTACGCTCCTTCCAGGGCTTAAGCAAGGCTCCGGAAAAACCACCGGTCGGGTTCGTAAGCTGAAAACTCTTCGAATATTCCGGAGCGGACTCAAATACCTTCTGCACTTCGGCTGTATATAAGGTTGTCTGATCAAGGGAGGCGTTTGGATCGGCCTGCACAATACCAAAGACAACTCCTTGGTCTTCACGTGGAGCCAGCTCCTTTGTTGACATCATGTAAAACGGGAAGATGCAGGCCATGATCATCAGCGCCGCAGTCAGTACCCCGGCACGGTATTGCAGTGAAAGTCGAAGTAGATGCTCATAGCGATTTCGTACGGCATCAAAAACCTCTTCAACCTTTTCCTTAAATCTGCCAGGATGAGCCTCCTTTCTTAGGAGCCGTGACGACATCATCGGAGAAAGGGTAAGCGAAACAATCCCGGAGATAATCACCGCTCCAGCGAGTGTAAAGGCAAACTCCCTAAATAGTGTCCCGGTGAGCCCTCCCTGAATTCCAATAGGGGCGTATACCGCCGCAAGTGTAATGGTCATCGCAATAATCGGACCGACAAGCTCACGGGCAGCTTGAATAGCAGCGTCTATTGGCGCCATGCCTTCTTGCACATGGCGTTCGCAGTTTTCAAGCATCACGATCGCATCATCCACCACTAGGCCCACGGCAAGAACGATTGCAAGCAGAGTTAGTAGATTAATCGTAAAGCCAAAGATCATCATGATAGCCGCTGCGCCCACCAATGAGAGCGGAATCGCCACCACCGGCACTAACACAGAGCGCAGCGAGCCGATAAAGAGAAAAATAACAAAGATAACAATCAAAATTGTTTCAATCAGGGTTTTAATTACCTCATGAATCGCGCCTTCAATGTAGGCCGTCGCGTCATAGGGAATTCCTGCGCGCATTCCGCTTGGTAGATTCTTTTGAATATCTGGGATTGATTCCCTCACCTTTTTAATAACATCCAGTGAGTTGGCATTAGGCAAAACCCAAACACCCATGAAGGTGGCCGCTTGCCCGTTAAAGCGCACTTCTTCATTGTAGGACTCAGCCCCGAGGACGATGTCAGCCACGTCAGAGAGCTTGACGAGTGCGTTACCCTCTCGGCGTACTACTAAATCCTTAAAATCCTCCTTCGTTCTTAGATCAGTATTCGCCGTAAGATTTACACTGATCATCGTCCCCTTGGTGTTGCCCACGGCGGAGAGATAATTGTTAGCCGCTAAGGCCTCCCGCACCTGGGAGGGACTAACACCGAAGGCCGCCATCTGATCAGGCTTCAGCCAAATGCGCATCGCGAATGTTCTGGCACCTAAGATATCAGCCTTCTGCACCCCAGGAACGGCTGAAAGTTTAGGTTGAACAACTCGGGTTAAGTAGTCTGTAATCTGGTTCTGATCTAACTCCTCGGAGTAGAAACTCAGATACATCGAGGCGAATCTGTTATCGGCGCTTTCAACTTCAATAATTGGAGCCTCAGCCTCTGGGGGGAGGTCATTCCTTACCTGGGCGACTTTAGATTGAATCTGCGTCAGCGCATCATTGGTATCGAAATTCAGACGTAAGTGCGCAGTGATAGTGCTTAGTCCTTGCTGGCTCGAAGATTCCATATAGTCGATACCATCGGCGCTGGCGATGACACGCTCTAAGGGGGTTGAGATGAATCCACGCACCAAGTCGGCGCTTGCACCCACATAAGCAGTTTTAACAATGACTACCGCGTTATCGCTCTTGGGATACTGCCGAACGTTCAACTTAGAAATGGACTGATAGCCAGCAACCAGTATCAGTAGGTTGATACAAATTGCGAGCACCGGACGTTTGACAAAAATATCAGTGATCTTCATCTAGGTTCTCTAATTTTCCTGTCCCTAATCTTAGGAATCCGCTGGGGTTGGCGTTAGGCTGTTTCCGGGAGCTATCGCATTATTGACCGCAACTGGGGCTCCAGGACGTAGTTTGAAAAGTCCAGATGTGGCGACTTCATCCCCTGGCTTTAGCCCACTTACAACCGCAATCTGCTCACCGCGCTTGTTCCCGGTCTTAACCACTTGCTGGCGAACTCCGAGAAACTCTTTGCCCGCAGGGTCTTTCATCTTCTCGATTACATAAACGGTATCGCCGTAGGGAGCGTAATTAATGCTAGTGGAAGGCAGGGCGATAACCTTGTCCTGTGTTGGCAGCACAACACTTACATTTGCGAACATCCCGGGGCGCAATTTCTCGTCCTTGTTTGGAATAATTGCTTGCAGTTCTATCGAGCGTGACGAGTCTGTAACTTGTGGGTTTATCGCATTGATGGCCCCTTCGAACACTTGATCCGGGAAGGCGTCGACTTTTAGATTAACCTTCTGCCCAACCGCCAAAACTCCAACATACTGCTGTGGGAGTGAGAAATTTATATAAATCGGATCGATAGTGAACAGCGGGAAGAGCGGAGTTCCTGCGGCTACATACTGACCGATATTAACAGTGCGAATTCCAGCCTGCCCATCAAAGGGAGCGACTATCCGGCGCTTGGCGATCTTTGACCGCAGAGACTCGACGACCGCGGTAGCCTTTTGAAATTCAGATTGCGCATCATCTAGACTCTCCTGGGAAACAGTTTTGCTCTTTCTTAAATCCTGAATGCGACGATACTTCTTCTCCGCCCAATCGACGCCAGCTAACGCCTCTTTGAGATTTGCCTCCTCGACAGAGGAATCTAGTTCAAGTAACGGGTCACCCTTTTTTACCCGAGCACCGGACTCGAATGTAACCTTAGCAATTGTTCCGGGCTCTTCGGCGCTAATAACTGCCCCTTGAACAGGAGCAAGCGAACCAACCGCATTGAGCGTTTGATCCCAGAATTCTTCCTTTGTGATAACGGAAGTTACGGATTCAGGGGGCATAGCAAAATTAGCGTGTTCAGCAATGGCGCTGGATATCTGCCAATATTTCACAAATGCCAAAATACCAATAAATGCGCCAATCCCGATGGCTGCGGTTTTAATCTGTTTACGCGTGGTCATGTCCTTTCTCCGTTTCGCTTTTCGGCGAATGTAGCGCCGACTTTTGTGCGCGTTTGATGATTGAATCTATAAAAGGCTCCTCGCAACGAAGCCCTCTGAGTGAGAATCTAACAATGTGGTTTAGCACCGCCTCGAAATCCGCCGTGCGCGAAAAATCTCTCTTTTCAAGCTCTTCAATAAAGGGACGATGAGTGAGGTAGAACGAACACTGTCCGACGATGCTCCGTGAGGTGCGCGTGAGCTCCGCTGCGCTAGCCTTGGGGTGAATTATCTGCAACACAGATACAAGAGTTCCCTCAAGTGGTTTGATATATTCTTCGACGACCGATGAGACAAGCACAGGAAACATTTCTTGGTTACAAGCCGTGCTGGAGAGCATCTCCCGAAACATCAGCCGACAAGCTTGAGGACCGTCAGGACGGATTAAGTAGTCGAGAAACGAGTGTACAAATAAGTAGAGCCTTTCGCCGGCCTCTTCCCGGGTGCGAATCTCACTATCAAGCCCCATATGCGACCGCACGCAGCCATTCCCCTGCATCATCGACTTAATGGTCGCGATAAAGAGCGATGCCTTAGAGCCAAAATGATACTGAATCGCCCCCAGGTTCACCCCCGCCAAATCCGCCAACTCCCGAGTGCTAACCTCTTGATACCCCTTCTCCGAAAACAGCCTCTCAGCCGCCCGAAGAAGCGCCTCCCGAGCCCCAACCTTATTCGTTTCAGGTTCCAGATTACTTTCAATTTCCATGGGCCAGGATTTAGTCATTTGACTAAATTAAGTCAATCGACTGAACCCTGAATCTACTAACTACCTAATTTCACAATAGAATTGAATTTGAGTTTTACATTCTACTTTCAAATTTTCCACGCCTTCAAATGAAAAAGTATCGGGAACCTTTTTTGGGGGGTGGGGGGAAAGGTGGATGGCGCGGGA
>CAYMWO010000005.1:0-39258 GCA_964393905.1 uncultured Bdellovibrionales bacterium | reverse complement strand
CCCGATTCTCGTCACTCCCTTCCCCTGAAAAATCCGCCCGATTTATGGTTCGTCTCTTTCAGGGGAGAGGAATAAATTGGGAATTAAATTTCGAACCTAAGCTGAACATAGCAACGGAAAATGCTTAACGCAAGCAAATTATCTAATAATATTAACTACTTAGACCGAACGCTCATTCTACCGCATGTTTCTGCAGGATAGTGTAGCCAGTAGGCTGTTTTGTTATCGAGGATTCTCCTATCGCGCATTCTGCCCTAGTTTGCTTTGAAGGTAGCAGGCGAAAAAAGTTCGGGAGATGCAAATGTCAAAACGGTTTAAGGTAATTTTCTTACTCGCACTATTGGGTTTTTTTGGTGTCGAGTTTTTGATGAGCAGCTCGGTGTTTGCCGCGAGCACAGCTGATGCGGCAGCAGCGGGCGAGAGCGGGCACCATAGTCACGCTCTGCCTGCACTACTTTCACTCGTGATTATTTTACTGGCCGCTAAAATCGGCGGGGACATCGCCGTCAGGGTTGGTCAACCGGTCGTCTTAGGTGAGCTAATTATCGGGGTGATTATAGGAAACCTCGCACTCGTAGGTTTTAATGGGCTCGGATTTTTAACTCAAGACAATGTGGTTGAAGTTTTAAGTGAGCTAGGAGTTGTCCTGCTGCTATTCGAAGTTGGGTTAGAGACCAGCGTTAAGCAGATGGCCCAGGTGGGAAAATCCTCGCTTTTTGTGGCTATTTTGGGGGTGATTGTCCCGTTTTTCCTCGGCTGGGGGGTGGGCGCCTGGTTTATGCCCGAAGCCGGAACACTGGTGCACGTTTTTCTGGGGGCCACACTGACCGCCACGAGCGTTGGGATTACTGCCCGGGTGCTTAAGGACATCGGTAAGGTGGACCTAAAGGAGTCCAGAATTGTGTTGGGAGCTGCGGTCATAGATGACGTACTGGGGCTACTTATTTTGGCGGTTGTCAGCGGACTTATCGCCTCAGCCAACAGCGGAGAGGCTTTTGAGTATCTCTCTTTGGCCGGGATCGTGCTCAAGGCAATTGGTTTTTTCGCCCTGTCTCTCGCGATCGGAAAGTTTATTTTGCCAGTCTCTTTTAAAGCCGCGAGCTATCTAAAAAGCCATGACGTGCTTTTAGCTGTCAGTCTGATTATCTGTTTTGGGATGGCTTATATCTCCGCGCTTTTGGGCCTAGCGGCAATTGTTGGAGCCTTCACCGCCGGGCTTATACTGGAACCGGTGCAATATAAGGACCTGGCCACTCGCAATAATAACGTTGAAATCGATGAGCTGATTAAGCCGTTAACATCAGTATTCGTGCCGATTTTCTTCATTTTAATGGGCGCTAAGGTAAACCTTAGTGTGTTTGGGGATCTGAGTCTGTTGGGTTTCGCGCTGGCGCTTACGGTCGCTGCAATTATCGGCAAACAAATCTGTGGCTTTGGGGTAACGGAAAAGGGAGTGGATAAAGCTGCCGTGGGATTAGGGATGATTCCTCGCGGTGAAGTTGGCCTGATCTTTATCGGAATTGGGGCATCATTGAAGGTTTTAGGCGAGCCGGTGGTGGATGCCGCAACATACGGCGCGGTGGTAATCATGGTGATTGTCACGACGATGCTTACCCCTCCGCTAATTAAGTGGCGTTTTGCTAAGCTGAAACAAAAAACCATACTTTAGCCATACTTCTTACAGCAACTCGGTTAATCGTTTGAAATTAAAGTAGGTTTTTCCTTAAGCAGGTCTCAGCTCTTACCAATTTGAGCTGCAATATTGAATCTAAATCGATAGGCTAGGCCCTTAATCTTTCTAGCTTTTTCAACCTTGACTTTTCCACAGGGGAGTGGCAAAACCGCCCGGCTATGAAAAGAACCTACCAACCAGGAAAAGTTAGCCGGCTCAGAACCCACGGGTTTCGTGCTCGCATGTCTACTAAAGCCGGACGCAACGTTTTAAAGCGTCGTCGAGCTGCTGGCCGTAAACGGCTCTGTGTCTCGGTCCCAGTTAAGGGCCGCAAGAAGTAGCTCTTGTCCGCAGATTATTCTCTCGGTCCACGGCGTCGGGTAAAAAAGCGCTCCGACTTCTTGCGTATTCAGTCTGTTGGCAAAAAGCTCCGCTCAACACACTTCCTTATAACCTTTATTCGCCTAATCCCTGAGGATAAGGCGCCCAGGCCGGAATCCAGGCTCGGGGTTACTATCACTACGAAAGTTGATAAAAGGGCAGCAGCCAGAAATCGGCTCCGTCGTAGAATCCGCGAGATATTTAGGAAACATCGCGAGCGATTGAAGTTCGAAATCGACCTAGTTGTGATTGCCTTAACTGGCGCGGCCGATCTTTCCTTTGCTGAAGTTGAGCAGGAGTTATTGGACCTATACCAGAAAGCGAAGATTATTAGCGCATGAGCATGACTGTGATGATACCGGATAAGAGGAGACGAACAGTTGTCGGCGCACTCTGTATTGGCTTATTGTCCGCCCCTGTGCGGCTTTGGCAGCTTCTGATCTCGCCATTTTTAGGTGAGAACTGTCGCTATTATCCAAGCTGTTCGGAGTATGCTCTCCAAGCCCTGAGTCAACATGGCGCGCTAAAAGGATTCTGGCTTGCGCTAAAACGAGTCCTTAAGTGTAACGCCCTGTTTCCCGGTGGATGTGACCATGTGCCTCCTGTTAATAAATGAGAATTTGAAAAGTTAGATGAGCAACCAGAAGACGATGACCGATTCAATAAAGCAGAAAACACTGGCCTTTTTCTTCTGTCTGGCCCTTTTTATCCTCTACAAGCAAACGGTGTTCGATCCCTATTTCGCGGGAAATCAGCCCCCGGTAAATCCAGCTCCAAACTCTCAGCTTCAGGCGTCTCAACCTAGCGGAGCAGCAGCAACCACTCCCTTAGGAACAGCGAGTGCGCCGGTTAACACCGGCCTTGCTAACCCTAACACTGTTCCCCAAGCAGGGGCCCCTGTCGTAACTGGTGCTAATGCTGCGGTTTCAGGGCATCCCACGGATAGCCAGATTGCCAGCGCGGGCTTGGTTTCAATTGAGACGGGAAAGCTCACTTTAAAACTCTCACTTCTAGGCGGTCGATTAACCGAAGCGCTACTAAGGGACTTTGCCTCGACAATTGAAAAGGGAAGTCCGCGCCTTAATCTAATCGAGCACGTTGAGGGAAACGAGTTACCACTTGGTGTGTATAACGGCGCACTATCAGACGAAATGGTCCAATACCGAGTTGCGTCAGATCAAGGCTCGGATGCCAATTCCAGTAGCTTTGTCGTAGATTCTAACAAGCCACTGACGCTTACCCTCAAGGGTAGCCTTCCTGATGGGCGGGGAATTGAAAAGGCGCTGACTTTCCACCACGATGGATATCTGATGGATGTGGCAATCAGCGTAGACGCTCCGGACTCACGCGGAAGCCGGTTAGAGCTGGAGTGGACCAGGCTAATTCCGGCAGACTCCGCAAGCCTTCTCGACCCCTATCATGTGAGCGGTTATGTCTGGTTTGATGGGCAAAAGGCTCAGCGCGAGGCCTTTTCCGAGCTGAAGGGAGATAGCGTCAACTTCGGCAATATCGGCTGGCTTTCGATGTCGGATAAGTATTTCATGGTCGGCCTTATTTCGCCGAGCGCTCCTACACCAGGAAACGCCATTAAAACCGGAGAGCTATTCCGCGCCCGCCTAGCCGGGACCGATCGCGCCGGAGAGTACAAGATTTTCCTCGGCCCCAAGAGTTATCGGTTACTGAACGACGCCGGGTTTGAACTTCACCGAAACATTAACTTCGGCAAGACTGGATTTATCTCGGCCCCACTACTTTCGTTATTACACTTTTTTTACGGGCTACTTGGAAATTACGGATTAGCTATTGTTTGCTTAACAATCCTTGTAAAAGCCGCCCTCTTCCCCTTGAACTCGACCTCCTTCAAGCAGATGAAGGCCATGCAGGAGATTCAGCCCGAGGTAAAACGCATCCGTGAGACAATCACCGATAAGCAGCAGCAGCAGCTCGAAATGATGAGTCTGTATAAGAAACGCGGGGTCAATCCGCTAGGCGGCTGTTTGCCGATACTGTTACAGATGCCGATTTTTATCGGCCTATATTCGGCGTTAATGCTGGCCGTTGAGCTGCGTCACGCTCCGTTTGCACTCTGGGTGCATGACCTCTCCGCCCCGGAAAAGCTGATGCTGGGAGGGTTTGGTATTCCGGTAATGGTGCTGCTCTTTATTACTTCGATGCTAATTCAGCAGTGGATTACCCCTTCGAATATCGACCCCACTCAGAAGAAGATGATGATGGTAATGCCGCTTATTTTTGGCTTTATGTTTGCGAAAATGCCAGCGGGCCTTACCCTTTATTATCTAACGAATAATCTGATTTCAATTGGGCAGCAGCGCGCTATTCAGGGTAAGGGAGGTAAATCTGCAGTGCTTGTTACAGCCTCTGTTTCTCTGGCGGTGTTCTTATTTGCCTTTGCATTAGTAAAGCTCGGGAACTAGACAACTACAGCTGTAGTTGGTCTACTTCCCGAAATGAAGCCCTCACACGACACAATCGCCGCCCCGATAACCGCAGCGGGACACGCCGCCATCGCGGTAGTTAGAGTCAGTGGCCCCAAGACTCGCGAAGTCGCCCAACACCTGCTGCGCTCTAGCGAGCAAGTGCTCTCCTCACCTAGAAGGCTTGAGTTTACCGCTATTTTGGACCTGGAGGAGGGCTCCTTAGTCACTGGTTCGCCAGTTCAGGGCAGAGTGCTTGATAACGGGCTAGTCGCCTTTTTTGCTGCGCCCAATAGTTTCACCGGAGAGGACGTGCTGGAGTTCAATCTTCACGGGAGCCCTTATCTTGTAAACCGGTTGCTTCAGAACTTAGAGAGACTGGGGGTAAGACCAGCCCGCGCGGGAGAGTTTAGTGAACGGGCCTATTTAAATGGCCAGATAGACCTAGCGCAGGCCGAGGGCATAGCCGATTTAATCGCCGCAGAAACAGAGTCTCAGGCCAAGGTTGCAGAGGAGCAGCTCTCGGGCAAACTCTCCCGGGCAGTGCTTGCGCTTGGTGAGCCACTTCGAGATGTGTTGGCGGAAATTGAGGCTCAAATAGATTTTCCGGAAGAAGGGATTCCTCCCCTCTCCTACAGTTCTTGGAGTGCCGTAATTAGTTCAATCGCCACTCGCGCACGGGATTACTTAGAGACCTTTTCTAGCGGGAGGATCCTCCGCGAGGGGGCCAGCGTAGTGTTAGTAGGGCTGCCAAACGCTGGAAAATCAAGCCTTTTGAATCGGCTCTTGGGTGAGGAACGGGTGATTGTGACCCCTGTGCCCGGCACGACCAGGGACAGTATCGAAGAGCGCATCTCGCTGGACGGGCTCTTTGTCAGGCTTTGGGATACGGCGGGGCTGGCCGAGCAGGGAAGTCATGCTCGAGTTCCGGATGAGGTCGAAACACTAGGCATTGCCCGAAGCTGGAAGAAGGCCGCCGAGGGGGAACTCGTAATTTACATCTATGACTCGACCCTCGACTTTGATGAGCAGCGGGCGGTGTTTGAACAGGTTCGTGCGCTTTCGTCGCAGATAATAATCGTCGCCAATAAGAGTGACATCAAACCGAGTGCCGTTACTGACCGGATTAGCAAGATAGCAATACCGCTGGGAGTCGAAGTTATCCCGGTATCGGCTGTCACGGGACAGGGCTTAGGGGAGCTTCGGAAGGGGATAAAGCGGGTGCTTACCTCGGGCTCAAGTAGCTCTTCGGGTGGTGTCATAATTACCAGCACGAGGCACTTTGTTGCGCTAAAACAGGCCCAGGAGCTCTTAACCGAGGCCCTGCAGGGATTGGGAGACGAGCTACCACCGGAACTTATCGCCCTAAATATTCGCGGCGCTCTTAGCGCACTTAATGAAATTGTAGGAGTTACCCATACAGAGGAGATTCTGGGGCGAATTTTTTCTAAGTTTTGTATCGGTAAATAGTGGCAAGCGCTCGGGCCGTTACTTAGCAACTAGAGAGATAATTGGAGATTTATGCGAGTACTTTTGCAGCGAGTAACAGAGAGCGCCGTTAAAGTGGCGGGTGAAACCGTCGGCGAAATTCCAGCCGGGGTTATGCTGCTAGTAGGTTTTGGTGAGGGAGATGCAGAGGAGAAGCTGGCCGCGATGGCTGAGAAAATCGCGAATTTGCGCATTTTTCCTGACGAGCGCGGGAGATTTCACCACTCCCTGATTGAGACCGAAGGTGGCGCCCTGGTAGTGCCACAATTTACCCTCTATGCGGACTGCTCGAAGGGTCGCCGACCGGAGTTTTTTGGGGCGTTAAAGCCTGAATTGGCGGCGCCATTGGTCGAGGAGTTTTGTCAGGCTTTGACCAGCGCCGGAGTAAAACATGTCAGCCAGGGGCAGTTTGGCGCCAATATGCAGGTCAGCCTGATAAACGATGGCCCTGTTACAATATGGCTTGAGAGTTAGCTAATGGCAGGCTTGGGTTCAATCATCGCCTGTTCGAACGAGTTCGCGCTCTTTTCAGCTTTCTTATAGTGGTTAACCCACTTTAGCGAGCGCTCCAGAACAGTGCTTGCGTAGTCCTGCACCGAGGCTGGAATCCGGCTCTTTCGGCCGCCAACGTTATCTACATTTGTCGGGCCCCAGTTGTAAGCAGCAAGCGCTAAGAAGCGATTTCCCTTAAACTGCTTCTCTAACTGCTTGATATAGTGCACCCCAAGCTTAATATTGGTTCGTGGGTCCGTTAGCGTTGTGCGGAGCTTTGTTCCAGTGCGAAGTTTCTGCACCGCGTCGGCTGTTTTTGGCATGAGCTGCATCAGCCCCATCGCTCCCACTTTAGAGCGCTCATTTGAGCCAAAGCGGCTCTCGACTGAGATAATCGCCGCTACGTAAAACGGGTCAACTCCTTCCTGTGAACTGATCTCCACAATGTCCTTAGCAACTGCTCCACAATCGGCGATAGAAGGTCTATGAATGGCAATCATTCCGGCTAGGAACTTAATCTGCCCCATTCTATCGAGCACGGACTCCTTAACAAGCGAAGCTGTTTGAACTCCTTCAGCCTCTTTAGTTAGCTCATCAGCGAGCGCGGCGAGTGCCTCATTTTGCTCAGGTAGAGGCACATCAGCTAACAGATTAAGCTCTGATTTTACGCTCTCGGTAGCGGCTGTCAGCGGCTCAAGGGTGGCAGTCGATTCGGCTGTAGCGATTGGAGCTACGGCAGAACTATCAACTGTATAAACTGTTTCATGGTTTGAAAATGCAGCAACGGGACGGGCTCTAAAGGCCCCCAATGTAAGTGCCGAAACGAGCGCTACGCCTAAAACTGGGAAAATTGCGGCCCGCGCTACGTGAGCCAGGGCGACGGTTAAAGAAGGAGCGGCTAAGTTAAGCTCTAGCGGGCTGAACTTGGAGTTCAGGTGCACTCCGACTGGGCGTTGTTCGATTCCTCTCTTCGGAATTCGCTGAGAAGAGCGAATCGCTCCAGCGGAACGGTCAACGCAGTCGTTGAAGAAATCTTTAAAACCTTTATGCATGGTTTACCAGCCAACTCAAAACAGTTACTTCGGCCCCCGACTTCCATCCCCTCCAACCCCTAATCTGATTAAGACCTGCCACTGCTTCAGAGATTGGCCTAACCCCCCACATCTCTGGTATAAAACCCAAGCCCAAAAACTCATTAAATACAGCCGGTTATTCTTTGAGCTCGATCTTACCCTTTGATGCCCACCTTCTTTAACAGGGTGCCAAAGAAAGAATAATCCGAGTAATTATAGTAAGTTATGTTTCGAGAAAGTTCTACTTCCAGCTTCGACGTAGTAGTTGTCGGCGGTGGTCACGCAGGAAGCGAGGCTGCGCTTGTCGCTGCCCGAATGGGGGCCAAGACGGCACTTGTCACCTTCTCTCGGCATACTATTGGGCAGATGTCCTGTAACCCTGCGATTGGGGGTTTGGGGAAGGGTCAGCTGGTTAAAGAGGTCGATGCTCTCTTTGGTGAGATGGCCCGAGCAATTGATGACACCGGAATTCAGTTTCGGACTCTGAACTCCTCTAAAGGTCCGGCGGTGCGCTCCTCTCGGGCTCAGGCCGACCGGGATTTATATAAAGGTCGAATTCTGAGCGCCTGTGTCAGCTGCCCAAACCTGTCGATTATCGAAGGTGAGGTTAGCGCTCTGGCGGTCGATGGTGAGCGGATAGTAGGTATTCACCTAAAGGGCGGCCAAACGCTCTCCGCTAAGGCGACGATTCTTACAACCGGCACCTTTCTTCGTGGGCTAATGCATACGGGCGAGAAGCAGACCCGTGGAGGACGAGTCGGGGATGAGGGCAGCTATACTCTCAGCGACTCGATTCGGGACTTAGGGTTACGGATGGGGCGGATGAAGACCGGCACCCCTCCCCGCTTAGATATTCGCACGATTGATTTCTCAAAGACCACCGAGCAGCCAGGGGATGTTCCGATTAAGCCCTTTTCGTTTCGCACGGCAGAGATTGTGCGCCCACAAATCAGCTGTTGGATAACCAGCACCAACCTGCTTACACATGAAATTATCCAGAATAACGTTTCGCGCTCGCCGATGTTTAACGGCCAGATAAAGTCCGGTGGCCCGCGTTATTGCCCATCAATTGAGGATAAAGTTTTCCGCTTTGCTGATAAACAGAGCCACAATATTTTTCTCGAGCCGGAGGGCTTTAATTCTCAGATTGTTTACCCTAACGGCATCTCTACCAGCCTCCCACTTGATGTTCAGGAGGCCTTTGTGCGGACCATTTCGGGGCTTGAAAACGTGAAGATTCTCGTTCCGGGATATGCTGTCGAATATGATTATGTCCAGCCTGACGAACTTGATTTAACGCTGCGCCCAAAGGCCCTCACCGGTCTTTATCTCGCAGGACAGATTAACGGCACGACCGGCTACGAAGAGGCCGCTGCGCAAGGCATTGTGGCTGGTATAAACGCTGCCCGTTTTGCGATTGAAAAACCCCCTGTCACCTTTACCCGCGATAACTCATATATCGGCGTGATGATTGATGACCTTACGACTCTGGGGGTTGTCGAACCCTACCGAATGTTTACCTCTCGCGCTGAATACCGGTTGCACCTGCGCGAAGATAACGCAGATAGCAGATTGACCCCACTGGCGCGCGAACTAGGGATTGTTCCGGATGCGGATTGGACTGAGTTTTTGGCGCGCGAGGCGCGAATTTCTACGGAAAAGGGCCGTTTTGAGCACACAATTGTAAAGCCACTGACGGATGAAAATGCTTGGCTTAGCGGCATTGGAAGCGCCGAGCTTTATGACGCAGTGAGTTTGGCTACATTAATTCGACGACCAGAGCTAAACTACGAAATCCTTTCAGAGCGCTATCCAGGAGCGACCGCACTTTCGTTCTCCGAGCGCGAGCGGATCGAGACGGAGCTAAAATTTACCGGCTATCTGAAGCGTCAAGCGGAGGAGATTCAGCGGATGCGCGGGATGGAAGAGGCAAAGATTCCAGCGGATTTCCCCTACTCTTCTATTAAGGCGCTAAGTATCGAGGTCCGAGAACGGCTCTCGATTATTCGTCCACAAACAGTTGGACAGGCTTCCCGTATCTCCGGAGTGACTCCCGCGGCGCTCTCGATTATTGCGGTCTACTTAAGAAGGGAGCTCTCTCGCGAGGAGACCCAACAGGGTATTTTAGGGTAGACTTCAAGTCGCACTTAGGCACTTCCTTAAGCACTTTTAAGCATAT
The DNA here is from genome assembly GCA_964393905.1 of uncultured Bdellovibrionales bacterium. Classification (GTDB taxonomy): domain Bacteria; phylum Bdellovibrionota_C; class UBA2361; order SZUA-149; family CAYMWO01; genus CAYMWO01. The sequence continues at coordinate 29,538 of CAYMWO010000005.1, read as the reverse complement.
CTCGTATGATAGCCGAACTATCGGAAATTATTAGGAAATTTTGGGTAAAGTGCCATGCCCAGTTAAGTCAGGCCGAGCCCTTTTCCAGATCTTCACTGGTTCTGGATAATGACACCCTTCAAGCACTAGCTCGCTATTGCGAACAGCTAATCCTTTGGTCAGAACGGGTTGATTTAATCTCGCCGCTTCCGGCTGAACAGGTAGTGAGTCGGCATATCATCGATTCGCTTGTGGCCGCTTGGTTCATCCAGAATGTTGTAACCGCAGAGAGTCCGGCTGCTACATTGCCGGTGCTCGATGTTGGAAGCGGCGGAGGACTTCCGGGAATTCCAATTGCAATCATCCATAGAGATCGCGAAGTGTATCTCTGCGAACCAAGGGAGAAGAGGACGATATTCCTGAAGGAGGTAAAGCGCCAGCTGGGGCTCTCTAACGTCTACGTGATTAATAAACGCATCGAAGATATTAAAAGCGTAGAGATTCCACCGGTTGGAATTTCGATTACCCGGGCTACGGGGATTGACGAGCAGTTCGTCCGTGAGTCTAGCCGCCTGCTAGCTAATGACGGAATAATAATAAAAATGGCTGGGCCAAATAATGAGCCGGGTAAAGATTCCGCTACAGAGCAAAGCGCTAACTCACGGACGAGTTCGCGAAGTTATCCGTATTCACTACCCCCCGACAACGCTGGTCGGAGATTGGTCTGTTGGACGTTAAAGCACTAAGGGCTGTTTTTAAGAGCACTCGATTCCGAATTGTTTACGGGGTGTTTCACGTGAAACAATTTCATAACCTCCCGTAAAGAATAAAGATAAATCTTAACATCCCCTACTCCTGGTCGATTTGCCACTAGCGCTTTGGCCCCCATGCAAAGATGTTTCACGTGAAACACCTTTTCCATATTCCACTTCTCCAAAGCTCCGTGCTACACCTAACTTCATCACCGGCCTCGAAATCAAGAGGACACTCAGGAGGGCGATATGGGACGCGTAATAGCGGTCGTAAATCAAAAGGGCGGGGTTGGAAAGACAACAACAACTGTCAATCTTTCTGCTGGGTTAGCCAAATTAGGACGGAAGGTCCTGGTGATCGATATCGATCCTCAAGGAAACGCAACGAGTGGTTTAGGGGTTGATAAGAACGGTCTTGAGGCTACGCTCTATGATGTCTTCTTGGGGGTCTTTAAGCTTAGCTCGGTAATCGTCGGAACAGCGCTTCCTTCGCTTTGGGTGGCGCCGGCTAATATTGATCTCGTCGGATGCGAGCTCGAGTTAAGTAAATTGCCCGAAAGAGAGTTGGTTTTAAAAAGCCAGCTGGAGAAGCTTCGCACCCAGTTCGACTACGTATTTATCGACTGTCCTCCCTCGTTAGGCCTACTAACCGTAAATGCGCTGGTCGCTGCAGATTCTGTCTTAATCCCGCTCCAGTGCGAATATTACGCGCTGGAGGGCATTTCAGCGATTACACAGACAGTTAATCTGGCGCGTGAAGAGCTTAATCCTGAGCTTGAAATTGAAGGGGTAGTGCTGACGATGTATGACAGTCGCACCAATCTATCACGCCAAGTTGGCCAAGAGGCGCGAAACTTTTTCGGTGAATTGGTTTTCGACTCGGCGATTCCGCGCAATGTGCGACTGAGCGAGAGTCCAAGTTTTGGTCAGCCCATTTTTCTCTACGATCCGCATTCACTGGGAGCAACTTCCTATATGGCGCTAGCTAAAGAACTTGAAAAAAGGCGCAAGAAGGAACCCACTAAAGTTCCCACCAAGGGAGCCAAAGCAGGGGTTGGGGAGAAAGAGCCAAGAGTGGCTAATAGTCGCTAGTAAATAATTAATAATATCAACTAGTTATAATAGATTATCGCTTATGCAAAAGGGTGCCAATACCGCTGGAAAGAGAAACGCGCTCGGACGTGGACTTAGTGCTCTGATGACATCTTCAAAGGTCAATGTGGAAGTTGTTCTTCCTTCTCAGACTGAGCAAAATCCAAAGTCCGGTTTAGAGAGTAAGAAGGCAGAGGTTCTTCAGATTAAGCGTGAGAACGTCCGCTATGTAGAGCCCGAATCGTCATCCGCAACAATCGCCGAAAAATCAGCAGGTAAATCCGAAACCCAACAGCTGAGCGAGATTTCAAACGGTTTACTGATGGTGCCGATTGAGCGCATCTTCCCGAACCCTAATCAACCACGAAAGCGTTTTTCCACTGAAGAAATCGCCTCTTTAAGCTCATCGATTCGGGAGACTGGGCTTATTCAGCCGATTATCGTGCGCAAGCATTCGAGTTCAAGTGGTAGCGTGCAGCAGTTTGAGATTGTTGCCGGTGAGAGACGTTTTCGTGCGGCCAGGGATGCGGGCTTAACTACGGTTCCGGTTCTGTTGCGGGAGCTAACCGACAAAGAGGCGTTGGAGCTAGGGATTATCGAGAATATTCAGCGCGCGGATTTAAACCCAATCGAAGAGGCAGAGGCCTATCAGCGGCTGATTGATGAGTTTGGCGAGAGTCAGCAGGACGTGGCGAAGTCGGTCGGTAAGGACCGGGCCTCAATTGCTAACTCTTTACGGCTGCTAAAACTCCCGCCTGAGGTGCTGCGGCACATTGTTGAAGGGAAGCTTAGTGCTGGCCATGGGCGAGCTCTGCTTATGGCTGATACCCCAGCAAAACAGCGTTTTCTTGCGGAGAAAATCATTAAGGAGGGGCTTTCGGTGCGCGCCGCTGAGCAGCTTTCACATGGAGCTGCGGCGGAGAAAAAGGCGGCTCGGAAGCAGGGGAGTGCTCCACAAAAGACACCTAACATTTTGCAACTAGAAGACCGCCTCCGCCGTGCCCTCGGGACTAAAGTCCAGCTGCAGTTTGGCTCCGGCGAAAGCGGAGAGCTAAAAATCAGCTTCTTCTCCCGCGCAGAACTAGAAACAGTCCTCGAACGCCTGGGCGTTTCTCGCTGACCAGCCCTTAAAGCCGATGAGCTTTTGGTATGGCGGTTGTATGGGAGTTGTAAGGCAACTCGCCTTGGAGATCCTGATTCGAGAGGCGGTGGTTAGGCCCTGGGGGGAGTAGTCCGAATGAGTTCGCTCTCGGACCGCCTAGGGAGAGGATCCCAATTCGAGCCACTGCCGCCCGAATTAGGATCCCCAGGGCAGAGTAACCCGGAAATTACAGTATCGTATAGCTGGTCCCGCGACCGCCGCCGTCGCGCTTTAGGTGGCCCTTATCTGCTAGTACGGAGAGGTTGTATTTTATCGTGCTGAGATTAATCCCGGTTTCGTTTACTATTTTGTCTCGTGATACTGAGCCGTGATTCCTTACAACTTCGATAATTCGCTTCTGAACGAATGTAAGCCGACGTACCTCTGTCTGCTTTTCGCCGTCGGAAAGCACAGACTCGCTGGCTTCCCTCAGCGAGTCTGAAAAAAGTTCGAGCCAGATGTTTAACGTCGACCAGTTAGTCTGCGCTGTCTTCTCAGCTTGCCTAAGGGCAGAGTAATAGCTCTTTGCACGACCACTAAGCCAAGGAGCGAAGTGACTATTTCTGATAAAACTATAGCCAATATCGTCCAAGAGACGCCAGGTGAGAATTAAACTTAACCGATGGTTAGCCGTAGAAAACGGATGAATCTGTAAAAATAGCAAATGAAAGGTTCCGATGACTATAATTGGATGAATTAGCCCGGATCTAAGCTCAGTATTTGTCCAATTAACTAAACCCTCTAATCTCTGTGAAATCAAAAATGGAGGAACAGTCGAAAAAACCACTTCATTAGTAGATTGGCCAACCATTGGCACTAAAAAGCTACAATTTTGATGTCTATAACGGGTTCCAGTAATCGCGCCCTTTGACCATTCATCAAACTCCAGCAAAGAACCGCTGCTTCGCGAGCCAGAGATGAGTTCCCACAAATACTCAATCCCCTGAATATTAAAGGGCGCTTCCAGTTTATGGGCAGCCACAAGTGGAGTCTCAAAGGGAAGTGTTTCGACTTGGCCGATTTCATCGGTGTCAGAGCCCAGACTAAAGTCCACATTAGTGGGCAGATTCTTAACCTCAATTTGGCTGCCCAGTGTGAGCGCAGCTGCTCCATCCAGGGCCAGTATAGCCTTGGAACCGTTTACTAAAGCCGAGTTAAAAAGCTCATCTGAAGCAAATGCCGGACTCATCGAAAGTCGCTCCCAATGTCCCGTAGCGCGTTCGATTGCTGCTATTTGCTGTAATAAACCAAGGCTGGGTCGGAATTCAAAGTTGGTGTTCATTATAAAATGGAAATTCCAGTAGGTTAGGTTTCGTTTAAATCACCAAAGGGCGGAAGTAAGGCCAAGTCATCTTTGCCAATAACCGAGCCCCCCTATACTAGCCGAAACTCAACGGTAATTCCATACTTAAGACTGGGGTTTCGCAACTAGAACCCGGTTTTTAACCATTGGTTTCAGTTTCGCTTTCAGGCGGATTTTTGCTATCAACTCATGCTCCGGAACGCATTGGTGGGAACAATTGCCAGTCATCTCTGACTCTTGGAATTTTTCCACCGAATGTAGTATGCCGGTTCTCTTCTTAGCCTTAGGGTTAAGCGCTGTTTTTCCAGGGAAGTTAAGCTGGGAAGAATATTTTGTAAGGAGTCGCCGTGATCGAGTCAAAAGCAGAGACGGGAAAGGTAACCGAGAGAGTTCAACAGGATGGTTGGACTACGGGTAAAGGCGGCTCAACTCAGGCCAAGGTGAAGACCGAGCGCCAAGGATTGAATCTGATTATCGGCGCTGGATGCCGAATCACCGGAACGCTCGAAATCTCAGGGGAGTCGGTGATCGAAGGAGTTGTTGAGGGGGAGATTAAATCGACCGGAAAGCTCACCATCAGTGAGTCGGCCTCGGTCGATGCAAATATTCACGGCGAGCTCGTCCGGGTTTTTGGCGAGGTAACTGGGGATATAGAGTGTACTGAGCTTCTGGAGCTTCACGTAGGAGCTCGGGTTAGTGGAGATATTACAAGCCCGTCGCTCGTTATCGAGGATGGAGTGGTTTTTGAGGGACGTTGCTCAATGGCGCCGTCCCGCAGCGTCTTGATTAAATCCACAGGAACAAGAACTGTTACAAAAAGCGTAGAGAATTCGGAGAGCAAATAAAGTCGAATGATGAAGCCGGAGATTTTAAACGAGGTTGGATTGTCGGCGCTGCTTTTTGTTGCGCTTTGGGCGGTGTTATCGAGATATCTTTTTAAACCCTTTTTCGCGGTCCTGGCTGAACGTGAAGCGCGAACAGTGGGTGATGAGCGTCAAACCGCAAAGTCCCGCGAGGAGGCTCAGACCGTTCAAGAAAAGATTGAAAATGAACTTCGTGCCGCCAGATTAAAGGGAATATCTCAGCGTGATAGTAAAGTTAGTCTCGCTAAGGCTCAGGGCCAGACACTTATCACAGAGGCACAGGAGCGCGCCCAGCAGCAGCTTGAAAAGGCGCGCTTAGAAATCGAAGCGCTTAAAGCCCAGGCTCGAGGCGAAATTCATGTCGAGTCAGAAAGACTCGCCCAGACTGTAGTTGATCGGGTATTGGCTTCGGGCTCTGGTCCGATGGTCCATTAGGCAATCAGCCTAAACTTGGGGCATTTTAACATTAAGGTGAGTGTGAAAAGTAAACTTCTAATCGTTACGGCTTTGTTTTTAGGACTTTTTCCTAGTGTTGCCTTTGCCGAAGAGGCTCACGGCCATGCTGCTATCAACTGGCTTAGTCTAAAATGGCCAGCTGCTAACTTTGCGCTGTTTATCTTCTGTGCGGTCTATCTTTTCAAGAAACATATCTCTCCAATACTTCGTGCACGTAGCGTTGATATCGAAGAGGCTCTTCGCAAGGTTTCCCGAGATCTTATGGAAGCTGAAGCTGGGCTAGACTCGCGGCAGGAGCGACTAAAAACCATAGCCGGTGAGATTCAAGAGCTACTAGGTGAATACGAAGTTGAAACGCAAAAGATTTCCGCTGCTGTGCTCGCTGCGTCGAAGCGTTCTGCGGAGAGAATAGCCGCAGACACTGGACGGCAGATTGAAAACGAAATTAATCAGGCTAATGCCGTTATTCGCCGCGAGGTTATCCTTCAAGCGACTGAGGCTGCGCGTAAGAAATTGGCTGCAACTCTCTCCGGAGAGGACGATCGTAAACTGCGCCAGGCGGCATTAAGAGAGTTACTTCTTGGTGGACAAATCGGCGGGCAATCAGGGGGGTTTTAGCTAATGAGTAAGAAAGTTGGAAAACTCGCCTCACGTTATGCCAAGGCGCTATTTAACGCGACCTTAAAGGAGCTAGGGGATTCCGGAACGCCAAGTCCGCAGCAGAAGCTTGCGTGTCAGCTGATGGAATTCTCCGCAATATGGGTGGGGGACAAGGAACTGACTAACTGTATCTTAAGCCCGATGTTTAAGGACACAGAGCGTCTAAGTGCCCTAGTAGAAATCTCCCGCGCTGCCGGACTTCCGGCAATTGCTCAGCGTTTTCTCCAGGTGCTTTTTGAGCGGGATCGAATTGCGGCGCTACCGGAGATTTGTGCGGCTTTTGCTGGCGAAGCTGACAAGCGCGCCGGAGCCATGAAAGTGGAGATTGTCACGGCCCGCGCGGTGAGCAGTGAGGAGTCAGAGGAGATCCAGAAGGGACTAGCAACGCATATTGGAGGCCGACCGGTTTTTACCTGGCGTATCGATCCGACGGTGATTGGCGGGATGATTGTGAGCTTCGGAGGGAAGGTATTAGACGGATCGCTTAGCGGACAGCTAAGCCGAATTGAGCGAAGTCTGGTTAGTTAATTTTGCGGCGCGAGTCGGGAATTAACAGTGATTTAAACAGTTATTTTTAAGCTTTAATCTTAGAAACGAAAGGGAAATTAGATGGAAATTAAGGCACAAGAGATTAGTCGAATTCTTAGCGAGCAGATTAGAGATTACAAGGCAGGGGTTGAGCTCTCTGAGGTTGGCTCTGTTCTCTCCGTCGGTGACGGTATCGCACGTATTCACGGCCTGGAAAATGTCGCCTCTGGCGAGCTACTGCTTTTCCCCAAAGATATTATGGGAATCGCGTTAAACCTAGAAGAGGATAACGTCGGCGCGGTGTTGATGGGCGAGACCTCAGATATTAAAGAGGGAGATATCGTCAAGCGCACAGGCCGTATCGCTGAGGTTCCAGTAGGGGATGCCCTAATCGGTCGAGTCGTTAACGCACTCGGACTTCCAATTGACGGCCTGGGTCCAATTCAAGCCGCTGCATATGGCCGAATTGAAGTTAAGGCTCCAGGTATCGTTCAGAGAAAGTCTGTTCATCAGCCACTTCAAACTGGATTAAAGGCCATTGATGCAATGGTGCCCATTGGCCGTGGTCAGCGAGAGCTCATCATCGGTGACCGTCAGACCGGAAAGACGGCAGTTGCGATTGACACTATCATCAACCAAAAAGGTAAAGATGTAATTTGTATCTATGTAGCAATCGGCCAGAAGCGCTCTAGCGTTGCTCAGGTAGTAGAGAAGCTCCGTGAGAATGGTGCGCTTGAGCACACGATAATCGTTGCCGCAACCGCCAGTGAACCTGCGCCTCTTGCCTTTATTGCGCCCTATGCAGGGTCAACCATGGGAGAATATTTCCGTGATAACGGTCGACATGCGCTAATCGTTTTTGATGACCTTTCAAAACACGCCGTTGCTTACCGTGCGATTTCGCTTCTACTTCGCCGCCCACCAGGACGTGAAGCGTATCCAGGAGACGTTTTCTATCTACACTCACGACTGCTTGAGCGTGCCGCTAAATTAAGCGATGCCGAAGGCGCAGGCTCGATGACGGCGCTACCGATTATTGAGACTCAGGCCGGTGACGTATCAGCCTATATTCCGACAAACGTAATTTCGATTACGGACGGTCAAATTTATCTCGAATCAGACCTCTTCTTCTCTGGTGTTCGGCCAGCGATTAACGTTGGTCTCTCCGTCTCCCGAGTGGGTGGAGCAGCGCAGATTAAGGCGATGAAGAAGGTCGCTGGAACTCTACGTCTAGATCTAGCTCAATATCGAGAGAAGCAGGCCTTTGCTCAGTTTGGTTCGGATCTCGATTCTGCGACTCAGAAGCAGTTGGCGCGTGGAGAGCGGCTCGTAGAAATCCTTAAGCAGCCGCAGTATCTGCCGATGCCGGTTGAGCTACAGGTAGTTTCGATTTTTGCCGCAAACGAAGGTTTAATCGACCTACTTGATGTCGAAGATATTGTTAACTTTGAACCGGCGATGCACCAATATATCGCTGGAAGCCACGGTGCTGTGTTACAGGCAATTCGCGAAAAGGGCGCAATGACCGACGATCAGACCGATGAGCTTCGTAGGGCGCTCGAGAAATTCACGCGGGATTTTATCGAAGGCAAGAAAGCGGACCGTCGCACAACCGCCCAGGAGACTGGCGGAAGTGCAGGTGGAAAGTCTGGCGGCCAACACCACAGCGCGAGTGCTCACTAGTAAATAGGAAGGGAGACCTTTGTGGCAGGATTAAAGGAAATTCGTCGGCGCATCACTTCGGTTAAGAATACGAAGCAGATAACTCGGGCGATGAAATTGGTTTCGGCGGCGAAACTAAAGCGCGCACAGGACGCAGCCGTCGGCGGGCGTGATTTTAGTAGGCGCTTAGGGGATGTGATCTCGACCTTGCAAGCGGAACTTCCCGCGGATTTTTCCCATCCGTTGCTTAAAGTAGCGGATGAGGTAAAGACCCGCAGAATCGTGGTCGTCTCTGGCGAGCGCGGTCTGTGTGGAGCATATAACGCCAATATTATTAAGAGCGTAGTTTTGCAGGAGAGTCAGCCAGGGCTTAAGGTTGAAGTCGTCGGTGTTGGTAGGCGAAGCGCGGCAGCCCTGCGGCGGCTAAAGTTCAATATTCTGGATTCCGTTGAAGGACTTCCGGAAGACTCTTCGCAGTGGCCAATAGATGCAATTGCTGAGGGACTAATCCGCGATTTTTCGGCCGGTAAGGTTGACGAGGTTGTGCTTTATTACACTACATTTGTCTCGGCCCTAACTCAGCGCGTAACCCGCGAGGTGCTATTGCCGCTTTCGAACCTGACAGCCGAAGGCAGCTCTCAGCCGGTCTCGGCGGACTCTAGAACGAAATTGCGGCCAAGTGCTGAAGAGATTTTGGCTAAGGTCATACCGATGATTTTGAAGATGCGTGTGCGCCAGGCAATTCTGGAATCGAAAGCCAGTGAACACGCAGCGCGTATGACAGCGATGGATTCCGCTACCAACAACGCAAATGATTTAATTGAAAGGTTAAGACTCTTTTACAACCGTGCCCGTCAGAGCACCATTACGAGAGAGCTTATTGATATCGTCGGTGGCGCGGAAGCGATTAAATAGACTTATAGTTTTAATTTTAGGAACCAAATAGGCGAGTAGGATATGTCAACAACAGGCACAAAAAGAATTGGAAGAATTGTTCAGGTGATGGGACCCGTCGTGGATGTGGCCTTTGATGAGGGCGGGGGACTTCCTGAAATTTACGACGCGCTCACAATCACAAACCCTGCCATCAGCGACGAACCTGATAACCTCATTTTAGAGGTAAGCTTGCACGTTGGGGATAATGTCATCCGAGGCGTGGCGATGGATTCCACAGACGGATTAGTTCGCGGAATGGAAGTTCGAGATACTGGCGCGCCAATTAGTGTGCCCGTAGGCCAGAACACCCTAGGCCGGATTATGGACGTTGTTGGTCGCCCGGTGGATCAGGCTGGTCCAATGAATACTGAAGAGCGCTGGGCAATTCACCGTCCAGCACCGAAGTTCGACGAGCAGTCCGTATCTAAGGAGATTTTTGAAACAGGCATTAAGGTCATCGACCTGCTTGCACCTTACGTAAAAGGGGGAAAGATTGGTCTCTTTGGTGGTGCTGGCGTTGGTAAAACCGTGATCATCATGGAGCTTATCAATAACGTAGCTAAAGCCCACGGCGGATATTCAGTATTTGCTGGAGTAGGGGAGCGAACCCGTGAAGGTAACGACCTTTGGATGGAGATGAAAGAGAGCGGAGTTATTGATAAGGCCGCCCTCGTCTACGGCCAGATGAACGAACCTCCAGGTGCCCGTTTCCGTGTCGGACTTTCGGCTCTGACAGTGGCGGAATATTTCCGTGACAAAGAAGGGCGAGACGTATTGCTCTTCGTTGATAACATCTTTCGTTTCGTTCAGGCCGGCTCTGAGGTATCAGCCCTTCTGGGACGTATGCCTTCAGCGGTAGGATATCAGCCAACGCTAGCAACTGACGTGGGTGAGTTGCAGGAGCGTATTACCTCGACTAAGTCAGGTTCGATTACCTCCGTGCAGGCGATTTATGTTCCGGCGGACGACCTAACCGATCCGGCTCCGGCGACAACCTTTGCGCACTTGGATGCGACAACCGTTCTCTCTCGTTCAATTGCCGAGCAGGGGATTTACCCCGCGGTGGATCCGTTGGATTCAACCTCAACGATTCTCGATCCAGCAGTTCTCGGCGAAGAGCACTACGGGGTGGCGCGTGAGGTTCAGAGTGTTCTGCAGCGCTATAAGGACCTGCAGGATATTATCGCTATTCTAGGTATGGACGAGTTGTCTCCGGACGATAAGTTAATCGTTGAGCGCGCACGTAAGATCCAGCGTTTTCTATCCCAACCGTTCTTCGTTGCTGCACAGTTTACCGGTCTAGAAGGTAAGTACGTAAAGCTTGAAGATACGATTCGCGGGTTTAAGGAGATTTGTGACGGTAAGCATGACGACCTACCAGAGCAGGCCTTTTACCTAGTGGGAACTATTGAAGAAGCTAGACAGAAGGCGGTACGTTTGGCTGAGGAAGAGCGCAAGAAGGCGGAACGATTGAGTCAGGTAGCTTCTGGGGCCGCGGCTTAACAGAAAATTAGGTGACATGGAAAAAGAGTTCAATTTAGAGATTCTTACCCCCGGTAAGCCACTACTAAAGACTACCGTGTCTGAGGTTGTGCTCCCGGCATTTGATGGAGAGATGGGGGTGCTTCCTGGACATGAGGACTTTATCGGTATTCTCGGCACAGGTGCGCTAAAGCTCGTTAAAGACGGAGATGACTACTGGTTTATGGTTAGCTCCGGTGTGTTCGAGATTAAAAAGGGGAATCTTGTATTGTTGGCGGAGTTCGGCGAAGACGGCAAGAACATCAACGACAAGTTGGCGTTGATAAAAGTCAGAGAGCTTGAGCCACTTGTTGCGAATAAGAGCCTCTTCTCTGACGACTTCGCGCACGTAAAATCTGAGCTCGATCGCGCCAAGGCACGACTGGAAGTTCATCGTAGAACGGAGTTGGTTAACTAGGGTTAGCTCTTAACAGAGGCCTTAATTGAGACCTTGCCATTTTTAAGAACTACCTTGTAGTGGAGCTTTTTTGCACCATGCTCGGACTTAAGCTGTTTGGCCTTTTTTATTAAGGTCTTTTTAAAGGCATCAAAGTTTAGATTATCCGCTTTAGCACCGGCTTGCTTAAGGGCAGTTTCATAGCTTTGATAAAGCTGCCGCATTCCAGCTTCGGCGCGACCTGACCCAGAATCCTGCTTCTTTAAATCATCCTGAAGTTTTTCTCTAAGCTCCGCTCGGAACACGTCCCGATTATAGGTTCCATCTTCCCGCTGTTTGTTAACCCTCTCCCAGTAGGTGTGATAGGTCTGATAACGGGTGATAAGGGTGCGTAGGCGGAACCGACTCTGAGAATTCTTAAACGGTGCCTTTAGCAGCTTGCGCATCAGCACTACAACTTCGCGTTGCAATTTTGCTGGCGGTTGCGGAAGAATATCGATGAAGTGCTGTTCGTACTGCACCCGTAGTTCGGCAATTTTGCTCTCCAGACGGTCAAGTTCAAGGTCTAGCTCACGTCGGTGAACCGTTCTCAAACTGTCCTCTGGAAGTCTATTTTCTACGCCCGTAGCCATACGACTAAAATCGGCATATTAGCTCTAAACATTGCGGACTTTGGCGAATTAACTTCGATATTTACGGATGTTCTGCGTAACCCATTGAAATCCTTACATAACTATAGCACCGGAGATTCACTAGGGGTTGCTCGGTTGGTGTTGATTTCATCTCCAAGAAGGATGGGTAATTAACTGGATTTAATGAGAATCCTTCCGTATTCTCAGGGGTCTAAAAGTCTGTAAGCATAACTGTTCCCCATACTGATGAGCCAAATTACCTCTAAATTACAGGCTATTGTCCTAGCAGCAGGCAAAGGCACGCGGATGAAGTCCGAGCTGCCGAAGGTTCTGCACCGAGTCTGTGGAATTACTCTGCTTGAGCGCACACTCCAGGCAGTTGCCGAGCTTGGCCCACAGCGAATAGTGGTTGTTATCGGTTACGGTGAGGAGCTGCTTAGAGCAGAATTGAAACTCCTCCAAGAGAAGAAATTTCTAAAAGGCATTGAGCTGCGCGCCGTTCTCCAAGCCGAGCAGTTAGGGACGGGACATGCTGCGCAGGTAGCGTTACCCGAGTTAGACCCTGCAATTAATTTGGTTTTGATTGTCCCAGGAGATACTCCGCTAATTCGGAAGGAGACTTTTTATCCATTTGAGAAAGTTACTCAGGAAGTTGGTTCAGCGGAGTTGATGTTTCTAACAGGCAAACCCGAAAAGGCGACAGGTTTTGGGAGGGTGATTAGAGATGCTAGTCAGAAGATAGTTGGTATTGTCGAAGAGAAAGACGCCACGGCCAAGGAGCGAGATGTTACGGAGGTAAATTGCTCATTTTACCTCGCTCAACTTCCTTTTTTAAAATCCGCACTATCCTCACTTCGTGCCGAAAACGCCCAACGCGAATATTACCTAACAGACATCGTCTCCTACGGTGCGAAGAATAAATATCAGGTATTAGCCGCCGCCATTGAAAATTTTGATTTCGTTGCGGGAGCTAACTCCCGTAGCGAGTTAAGTGTGCTTGAAACCAAGCGCCGTAATGAGATTAACCGCTCATTGATGGATGCCGGAGTGACCTTCGAAAACCCAGCCGTAGCCTATATCGATGAAGGGGTTGAAGTTGGTACGGATGCCTTTATCGGCGCCGGCACTAGGCTTAAGGGCAAAACACAGATCTCTCCAGGGGCGATTTTAGATGGAGACTCCTTAGTTGTTGATAGCGTCGTGGGTGTTGAGAGCCACATCAAGCTCGGGTGCGTAATTGAATCTTCCGTTATCGGATCGGAGTGTAGTGTTGGACCTTATGCGCACCTGCGTCCGGGCACCATACTTGAGACTAAGGTAAAAATCGGTAATTTCGTCGAAACAAAGAACACTAAGATGGGGCAGGGGTCTAAAGCAAATCATCTCTCCTACGTGGGAGATGCTACTGTTGGACCCCTTGCTAATATTGGAGCGGGAACGATTACCTGTAATTATGACGGGGTTAACAAACACAAGACCGTTGTGCACGAAGGGGCGTTTATCGGCAGTAACACCAGCCTAGTGGCACCTGTGGAGGTTGGGGTAGGAGCTGTAGTTGGAGCAGGATCGGTCATCACTAAAGATATTCCCGCGGGGGCCTTAGCGGTGGAGCGCTCGGAGCAGAAAAACATTGAAGGTTGGGCTGAGAAAAGGTCCGCTAAGAAGAAAAAATAAAAGGAAGCTTACAGTGTGCGGAATAGTTGGTTACGTCGGACCTAGAAATGCAATCCCAGTCCTAATCTCTGGACTCGAGAAACTCGAGTATCGGGGCTACGACTCAGCCGGTGTGGCTACCGTTCAAGGAGGTGCATTCGAAGTATTTCGCAGCGAGGGAAAGCTCGGTCGGCTAAGAGATATTTTGGCGGGCAAGGGCAAGCTCTCTAAGGAAACTGTTTCTGGCTTTAGTATTGGTATTGGGCATACCCGTTGGGCGACCCACGGAAGACCGACGGAAACAAACGCGCATCCACATGTAGCCGGAGAAATCTGTGTAGTTCATAATGGAATCATCGAGAATTACATCAGCCTTCGGGAGCGGCTAATCAAAGAGGGCCGTAAGTTCGCCTCAGAAACTGACACCGAGATTGCGGCTCACTTAATCAACAGCCATCTGCATAGCAAAGGGAGCTTGCTCGAGGCGGTACGCGCTGCCGTGGGGGAGCTTGAGGGCAGCTATGCATTAGTGGTCATCTCCTCGCGCGAGCCGGATAAAATTGTTGTCGCTAAGAACTCAACACCGGTCATTATCGGACTTTCTGCTGGAGAAGTGTTTGTTGCCTCAGATATTCCGGCGATACTTGAATATACCCGTCAGGTAATAATCCTTGAAGATGGTGACCTGGCCGAGGTCTCACCGGAGAAGATTACAATTGAGCACAATGGCGAGCCTGTTAAGCGAGCGCCAATAACAGTCACCTGGGACGCGGTTACCGCCGAGAAGGGTGGCTTCCGACATTTCATGCTGAAGGAAATCCACGAGCAACCGCAGGTCATTACGGACTGCTTTCGCGGGCGCATCGACCAGCAGAATATGTCGATTTTTCTGGACGACTTAAGCCTGACAGAAAAGGAATCAAGAGAAATTGAACGGGTTTGTATCGTTGCCTGTGGTACCGCCTGGCATGCCGCGCTCGTGACAAAGTTCTACTTAGAGAAGCTCGCAGGAATTCATGTCGATGTGGATTATGGCTCAGAGTTCCGTTATCGCACTCCGCTGTTAGATAAGCGTACATTGTTTATTCCAATCAGCCAGTCCGGAGAGACAGCAGATACCTTGGGCTCACTAAACGTCGCAGCCGAGTGCGGCGCGCGGACATTAGCGATTTGTAACGTAGTCGGCTCCAGCATCACCCGCAGAGCCGAAAACGTTCTTTATACCCATGCTGGACCGGAAATCAGTGTCGCCTCTACCAAGGCTTTTATCGCGCAGGTTGTCGGCGGTTACCTACTGGCGCTGCACTTTGGCAGGCTTCGAGGGGTAATCCAAGCCGACGACTTACGAACTAGAATTGAACAGCTAATTCACCTGCCTAACGCAATTCGTGATGCACTGGGGCTTTCTGGGGAGATTGAGGGATTAGCGAAGAAATACGCAAAGTGTGAACACTTTCTCTTTTTAGGTCGGGGTATCCTTTACCCAATAGCTCTCGAAGGAGCGCTAAAACTTAAAGAGGTATCTTACGTTCATGCCGAGGGATATCCAGCTGGTGAGATGAAGCACGGACCGATTGCTCTCGTAAACGAGGATACACCGGTGGTGGCTGTCATCGGTCACGACGGGGTGAACTACGAAAAGACGATGTCGAACCTGCTGGAGGTAAAGTCGCGCGGGGCGAGAATTATTGCCATCACTGACCGCGAGACCCCGGCGATGAGAGATGCTGCGTCTGAGATTGTGGCTGTGGGCGATATTTCAGCCACCGTTCTCCCTGTGGTGTTAACAATTCCGTTACAGCTGTTTGCATATTTTGTTGCCGTCGAGCGTGGAACGGATGTTGACCAGCCGCGGAATTTAGCAAAAAGCGTTACCGTAGAATAAAAGAATACGACTATGGCAAACGATAACGATACGAAGAATAAGCCAACGAACGTTTCGCCGCTTCCGCGAGGTAGCGGAACTCAGCGCGTGAAGAACGAAACGCGGGTAATGACCCGCGACGAGGTTATGGGGGTAAAGGCAAATCCGGAAAAGATGAATCAGAAGAAGCCCTCAGAGATGTCCACGGAGGAGCCCACAGATAAGCCCCCGGTGAAAGCCCTGGAAAAAGAGGTTATCAAAACTGCTTCTGTTACGGAGAGCGCGCCTAAGCCTAGGAGCGTAATTCCTCTTGGTTATAAACCCGATATTCGAACAATCAGAAAAATTAGCCCCCTTGGGATGCGGGTCGTTTTGCGCATTCGGCGGGACGGTAATCAGACCGATGCCGGACTTTATCTGCCCGAGGGCGCTAAGGAGTCGATGCAGGAGAGCCTCTTAGGTGAGGTGATTGAAGTCGCTAGTGCGATGGATGAAGACTTCAGCGAAGGGGCCAATATTAGCGGCGTGCCGCTAGGCGCCTTGGTGCTAATTCCAAAACGAGTTGGTGTTCGGGTTCCCTGGGACGAAGAGCTACGGATAGTAGAGACTAAAGAAATCCTCGCAATAGTAAACGAAGTTACCCTTAGCTAAAAGGAAAAACCCCGAAGCCCTCACTTGAGAGACTTCGGGGTCATAATCAACGACTAAATCTCTCTAGAGTTTATTAGCGCGTCGACGTCGGATAGCTGCTCCGGCAAGACCAGAACCTAAAAGTAGCATCGTTGCTGGTTCTGGAACTGCTGCATCATAACGAACCGAAAGAGTTGAGCTGTAAACACTGAAGGAATTCAGGTTCGACAATCCACCTTTAATGTTCTTATTGATGAACACATCTAATAAGCCGTCATTAATCTGCGCGAGCACATTATAGGAAGATGTCGAGAAGAATAAGCTTCCAAATGAACCGTTGTTTAGAGGACCGATGTTAAAGCTATCAGCGAAGGCAACATCGTCCCCACCAATATTGCCCCAGGCATCGATTTGCAGCACCGCAACCAGGTAAGAGTCAGGTGCTGGATTAACCCATGACAAATTGTGACGGAAGGAAACGTCATTGTTGTTTACGTATCCGAAGGAACTGCTAACCAAGTTATCAGCAACGATTGTTCCATCGATGTTTTCGATAACTGTTCCATTGGAATCAGTGCGAATGCGCTGCAGATCCCGCGCACCGAAATCAAACGGCGGAAGGTCTGTAATCTGTTCAGACGCTGAATAGGTAACAGCATTTGCCGTGTGTAATGGAATAAAAAGCGCTACGGCAAGCGCTGCCGCAAAAAAACTAAGCAACTTGGATCGAATCATTTTAGTACCTCAATAAAATTTAATACTACCCTTGAAAGTCGGCCCATTAACACTCTCCGACCCGAACTTTATGGCGAGGGTATAACAAAGAAAAAGTAAAAAGTCTAACCACAGAAAGCGGCCCTAACTACGCTAACTTGTTAAAATAACTAACGAAATCCTAACAATAATTCAGTTGGGAAAGAAGTTCTGCTTTAATCTAGTTCTCTGAACGGAGAGGATACCGTTCCGGGTTTAAGCGGTGGAGGGTTAGATAGATTTCATCTGGATGCCTTCCGGGAGTAACGGTGTCCGGGAGCCTCGGATACTTACCGGCTAGTTTAGTGCCTGTCCCCTCATAGGCCACTGGTTTTCCGCCTGATTCCTCTCTTAAGAGAGAATTCCAGTCTTTAAGCTGGGCTATAAACAGGCGGTTAGTAACTCCCTTCTCCGTAAAGTAATTAAAGCGCACACCCAGCACCAGATGCACGGCAATGTAGTAGCAGAGAAATAGCTGCACAATCACAAACCCCCGGCTCTCACCGAATCGGTTCTTAGAAAAGTTAATTAGCCCCTCAAAAAATGGTAGGAGCATAATACACAATCCGGTGATTGCAGCGCACTGGTAACGCAGTGAAAGGGACTGAGCGATACCAAACTGCCACCTGCCAATTGCCGGCAGGGAAAACACTGAGAGGATTATCAGCTGACCTAAGAGCCAGAGGCGAAAGCTCCGCCGTTTATCGTCTCCCAATAGAAGCGAAACTAGGAGGATTGTAGCACTAAGCACTGCCCCGATTAGCGCGAAGAATATTTCAGGGTTAAGTATGGCCCTCAGCCGTGGCGAAAGCCAATATTCTGCAGCTGCGTTTTCCAACGAAGGGAAAAGCCCGAGCCCTCGGAGAACAGTTCCGTACTCACCTCCGACAAACATGTAGGCCAAGATGGCTTGGAAATTAGCGGCAACTCCAGCAGCCTCAATTTTCGGAGCTGAACCACTTTTTTGTGAGGTATAGATTAGAAACGTACCGACAAACACAACCGCTACTAGCGCTGAAAGCAGGAGCGCACTTTTTAGGCGCGGCATAAACTGGCTCTTATCACTCCAAATACCGACGAGAAACACCAAGAGCAGCACCTGGAACACGGCGCTAAAGCCGTTTCCGAAGAGAAACGGTGCCAACGCGAGGCTTATGAGCGTGACCGCTAGCGCTGTTTTCTTCCCCTTTTTTAAGAAATCCAGTGTCCCGTTTAAGGCTATGAGCGTTGCAGTCTCGGCAAGCAAGACACACTGCACAAACGACCATTCGAGAACCTCGCAATGGAGAGAGCTCAACATATAAATAAGCGAAATTGCGAGTGGGATTTTGGAGCTTTCGCGTTCTGGAGAAGACAGCGTGCAAAGCAGGCGATACAGGAGCAAGGTATTTAAGGCGTGAAGGAAG
Organism: uncultured Bdellovibrionales bacterium; assembly: GCA_964393905.1. Taxonomy (GTDB): domain Bacteria; phylum Bdellovibrionota_C; class UBA2361; order SZUA-149; family CAYMWO01; genus CAYMWO01. The sequence continues at coordinate 11,310 of CAYMWO010000005.1, read as the reverse complement.
AGAGAGACTACGAGGTAACGCAGGTAGTGATCCTTTAGTAACAATATCTCTAAGTAGTAGAAGCTAAAAAACACCGGCAAGAAGTGTTCGTTATGGGTGTAGATAACCCCCGGGAGCCCTTGCTTTTGGAACCGTTCAATTACATGCCACTCGTCCCAGTAAAAGAACGGGTCGAGGCGCAGATGAGATAAGAGTGCTAGGACGAAGAAAATGGCAAAGAGGGTTAGATAATGTTTGGATCCAGCAGCCTCTCTAGCCGTTGGTTTTAGGACCAGCTTACCGAGAGAAATTCCGGCACAGATGGCAAAGAAGCTTTGGATGTAAATTGGAGCTACGGCGTTAGGTAAACTACCGGCAAAATTAACCGCGAGCTGGTATCCGAGTAGGAATAGTAGGGTGATTAGAGAAGACATTCTTACTGATGCAATAAAAAACTCCGCCTTAGTTAAGGGCGGAGTTTAGCATAGTAAGGTTGTTTGGACTCAAGGGAAAAGCGAGAGCTACATTCCTTGGTTACTTAAATCTATATGCCGGCACCTGGTCTCCTGGCATTCCCCACTGTTGCATACCAACTGCGGCGTTACTCCGTGTATAGTTGAACCACGTTCCGGTTGAGGCGCGATAGACAGTTGGAGTTAACTCGTTAGGCTTTAGCTTATTGTAATAGCCGACAAGTGGAATATCGCCCGGAAGGCCGAACTGGTAGCTAGTATAGCTTCCCGAACTGCCGCCTATGTTTCTTAAGTACCAGGTTCCGTTGCTCGGCCGCCAAACAGCTGGGTATGCCTTGCCTGTGCCAAACCAATCCCCCGGGACAGGCATATCGCCATTAAGTCCCCACTGGTATTTGGAATAGGACGCACTGGTTTTTTTTGTGGCAAAACCAGAGTTTAGAATCCACCATGTACCATCACTTGGCCGCCAGATTGCGAAGTCCGTCTTTCCGTCTCCGTCATAGTCAGCCGGAACCGGGATATCTCCATTTTTACCCCACTGCTGCATTTTTGAGCCGCCGGAAGCGAAGTTTACAAACCACTCGCCTGTGCTTGGACGATATATTGCTACGTCATCCACGCCGTCGTTATCATAATCTCCCAAGACCGGTTTATCGCCAACTACCCCCCACGAGCGCGGGTAGATCCCACCGTCCGACGAGCGGATGAAGTACCATTTCAGTTGTCCATTATTTGGAACATAAATTCCATTATCCGTAGCCCTATCGCCGTCGATATCAGCGTTTACAGCGGTAGAATATATATCGCCAAACCCAATTGAGTTTTGGCCGATAGTGCTGCCGTTTCTATAGAAGGCTATCGCCGGGCGATAAACAATTGGGTCGCTTACTCCGTCACCATCGACATCATCCATCTTTTTGGAGGCAACAACCTTTGCCGGCAGTGCCCCTGTAACTACGGGAACCTGCGCATAGCTCCGGCTGACGTTTCCTGAGGCATCGGTGATTACCCAGTAGAGCCAGTGCTTCTTCCCGGCCGGAAGTCCGTTGGTGTTCCAATTAACTGTAAAGTTACCTGGAGCGATATTAGTCTTTGAGATAATCAGTTTGCCATTAAAGCCAACATTGTCGGTATCTCTGTAGATTGAATAACTGATGAGCGAACTATCCGGGTCGGTCACTGAGAACTGCATCGCATAGATGCCGTTTGTCGGATAGTTATCGGTCGTCAGCTTTACATCATCAATATAGAACCAGGGGTTTGGCACGGGGGCGCCGGGAATGCCGTTGGACCCAGTATTTTCAAAAGGGTCCAAGCGTAGATAGTTTCGGTATTGAGCTGCCTGCCACTTGGTGCCGTACTCTGGGTTCTGATACAGGTCGACGGTATAGGTGTAATACATTGCAGTGTTACCTGGACCGGTCAGAATCTGGTGCGCCTTGTGATTTACACCATCGGCAACTACGTCGGTGTTCCAGGCTATTGGTCGAAACACCGCGCCATGCTCAACGAACTTACTCGTAGTTGGGTAGCTCGCTGGATCGACTGCAATTCTATAAGTCAAATAACGATAGAGAGTGGTGTCAATCGGCTTATTCGCAGGCACGTTTAACACAACAGCCGCATCCCCGTGAGGTGCTCCTGGCAATGGCGCACTAGCTGTTGCTCTAAAGACCCCACCGCTTACTTTTTCGTTCGCGAACTGATGCCAGGCAGCAGGCCATTTGTTACTTACTTGAAAGTTCGCAATATCGTCCGTCCCCGACATATCCCAAGGGTTCCCCACTTCGTCTTTTGCATACTCTCGGCCCGTAACTTCACTAGGCGAGGTGATTTTTAGTGACGGTGTCTGATTAATTAGTAGTTTCCCTGAGTATCCACTCGTAGCCAAAACATTAAGCGTAACTTTCTCGAGCACTCGCAGATAAAAATAGTGTGTCCCCGGTGGGAGAGCTGCTGTGGGAAAGTTATAAACCCCCGGGTCGGAATTATTGGTAAAGAATTTAACCGGCGTGCCGTCGAATCCGGAGTTGTTATTGTCAACATAGAGCGCGATGACGCTATTGTTCGGTATGCTGCTTGAGTCCCAATAAATCGGTAGCTCTGGTGCGGAGTCAGGGTCAACCAATCGAAGCCAGTCCAGCTGAGTCACGGATCCCGCAGGACCAAATACGGATGGGTCAAGCCGCAGTGCGTTAACTGTGCCACTCCAGGTGCCTGAACCTTTAACTTCGCATGAGTTTAAGTCCGCCAAATCGTAGTTGTAGATTCTGTATCCAGCAATAGTGTGCGAGTTTAGACCGTTATAAATTCCGTCAAAGTTAACGCACTTGTTTTCTGGATTCGGCCATAGCGATTGGCTCTTATCGTTATTCCAATAAATTGCATTAGTGCTACGGGAGGTGTGATTTAGCCTGTAGCTCAGTAGGTGGTATTTTGTAGCATTAACGGGAGTATCGCCCCCCATCAACGGGAAGGTCTTGTCCGACTGAAGCCCTTTGGGATACATCGCGCCAAAGAATCCACCAAAAAGCGGGAACAAATAGCCACCAGCGGCGCTGTTGGTTCCGGTCCAGACTCCGCCTGTCGAGCGCACGGTCGTTTCGTCAAGGTTTTCGCGCCAGGATATCTGATTAGAATCAGTTCCGTTTAGTGGCCGGCCGTTATCGGTGAAGAAGTCAGCACCTTCGTTTACACTAGTTGTCCCAGTCGGATAAGTAATCGAAATACTCTGTCCAAAAGCTGAAGAGGAAGGAAAGGAGATAAAGAGTGTAAGAGCAACAACCGCCAGAAAAATCACGCCTTGTGAAAACCGCATGAACTACAACCCGTCAGTGGACCGTTACTACTAAAACCTTGATTCCGACTACACTGAACCAAGGGGTCAAAGACTTTTTTGGCGAGAACCCGCCTCGTAATAAAAACCGGCAGATAAATTCCCCCCAAAGGGACACTGCAAATTTCTTACCAGACCCAGGGAGAGCTTAACTCGCTGGGTATTGCCAAGGTTTGCGCGAGGTTAAACACCTCACAATCTGCCCTCAATATTCATCGACCCGTAATGTTGGGTAGCTAACGTTCTGGCGCTGAAAAATTTTTGCGGAGGTAATGGTCGAAGATTGTCAGTGAAAATCACTAACATCTTGAAATGGCGAAGGTTCGAGCCAGTATGCGGCTGACGTTATTTGTCGATATCTGAACTGAAGGGTTATTCTAGTCCGTTGCTAAGCTATCTACCTCGTCAATCAGGTTTAATAGTGTCCGCACCCCAAACCCTGTTCCACCGGGCTTGGTGTATGCATTCCCGCGAGAAACGTAGGCTGTCCCGGCAATATCTAAATGGGCCCAGGCGGTATCGGCTGGAACAAACTCCTCTAAAAACAGAGCTCCCATAATTGCACCTGGCCCACCTGAACCGATGTTCTTAAGGTTAGCGACAGGGGACTCGACCTGATACCGATATTCATCGGCGAGTGGTAGTTCCCATAACGCCTCTCCGGCGCTCTTTCCGGATTTAATTAGTAACTTGGTCAGCTCCGGGTTATTGGAAAATAGCCCCGCATAATCACTCCCCAGCGCGGCAATCACGGCACCGGTAAGAGTCGCCAAATCGATTATCACATCAGGCTTAACCCTCTCCGTATATGCCAGAGCATCGGCCAGAATCAGCCGGCCTTCTGCGTCGGTGTTTAGAATCTCTACGGTTTTTCCGTTCATACCTCGGACAATGTCCCCAGGCTTTGTCGCGTGGGTGCTGATTAGGTTTTCCGTAGTTGGGACGATTACGTGAATCTCATGCTCTGGACGCTCCGCAGCCGGTAGTTCAGAGATGGCCTTCATAACGGAAAGCACACACGCTGCTCCCGCCATATCCATCTTCATCTCCTCCATTCCTTTACCGGTCTTAATTGAAAGCCCGCCGCTATCGAAGGTAATCCCCTTACCGACCAAAGCTAGGACCTTTCGCCCCCGGACCTTCTTTCGAGGCGTATAAGATAGGTGAATCAAAAAACAGTCGTTAGCGCTCGCTGCTCCCACGCTTAGGAGTAGGTTAGCTCGCATTTTCTTAAGTGCCGCTTCGTTAAATATTCGTGCCTTCACTCCACTGCCACGCCGTGAGGCGATCTTTCGAGCCTCACGCACTAAATGTGCCGGATCTAAATCGCTCGGCGGAGTGTTTACTAGATCGCGAGCGAAGGTGGTTGCCTGGGCGATGATTCCAGCACGACGAAGTTCCGCGGAGAGGGTTTTGGAAGTTCCGTTTGAGGTAATAATCACAACGTCAGTTGGCGACTTATCCTTCTTCGAAGAGCTACTTTCTCCTTTATAACGGGTGTAGTCATAGGCTGCGAGATGCCATCCCTCTACGACAGCTTTCACCGCCCGCTCTATTGGTAAGCCACTAACCCCGTTTAGTGAGATACAAACCTTATTCGCTTTTGTGCGCTTAGCGCTCTTATAGGCGTCTCCACCCATAAGCCGAAAACTTTCCTCGGTAGGCTTTTCACCGAGGCCGAAGAGCCGAATACTCTGAATGCTTGATAGACTCTTGGGATAGCTAATATCCAGCCCCTTACTGGACTTTGCCGAAAAACCGTCACGTTTAATTGTTGTGGCTACCAATCCGTTGGTCGATTTATCCACCAGCTTTAGTTCACGTTGTGAACTTTCACTATAAGACTGAAAAGGCGTGGTGGATTTTGCTGATTTCTTTTTGGTCTTTTTTGATTTTGTCGCTGGGAGAGAAACCGGCAATACCGTTAGGCAGAATTGAATAGGGTTTAGGGCTGCTTTACTAAGTGAGATTTTCATTTTTTAGGACCTTTTTTGAGATTCTATAGTAAGCAAATTTACGTCGTTTGTGTTACCACAGCAACAACCTTTATAATCCGGTTACTTTTGCCTGATTATGATTGATGCATTCTCTGAACTAAACGGCTGATGAAAGATCTGTTACTGAAAATTTCCCGCGGAAATTCACTCTCCGAAGAGGAGGCGTTTAACCTGTTTGAGCTGCTGGTTTTGCCCAGCTCAGACGAGGGTGCCCCTACTGACGGACAAATCGGCGCGTTTCTAATGGGGACCGCCGTGCGGCGGCCCACTGCCGATGAACTTGTGGGAGCAGCGCGGGCCTTAAGAAAGCATATGTTGGCCGTTCAGCTTCCAGCTCAGATTAAAGCCATCGATACGGCAGGGACGGGAGGAAGCGGACGGGATAGCTTTAATACGTCGACGGCAGCGGCGTTTGTCATTGCCGGGGCCGGACAACCGGTTGCTAAGCACGGAAGCATAGCTTTTACCAGTAGCTCTGGCAGCGCTGATGTTATTAGGGCACTCGGGTTTGAAGTTGGGAGCCCTCCTGAGAAATCAGCACGATTAATAGCCGAAACCGGATTTGGCTTTTTGTTTGCGCCATTTCATCACCCGGCCACCAAAAGAGTAGGCGGAATTCGGCGCGAGATGGGGTTTCGGACCATCTTCAATCTGCTAGGACCGCTTGTAAACCCGGCTGATGTGCCGTTTCAAATTATGGGAGTTAGCGACGCGTCACTCTTGGAAGTTATCGCGGAGGCATTACTGCGGCTAGGAACAGAGGGTGCATTAGTTATGCACGGAGAGGATGGCATCGATGAGCTATCCATTTCTGGTCCTTCACGGGTGGTCGAGATTCGAAAGGGCAAAGTTTCAAGGTATTCAATTACTCCAGAAGATGTCGGTCTTAAGTCTGCTAAGGAGGAAGAGGTATCTGGAGCTCTCCCGGCGCGGTCGGCTGAGATTATTAAAGGGGTCTTTAATAATGACAGTTCGTTTGAGGCTTATCGGCGGCTAATAGTCTTAAATGCTGGAGCGGGACTCTATATTTCTGGCCGCACAGCGGCCATAGATCAGGGGGTGAAGTTAGCGGAGGAGACAATTCTGTCGCTTAAGGCCCTTAAATGTTTGGAACAGTCCGGAAAATTATCTCGCTCACTGTGACAACCACAAAAGTTAAAATTTGCGGCCTTACCACTTACGAAGATGCCAAGGCCGCGCTCGATCTTGGAGCTGACGCTCTGGGATTTAACTTTGTGCCATCGAGCCCCCGATTCTTAAGTGTTTCCGCAGCTCAGGCAATTATCCGCAGACTTTCTCCCCAGGCCTGGTTCGTGGGGGTTTTCGCGGACGCCGAGAAGGAAGCGATAGAGAAGACCGCCAGGCAGGCAGGGCTTGATACGTTGCAGTTTCACGGAAACGAGCCTCCGGAATTTTGCCTTGGATTTAAAGAGTGGCGGGTAATTAAGGCCCATCGTTTGAGAGAAACACATAAGGTCTCGGATGTTAACCCGTTCTTGAAGGTCGCCGATATACAGTTATATGATGCCTCTTCTGAGAGAGCATTGGGAGGTACTGGGCAGAGAATAGAATCCGACATTCTCGAAAAGCTTAACCTTGAGGGGCTGTTAACTGCGGGAATTATCGCCGGCGGTTTGACTGCCCAAAATGTTGGCGAACTCGTGAGAAAATACAGACCTTTTGCCGTCGATGTTGCTGGGGGAGTTGAGAGCCAACCAGGGAAAAAGAGCGAGCAGTTAATGAAAGAGTTTATTCTAGCGGCAAAGGGGGCCGGCAATTAACCGCTTTGGCGAACCAACAAGTTATATATTGGCGTGGTGGTGGAGCAGTGCGCGGGGAGATTGTGCAAGCTTTGACCTCACTCGGGCTTGTGGTGAATCCGGTGAGTTCGATGCACGACATCCTCGGGCGTCTTTTTCACTTTCAACCGGCTTTAGTCTTTGTTGACGCCTCTGCAGGAGAGGACGAGGCTTCCAGCCGTGTCGTTGAGCTTTCAAACGCGGAGAAGCTCCAGCAAATACCCGTCTACTTCTTAAGTCACCAAGCTGTACGACGCATAGACCCACTAAAGAGGCAGTTCGTTAACCTTGTCCCCGTCGATATGCCATATCGACTCGACGATCTTGTACGCTCCTTTAGAGAGATGCTCGGCTTAACTTCCGAGCCTGGTGAGAATAAGGATAAAGAGGAGATTCAGGAAACTGAGGCTCGACGTGAGCAACAGAGTGCCGAGTCCGAAGCTCGTCGTAAGGCGATAATAAAGGCCAGTCGCGATCCGCTCCGGTTAGATAAAGGTTCAGGTGGCCGGGTTTTCTCCCTCGCGCGCGGACTTGAGGATTTTGACGATCGAATTTTAATACCCACTTCAGCAGATACGGTCGGGGCTCAGCGGATTTTAGACGGGTTAACCCGAAAAGATCTGATACTCGGCCTTCACTCTCGTCGGACTGCATTTGTAGCAACTGCGCTCGCCCAGTCGCTGCGTTATTCACGAGAGAGAATTGATAACATTACGCTCTCGTCACTCCTTCTAAATACAGGTCTCTCCAATGCGCCGCTTTGGGTGAGACGGTATGATCCAATCCGAGAGGACTCTTACGACTCCCTAACTCGAATGGTAGAGGGATTTAAGAGTTCTGCAAAAATGGTCGAGCGAGATGCTAAAAGTTCCGAAGCCGCAGTAACAATTAATAGAGTAGCAGATCACCTTTTAGGTACGCAGGAGCCAAATACATCCCTGGAGACCGATCAGAATGCGCAGTGTGTTCTTCTAATCGAGCTTGCTGCTCGTGCCTGTTGGGGTACTGGCTTTTGGAGTCACTATGGCGCGTACAGAATGCTTAGATACTTGGCGCGCGATGAGTTTCTACCCTACGATAAATCGATACTTGCAGCGATGCTCAGAACTATCGCAGAGGCAGTCTGCTCGTTTACGACGGTTTGCAATATTTTTACTTCGCGAAGTCGAGAAGAGCGAGAGGAGGTTTTTGCAAAGTTTGAGGAGCATATAAAGGCCGTCACCGGGGCCGCCAAACGTTGCGAAATATTCGACCTGCGATCGGGGATGGTGCTTGCTGGTCCTCTGCTCTCCTTTGATGGGGAGGTCGTCCTAGATGGTGGCCTACGCTTGAATGACGGCATTATCCACAGCCTGTGGGAGTTAGCGGCCGTTAGAGCTCTAACTAAAACAGCCGTCGTTTTAGACGGCTAAATTAATTATTCCTAATTAATTTAGCTAGTTATTCTTGAAAATCACAATCCACACGAAACAACACAATTGACTTAATTAGTCTGATATATTACAAGCCCCTCGTCCAAGGGTTCCTCGCCCTTAGTTCTCAATCAGCAGCTTCTATTTAGCAGTGGAGAAATCGCGATGTTTAATATCTTTAATAAGCGCTTTGGCGGAGAGACTTATTCAGAGCCTACTAATGTTAACCGCTTGAAAATGGTCGTCAGCGGGCTCGCAATTTTTTCGCTCATTGTCTGCACGGCACTTGTGTATTTCCTTATTAGCCCAGTTCTAAACTCAACCAATCAGGACTCAGCGCTGGCGAGCAGTATGACGGCTGCCTCACAAATTGAGATTCTTGTTGCTAAGCAGCGAATTGAAGAGGGAACAGTGCTACGCGATGACCTTTTTGAAACCTTACCCACACGACTTGGTTTAGTGCGTGCCGGAACAATATTCGCCAATGAGAAGCTTTCGGTCATTGGGAATTACGCCAAATATGTAATTAACGCCGGTACTCCAATCAATCAAGATGACATCACAGATGTTCGGCCCAATACTCCATTTCGCATTCCTCCCGGCCATCGTGCTGTAACAATCACGGTCGATGCTCGTTCGGGCGTTGAGGGATTCGCTAAACCAAATAGCAGGGTTGATGTTATCTGGTGCTTTACGGAATCTGATGGTGGCAAACAGGTAAGAACCATCGTTCCATTTGCGAAAGTCCTCTCAGTCGGAGGAACGACTCAATCCGAAGAAGCTCCAGCTGTTCAGGGAAACTCTACTACAGCGACTCTGCTTGTGAAGAACCGTGAAGCTAAAGTCATAGAGCTTGCGCGAAATATGGGAACATTGAGCCTGACACTGGTAGGCAACGAAGAGACGGCGATTAGTGAATTGGATACTGAGACCATAAGTCTTAAGGATGTTCTTGGAGTAAAGCGGGACGACTTAAAGAACAAAACTCCCTCTCTAGACGGTGAGTTTTGGACCTTCGATCCTCAGACGGGAAGAAAAGAAAAATTTGTTCTTCGTAACAACAAGTGGGAGCGAGAGCTTCATCGCGACTCTCAATAAAAACCCAGCCAAGAGGAAGTTCGGCTCAATTCCAACTACTAGTGGAGCTTATAGTGTTAAACCCACTACTCAAAAATTACCTCGAACGGGGCCGAGGCTGTGAAAGGGGTGCCGTGATGGTGGAATACGCGTTTACCATCGGCGCCCTACTTTTCGTTCTTATTGGTTTGATGGACCTTTCGCGCTTAACTTTTCAAAAAATCGCCCTCAATTACAGCATGTCTAGCGCCGCCCGTTGGGGAATTCTCGGCCTGACTTTAACCGACCCTAGCAACAGATCCGTAAAGTTAAGCCGCGAACGTTCAATTGAGGAAAAACTGCGCAGTATTGCTGCGGGGTATGGCATGGAGATAACCCCAGCAGAGATTCGGATTTGCCCCTCTTCGCAACCGAATTGCATAACAGATAACGCAGGCGGCCCAAACTCAATGACAGTCATCACCGTAAATAAGTCGGTACCGATGATCTTTAAGTCCTTTGCCTTGGGAATTAGCTCTTCAATTTTAATTAAGAACGAGCCGTACTCTTAAAGTGATATGAAAAAATTCAAAGTTAAAACTCCAAGTCGGACCGAGGGAGGAAATGCAACAGTTGAACTGGCGCTAATTCTGCCGGTTCTATTTTTGTTGGGTATGGCTAGCCTTGATCTTAGTAGAACCCATGCTGTGCACCAAACCCTCTCAACTCTGACACGAGAAGCGGCAAATTCAGTCTTTCGCGAATGTTCTGAACTGACAACTCCTGGCCCTTGTATTGCTAGTCTACAAGGTGAGATTGCTGCGCAAACCAACACAATGATTCCGGGGGCACAGCTAATTGTCAGCATCTATAAATATGACCCAATTGCCCGGCAAGTTAGGAGACAGGCGATAAATCCAGCTTCTGGAATTACCTCACAAGGCTATCGCACTAAATATACCGCTAATGGCGTCGCTACTCAGTTTAGATCGATTGGGGTCTCAAACCCGATTTTAGTAATTAGCGAAGTCTTTTATAAGCACAGCCCGATATCGCGCTTCGGATTCTCATCAGGCAACTTTTATGAAACTACAGCCTACTAACCCTATGCACCTGTTTAGTAACGAGAGGGGATCATACCTGTTAATGATCGCCGCATGTGGCTTGGCGATTTTAACGATTCTTGGCTTGGCAATCGATGTCGGAAATCTAACCCTCCATCAGCTACGACTACAACGAGCTGCAGACGCCGCTGCCACCGGCGGAGCGTTCCGACTCGGACAGCTTAGTAGTTCAGCAGTTAGAACTGTTGCAAGAAATATTGCGGAGGACAACCTCAGACAGACCAGAGTTGCATTTAATTCTGGTGATATCCAGGTGGATGTAGGTTCAGAAGACGTAACTATAAACGCGGTGGCTAATGTTCCGCTCCTAATACTAAGCGCGATTCCAGGATTTGGCGACAAAGAATCCGTGGCCGCAAGTGCCCAAGCGCAGCGGGTAAGAATCATTGTCTGCCTCGCCATGGATGTCTCGGGTTCGATGGCCGGCACCAAGATTGAAAACCTAAAGTCGGCGGCTAAAAGCTTCGTTAATCAATTCTCTGAGACCGATGATCAGATTGCGTTAGTAAGCTACAGCACCCGCGGAACGGTAAGAAAGGCGATGCAAAGCGCTTTTGTAAAACGAGACTTAAACTCCATTATCGATGGATTAGCTGCTGGCGGATATACAAATATCTCTGAGGGGGTCAGG
>CAYMWO010000004.1:0-43867 GCA_964393905.1 uncultured Bdellovibrionales bacterium | reverse complement strand
TCCCACATCTACTGATCTCATCTGTTGTGACCTGCGTTCTCCTCTATCTAGTATTTCGTGAGCAAACCCTCACCCAGTTTTTCGCACTGTTGCGGGAGATTGATTTGCGAGAGTTTGGGGTTTATCTATTTCTTTCGCTAGTCGGCGTGGGGTTTAGAGCGCTCCGTTATAAATGGCTACTGAAGGAGCTCATCTCGGTAGATGAAACAGCTTTGCGGCGAGCACCAAGCCAGATTCCTGGCACTTGGAATTTGGTCGTTCTTACGCTGATTAGAAATCTGCTGGTGGACCTCATCCCGGCGCGGGTCGGAGAGTTGGGCTATGTCTATGTGTTGAAGCGCATGGGGGTGGCGGTTATCACGGGAGTCTCGACTTTTGGGATGTGTATCGCGTTGGATCTTATCGCCTTGCCGCTTTTGCTGTTGTTTGTGGTGGCGTTTTCATTTGCGGCTCATCCAGCGGGACTCGGCGCGGCACAGGGTACGATTCCAATTGCTACCTCACAGGGAAACCTTCTAACTATTATCCTGCTGTTGGTTGTTGTGCTTTTGGTAGGGGTGTTAGCCGGGAGATTCATGGACCGGATTCTTCATTGGGTTTCATCGCTAATTAAGCCGCCGCACAATCAAGAAAATGGCCGGCAAGAAAATGGCCGGAAACTCTCTTCCCGACGGATTCGGGCCAGTGGTTTTGTTTCCGAACTTGCACTCGACTTTCTTCGGTTAAAAAGAAGCCGAAGTTTGGTAAAGCTTCTTAGCTGCACCCTGCTATTGCGGGTGGCGAAATATGGCTCGCTTTATTTTCTTCTGCTTTCCGTTGTTGAGAAGTGGCAACTTGGGTTTCATCAGATTCAACCGCTCTTGACCTTCATCGCGTTCATCTCCGCCGAGGCCTCAGCGAGTCTCCCCTTTAGTGGGCTGCTTGGGTTTGGTGCGTACGAGGGGATGTGGAACGTAGCGTTTAGCCTCTCAACTGTGAAGATTCCGGAGAGCACCGCCGTAATATTTGCCGTGCACCTAATCACCCAGATGGTTGGTTACGCCTTCGGTCTTTTGGGCGTAACTATCTTTGGTTTAAACGAATTCTCAAAAACCCTAAGGGATAAAAGGCAGTTAGCCCCACAACCGCCCAAATAACACAGTCTCAGAGACCTTGTTATTTGGGCGGGGACTATTTTCTAGCTACTTTTCGAGTTATACTAACATCTTAATTTTACTGGTTTTATCCATTGGTTCCTAGGTTTAGGTTTTTAGAAAATTAGCGGCGACGATGAGCGGCCAAAAAGCAATGTCCACACCACCGCAGAGCCTGAGCTCCGCACTTACCGATGCTGAGAGTATAATCGGCGCCGCCGAGAAGCGGGCCGTGGAGATACTCACTCAGGCTAAACACATCCACGAAGAGGCCAAGGAGCGCGGTTTCACTCAAGGCTTAGAAGAGGGCAAGGCCGAAGTAGCCCGCGAGGCGGTGCGCCTAGTAGAAGACACAACCAAACTGAACGAAAAACTTGCTAACGCCGCGGCTAGATTGGCAATTGAAATCAGCCGTTCGCTTTTGGGGGAGGAGATTAAAGCCAAGCCCGAACTGGTTAAGACTTTAGCAATTAAGGCACTACAAGAATCCATTACCGGAGAGAGCGTCCAGCTGATTGTGCACCCCGAGGACCGGGCCGTGCTGGAAGCCGCGCATGGTGAACTGAAGCGCATAGCTGGTGGAGCTAAGATTACTTTTGAATCTGACGCGACACTTAGTCGTGGCGGTTGTGTGCTAAAGACCGAGTTTGGCGAGGTCGATGCCAGCATTGAGTCTTTACTTGAGGCGCTAAAAAATAAACTCGGACTTAAGTAAAAGAAACCCATGGCAGCCGAGAGCAAAAGACCGGGCCTGGTAATAAATCTCGATAACTACCTCGACAAACTTGGGGATACGAGCTCACTACCGCTGCCGATGCGTGGGCGTGTGCGGCAGATTACAGGGCTTGTGATCAAGGCTCGACTACCAAATGCACGGATTGGAGAGATCTGCACCATCGAGCCGCCGGGCCGGGTTCCGGTTAAGGCTCAGGTTGTGGGGTTTGACGATGAGGATGTATTTCTAACACCGCTCGATCCACTTGATCAGGTAGGCCCTAAAACATTAGTTGTGAATCGGGGGGAGACCCTCTCCGTGCGTGTCGGTCCGGAGCTTTTGGGGCGCGTGTTGGATTCACTCGGCGAGCCGATTGACGACCGTGGGCCGATTAACTGTCCGACTCTTTATCCGGTAAAGCGCGCAGCTCCGGAATCCATGCGGCGAAAGCGCATTAATCAAATTCTACCAGTTGGGGTGCGCGCCATCGATACTCTATTATCAGTTGGCGAAGGCCAGCGCATCGGGGTGTTCTCGTCTGCTGGAGTTGGTAAGTCTAGCCTATTAGGGATGATTGCTAGAAATAGCACAGCAGATGTTAATGTTGTGGCGCTTTTGGGTGAGCGTGGACGGGAGGTGCTAGATTTCCTAGAGGAGAACCTTGGCCCCGAGGGACTTAAGCGCACTGTGGTGATTGTTTCAACAAGTGACGAGACTCCATTACGAAGAATCATGGGGGCCTACACTGCGACGGCCATTGCCGAATATTTCCGTGACCAGGGACAGCGCGTGATGTTGCTGATGGATTCTGTTACCAGGTTTGCGCGGGCATTAAGGGAGATTGCGCTTAGTGTTGGTGAGCCGCCAGCCAGACAAGGATTTCCACCTTCTGTATTTGCAGCCTTACCAGAGTTGATGGAGCGGGCAGGGGCGACCGAGAACGGGAGTATCACGGCATTCTACACGATTCTTCTCTCCTCGGAGCAAATTGAAGATCCATTAGGAGAGGAGATTCGCGCGATTCTTGATGGGCACCTCTATTTAAGTTCAAAGCTCAGCCAAGTTCAGCATTACCCAGCAATAGACATCCTGTTAAGTAACAGTAGAACTATGCAGAATGTTGTTAGCCCTGAACACCAGGAGGTGGCTGAGCGCATACGTAAACTTTGGGCGATATACGAGGATAACCGCGACCTGATTTCAATTGGTGCCTATAAAAAGGGGAGTGACCCGGATATTGACGAGGCGATAGCACGGCGTGGAGCTCTATCTCAGTTTCTTATTCAACGTAGAGAAGAGGTAGACTCGCTTGAGACTACACTCAGCAAGGCCCAGCAGGTTTTTTCCTAAGCCTGCAATTAGATACAATAAAGCTTGAGGAACTATCTAGTGTTTGAGCCCCGGTTCTGACACTATTCGGTTCTATTAATACAGTTGCTGGGCCCGTAAGTGGAACTACGGGTAGATTTTGGGAGTATGGTGAGCTTAAAGCAGAAGACGGTTCAGTTTTACCTCAGAGCCATCGGTGGACTGGTGGTATTTCTGGCGCTACTTATATTTCTTTTTCATAAAGAGCCGATCGGCTTTCCGCTCGTCCCCGTTGGCGGATACGTTGGAACAATTTCCGGCTTAGTTGAGCCGACCAAAGTTGAGCGTACATTTTACGTTGAACGTATTCCGGACTCCAGTTCGATAGTGTTTGTCGCATTTGCCGACCGGTTCGAGCCGCAAGTGGTGACATCTACGCGCCTCGAGGTTAAAGAGGCAAACCTCATCGATCCCGTAACAATTAATTTCAAAGAGCGTTCCTTCCGGCTACTTGGTTATGGCGAAGATGGGGAGTTTGAAGGTGGGGTATTTGTCGGAGCAGAGCGAGTCGGTGAATGGAACCTGCGCTCATTGAAGGCTGGCGAGCTTAGTATTGGTGCGGACAAATTAAACGCTAGCGAACCTGGTATCTCCGATTGGTTGGCAATCCAGGCACAATATCGGGATCTCTCAGCTAAGATTAAACAGGCGAAAAAGCGGTACGAAGAGAATCGCGACAAGTTCTACAAATTGCAGAAGTTTGTCGGCGATAAGGCGCTTCTACAAGAGCGGGCACAGGAGCTTCGAGTCCGTTTAAAAGATGAGTTAAAGCAGGCCGAGGAGACCCAAAGTAAAGAGTCGACAACTTTAGATGCTCTAGTGAGTGAGCTTGATTTGTTAGCGCGCATCAAAAAACGCGGCAAGGCTGTGGAGCTGGCTCGTAAGGTCGCGGGACGAGAGAACAAGTGGTATCTCGCTAACTGGCAGGCCGAGGAGGGACTTGCGGGGATGGAGGAGTCAGTTGGGGAGATGAATATCGATATCTCCAAGCTCGATGCGGCAGTAAAGCGCGCCTCGGAGATTCGAAAAATTCAGGGTGAAATTGAAAGCGAGAAAAAAAGAATTCAGGAGCTGCAGGAGTTAATCCTTCGCGGTCCAGCGGAAGCGACAGACCCTAATCCAAATTCAGATCCAGGGACAGGTCCGGAGAAGAAGGAAAATAAAAGCATTTGGAATAAGATCTTTGGACTGATTACTATTCCGTCCGCGGAAGCTGAGTCCACTGCTCCACGACCCGCCACGTTGGCTATGGGGTTTGTTGATCAGATGTTGGTTGTGCCGTTTCCTCCAACCAGCACCTCGCTACTCTATGAAATGGGGCTCGGGGTGGTGCGGCGTTATGCGGGAGCCAATGTTGAGATAAACGCCACCACGGCCAATGACCAGGCCGTTCACCGGCTAATTGTTGGCAGTAAGGTGGAGCTGCCTCAAGAGGACGCGCCCAAGGAACAACGCTTTTTCTCGTTTCTGGTCTTTGGTGAAAACGCCACATTTGCTGCATCCCCAGTCACGGGTTGGACGCTAGAAAAAATTCGGAAGAACTCACACCCACTCTCCTCTTTGCAACAGACGGTGGAGCTCTTGGATCGGGAGTTGCGGGTGAAAAATGCCGAGCTCCAGACACTAAACGACGACCTGCGGAAGGTACGGCTTGCAGCCTCTGATATTGCTGGGGTGGATGACATTATCGACCTGAAGATGAAACTTGCTGGGTTTCAGGGCATGGGGGAGGATTCTATGGCGGAAGCCGAGAGGCTTAAATCTTTAATTGAGTCAGGAAGAGAACTCCCCGAGCCACCGGAGATTGATTACCAACGCCAAGAACTTTTTGAG
This sequence comes from uncultured Bdellovibrionales bacterium, assembly GCA_964393905.1. Classification (GTDB taxonomy): domain Bacteria; phylum Bdellovibrionota_C; class UBA2361; order SZUA-149; family CAYMWO01; genus CAYMWO01. The sequence goes on along the minus strand of CAYMWO010000004.1, from coordinate 38,818 downwards.
CAGTTAGCCCAGGCGGCACAGGTAACTTCGATGGCGGACAGATTGCAGTCGCGCCGGAAGGAGACCGCTAAAGCCCGGCTTCAAGATCAGCTGGCACTAATCAAAGAAACCCAGTCCGCCAACCCAGAAGCACTCGCCCGCGTGGCTCTAGAGCTACGCCTTCGCCGAAAGAACCTAGAGCGCCAACTCCAAGTAGCCCCCCAAGCCGGCGACAACGAGTTCTAAGCAGCCCCTAAATAGTCGGTATTCAACCAATAACAAAGTCTCAGAGACCCCGTTATTTTATTACCCCGGTTAGATTAAAGGCGGATAACAAGGTCTCTGAGACTTTGTTATTCTATGTAACCCCCTAAAATCACTAAAATGTTAGTTTTTCTGAAGCAGCTCTAGGAGAATCCCGGATTAGGGTTTGTTATTGGTTGGGGTTAGTTAGTGCCAGCTTGTTAGGTGGCATCTCTTTCCAAGAACACTGTCTTGGGGAGTTGAGGTTTGTGCGGAGTGTTCACCGGAGGTCGTTGTGGTTGAACCCATGAGGGAGTGTGTGGGGTGGCGTTGTAGGGCTAGTTACTCCCAAGACTTGTATGCAGTAATCACTATTTTTGTTGTGTTCTCGTTGGTTGGTGGTGTGGTGGTTGGGTTGGGATACTTTTAACATCTTAGCTTCTTATTACCCTGGGAAGCGGATACGGAGCGGAGCAATTGTCTCCGCTCCTTTTTTTTGTACGGCGTCAGACCAACTCTACATTCGCCCGCGGAATCAGCACCTCATCTCCGCTCTCAAGCTTAGCCTTTAGAACGCGCACTTTAGCACCACTGGGAATAAGTCTCGGGTCCTGCGGAAGTTCTGTCACAGTTCCTATTTTTCCAAAATACGGCACGCGAATAATGCGCACTTTTGAGCCGACTTCCATCACTCCGGAAAGCACCGTATCTTCCCCCAGTCCAGCTGAAGGGTCGGGCACAATAATTTCAGGGCGCATTGCCCCAGCTCGAACTTGGGTCGCGCCATTTATTGAAGCCGACTTCCCGTCCAGCGTTTTGCTGAGCTTGGTAATACGCTCCGAAATGGCAAGCCGCCCAAACCCTTCGGTAACGATCAGGGTGAATGGAACCTCTTCATCGCCTGTTATTGAAACACCAATCTCATGGCCGACAAAGTCACGCAGTGTCTCAGCATCGATTGATCCGGTGACAACTCCAGAAACGCCCGCATTTGCGGCGAACTCAAGTGCCTCCTTCTCAAAACGCAAGCCACCGATCAGTATTCGGTTCCTAATATCTCCGAGTCCTGAAATGGCGGCCGCTGTAATGACAGCATCTGAAGCAGCCTCTAGCGTCATAATCTTTCCATGTCGCTCGCCGCCAACTCCAAAAATTCCCTGGATAAAGGCTCCTCGAGTTCTGACCGTGACGCTCTTTCCCTCCTCGACTTCAGTCACTGTGCCATCCACATAGCCGTTAATCGTTACAGGAATCGGGGCCCCTCGAATTCCCAGATGGGCATTGGCTTCAGTAATGAACTCAATCACGCCGTCTGCTGGGGAAATTAGTTTGGCAGAGAATAATCCGAAAAAGGACTTTATTTCGCAGAGCAGGTCTCCCTGACTGACGCTATCACCGACTTTGACTTTAAGTTCGGATATTACATCCTCAGGCTCAAAGCCGAGCTTATCTGCGGCGCGTAGGATTACAAGTTCACCTGGCAGGTCCGCAGCTAGGACCAGCGAATCACTTCTTACTGCGTCCCCTACCTTCACGAGCGCGCGCCCAAGAAGAGGTAGTTCGCGAAGTTTATCTACCGTCGCTCTCGGAGTGGCTTGTAGGCCCGGTGTATAAGCGTGCGCCATAACTTTACCCGTTAAAAAGCCCCATCTATCTTTAGCTCTTTGTACCAGTTTCGCACTACATTCATCCTCTCAGAGTCCCCACGCGGAAATTGTAACGGGCGGCCACGGCAGTCAATAATCACTCCGGCATGTCCCCCACGCAAATCTACCTTGAGCTCCTTTCCTGGCCCGGCTCCGACATCTAAGGCCGAGGCGAGCGGCCGAATCGTGCAGTGCAGAGACTCGCCCAGTGGCAGCTCAATTAGCTTAAGCTCTCCAGAATAAAAGGTAGTTCTCGTCCCGTTATATTCGAGCTCCAGCGCGGCAGTTCCCTTCTTCACAGTTCCCTTTGGGGCCACGCTCGTTCCGAGTTCAACCACGCAGTCTTTGATAAACACCTCCGCCGCCGCTTGCGGATGAACTGTCGCCAGCACTCCCAGGTGGGGCATCATGAAGACGGAATCCACCGCTAGATGTGTCACTCCCTGTGGCTCGTAAGCATCAAGCATCATAAAGGCGCTGCTTCTTCTGTCAGGCGCATGGCTCAGTACGCCACCCGAGCCGATAATCAGATTCAATCTCATCATATCAACCAGTGAATCATCCCCCCCTTGACGGAAAATATCACCAATCGAACGCCTCTTCTGAGTTCCCTTTAATCCCACAGCAAGCCGCTTGTGGTGAATTAATGCGAGCCTAAGAGCCTCACGGCAGACAGCGTGTTCGAGAACCAGATCTTCAATTGTTTGCGGTATAGTTGTGGGACGAATCATTTTGTTGCGCAATCTGTCCCGAATTTCCTCGGCTGAAAGGTTAAACGGCAGCCAGCGGCGGATATTGTCCTCGCCCGCTTCGAGCATGACGTTGGCAACGGAATAGCTCATCCCTAAGTTGGCGCTAACTGTGCGATTAAAAATCGGCTCCCCGGATGGATTTTTAAAAACCGAGAACACGTCAGTTGTCGCCCCGCCGATATCGACAGCAAGAATTTGGAGATCTTCGCGAGCTGCCGCATCCTGTACCATCTGCCCGACGGCGGCTGGGGTAGGGATTATCGGCATTGGCGACCAAGAAAGCAGCTTCTTATAACCAGGGGCATGGCTCATCACATGGTGGAGAAAGAGCTCGTGGATAGCATCTCTTGCTGGAGCCAGATTTTCCTTCTCTAGGCTCGGGCGTATATTATCCACCACGACGAACTCAAAGTGCTTATCCAAAAGTTTTCGTGCTTCGTCAGCTGCCGCGGAATTGGCAGCATAGATCACGGGAAGTCGTAGAGTCTCACCAAACCGTGGGCGTGGGTTTGCTTGAAGCAGTGTCTCTGCGAGCTCCAGCGGGTGATCAATTGTTCCACCCTCGGTTCCTCCGGCTATTAGCACAATATCTGGCCGCAAATGGCGAATCTTTTTTACCCGCTCGTGTTCTTCTCGCCCGTCATCAATGGAGATTGAATCCATGACAATGGCCCCGGCGCCAAGCGCGGCTCGCTCCGCGGATTCAGTTGTCATAGAGGCTACTACCCCGGCAACAATCATCTGTAGCCCGCCTCCGGCGGAACTTGTCGAAAGGTAAAGATCGATTCCATTTGCAGAGTCCTGGGAGCTACGAAACTCAAATGGTAGCGACGCGGTCTCGGCTTTATCGGCTAAGATCTTCCTTCCGGAAAGCTCCTGCACCTCTTGAAAGGAGTTCAGCGCGCCGATGGTTACATCAGCAACCGGCTTCTCTACGGTAGTTGGTGCCTCGCCACGAAAGGTTGAGCGCCAACCATCCGATGTTTTCTCAAACAAAATTGCTTTTGTTGTAGTCGAACCGCAATCGGTGACTAGCACGCAGGTTAGGTCTTCCAGTTTAGGGATTGACGTCGAGCTCATATGCCTAGGAGATAAATAATTTCACCCAATCGTTAATGAGAAAGCTCAATCGCTCTACTAGAAGCGCCATGCGAGCCATAATCGTCGCCCCAAAGAAGGCACCAAAACAGCCCATCATTAACCAGCGGCCGAGGTTTGCCGAGCGTTCAACCACCCCTCCCTTGGTTCTTTTAAAGGTAAAGAAGAAGTAGCTGAAGGCGGAGATTAAAGTCAGGGAGAAGATGATATTAGAGAAAGACTGCGAGAGATCCCCTGGAATATAAAGCGGGCGAAACGAATCAACGAGCTGGGGAAAGAGTGCGTTGAAGGTAGCCTTAAAGGCCATTCCGCCGCCGATACCGAGCGAAAAGCCGATGACTATCTGCGCTATCCAGTTGTGTCGTTTGGAGAGGATGAAGTAGTAGAGTAACCCAAACGCCATTGGGATAATCAACAGTAATTGGAGTTTGTTGTAGGGCTCAGTAAATGTGCCGTCAGGTAACGGCACCAGATCGTAACCGAGCAGCGGTTTAAAAACCTGTGGCCAAATAAAGAATTTCACCGAGGCGATAGTTGAGATGCCTGTGGCGATACCGATATAGAAATGCTCGAAAAATCGGTAAATCGGATTCTCTCGATAAAGAAAGGAAAAGATTGCCAAAGTTGATAGGCCACCGAGTAATATCGTCCACCAATCTAGGCTAAACCTCTCCATTAGCGGCTCCCCTGATTGTTATCCTTTGCCTGCCCTGAAAGTCGTCGCGAGATGTGCCCAATATTGCCCATAATTATCAATCCAATAATTACCAAGTGCGCCACAGCAAGACTGGTATTGTTTCTTAGCGCAATGCCAATTTTCCGCCCTTGGAACTCATCACTTAGAAGTTTCTCATACCAAGCAGCTCCGGCGACTCCTTCGTGTAATCCGATTATCTGTTTAGATTTAAACATGGAAAACGCATCAGGGATGGTAATCGAGGTGCAGCCGTGAACAAAGTCCGGTCGGAAGTTGTTCTCGCCAACAAAATACTGAATCCAGTAATCAAAGACCCCGACAAGTCCGGTAAATTCAGCAAGCAGCTGAATATCGCGGATGGTTTTAACATCCTTCATCGCGGGGATTTCTGCGACGGGAATTCCTTTAACATCGGTTTTTAGCACTTCTTGTAGATTCTTGGCTTTGGCTAGGCCCTGAACCATGATGAAGCCACCGGGCCGGTAGCCAAAGTTCACCCAGTCCTTCCCGTATTCCCAACTCTCTTCCGGGTTCTCGCGCATTAGCCGTTCAACCACAGACTTTGGCACCGAATCCATTAGCGGAGTGGCGTATGGGTAGTTTGAAATCAACATAAACGGAATCCGCTTTCGAAGCAGGTGTTCAACAGTGACGGCTGTTTGCGGTTCGTTCTCAGCTTTAGTTCCAGGCCCCCAGTCCATGGCGATTAGGACTATCTTTCCCGGCGTAGGCTTAATAGCATCAATCGTGCGAAAGAACGCACTCGCCGTCTCCATCGGCGCGGGCGGTAGCGCGAAATCTGAAATCAACGGAATGGAGAGCGCAAAAGCGACAAGGATATAGATTATCCTCCTATCAAGACGCTCAAGAAAAGAGGAGTTAGGCTTTGGCGTGGTAGTGGCTGACATTGTCAACTCTTCTGGCCTCCGACTGACAGCGAGTCAGAGTCTGCACTCAACGGACTCTTCTCTAGAGAGAGCCACATCCTAACGGCCATGGCTAGACCAGCTACGGAGGAGCCGAAGAAAATCGCACGAAAGGCGGGAGTGCTGATATTATCAAGTAGCCACAGCCTGATATCCGGCAGTCCGTGATAGATATACAACGGACCGAATGGAATTTGTCCCAACATAACTACTAGCGCAGCGCACATCATAAAAAACGCCTCAAGCGAGCGGACTCGAAAGGAGCGGTAAGCAGCGCTAGCGATATAAAAAGCCAGCAGAGCAAACATCGCAGCCCCTAACGGAACGAAAAATGCTTCATTGAAAAATCCAGAGGCTTTTTTGGCGTAAGAACGGTTGTAGTTTAGTTCCGCTAGTTCAAATGCGGCGCGGGAACTCTCCTTTATAGCAGTTTCCAGAGCGGTGCTTTCCTGGGGAAAGTTCCGCTGAGCCAAGGTCGGATCAATGTTGAATCCATTCCGCAGCCCGGTAGCAACCGTTAACGCATTAGAGATGGTCGATTTGAATGCAACAGCCGCCTCCTTTTCGTCGGGGGGGATATCGGTGGTAGAAAGTGGTGAGTCGGCGGCAGTCGATGAATTATCTAATCTCTTAAGAGAGGCTATCAGATTATCCAGATGTCTGGCCCGTTCTGTCGGGCTTTGGGACTGATCTGCTAATTGATTATCTAAATAAAATCTTATTCCCTCGAATTGCAACCTGATACCGCCCTTCTCCTCGGACTGCATCAGATCGGCGCCTTCAAAAATCAGCATAGCGACAAGGCCTAAAAGCAGCGCCGCGGAGTTATACCAGCCACTTTTCCCTCTAATAACCCGGGGACCATGCACGGCGAAGATGTTAATTAGCCCAAGCCCGATTGCCATTACCCCAACAACTTGGACTCCGAGCGTTATCTGTTCGTTATAAGCGCCAATCTTAATCGTATGTCCCCACTCCGGAATAAAGCTCCAGTCCGGCAATGTGAACTCATCCGGGAGTAGATACTCCAAGAAAAAATACAGCCCTCCGATAAAGGTGAAGAAGGCGATGATGATGTTCTTGGCTCGATTACTCAAACTACCTCTCTCTACTTAGATTCTGGGGATTCCGCGGATTCCTCTTTAGCGGGCGGCATTAGCCACTCAGAGAGTGGCAACTTAGCTCCGACAAATTTCCGCTCTTCATTAAATAATGTGCTTTTACCAGCTAGGGTAAGAAAGCTGGCCTGTGCAATTCCGAATATTATGAGCAGCACGAGGAAGAGCTTCGCGAAATCCTGGCCTCGTAAGCTTCCGCGTTGTACGGGGTCGCCCGATAAAAATGCTCCGGCGGCAAAAAGCTCCTCGCCAAGTAAGGTGTAGTCGCAGGCAGTAATAAAAAACGGAATCTGTTCATTGGAAGTTGTAGCTGCGACTTGTAATGCCCCCACCTGTTGCCCAGCTTCCGCTAAAACAAGGGACTCGGCAGCAAATGAACCGAAAAGAAACGCAGCGCCGACATTCTCTCGATGCACCATCCCCATATAGCCTGAGGCAAAAGCAAACTGCTCACTGGAAAGGTAGCGCACTGAGGTCGGGTCATATTCATTATAGCGGCGCTCATTACGGTAGGCAGACTGTAATGTGGCATCGCTAAGGATTAGAACCTCAGGGTCATAGCACGGGACAAAAAGCTTAGAGGAGAAGATAGCTGCCTTTCTTGCAATATGTTTCAGCACTCCAAGAGAGGCGTAAAGCAGGGGGCCGATACTAATTAGTCCGGCGGTGAAGGAGAGAGGTCGACCAAGTTCAACAGCTCGGCCTACAGCTTCGTCAATGGCGTCGATGCCTGGAATGCGGCGGATAAAAATTTCGCGACCCTGTTTCGCCTTCCGGATAAAATGCAGGACGGGCAGGAGAAAAACTAAAATAAAAATAATTGCAGCGAGATTGGCGTGTTCCATTAAGAGCGCCCTACTAACTCGTTTTCCATTAACGATTCAAGCCGCGTAATCAACGACTCGACATTCTCTCGAATACTAAAAAACTCCCTTAACCCGTGAATTCGCTCGGCGCCAAAAATCGAGGCAGAGACCGGTTCAGCAAGGGTGATTGCAGTATGCAAGACGGATGTCAGCGGTTTGTGCATCTCAAGTAGGAAAATTGCAGGGGTGGTTAACCCAAGTGAGCGGATCTTTTGCGCATAGCTTTCAATCAACGCTGAGTTATCTATAGTCGTATTTAAGTTAACATCAGACCCGAACATAATTTCTCACAAATCGAGTTGGTTTCCGGCGAAATTCGCTCGGTTATTAATACCAGGGTAAGTCTCTGGACGGTATCAGTTTCCTACCTACTAATTCGTTTCTACATGGACAAAAGGGCTAGCCGTAGGTTTTCGTGCGGTTGTGAATTTGATCCTTCTCGCGGGGGTTAAATTTCTTCGAGTCATCTGGCATTCCGACCGACCGGCTCATGAGAATCAGCATCTAAACGGGGAGGGGCGAGAAAATTCCCCGGTTTCCATGTGTAGTTTAGCGTGGTACTGTAGCTGTCGAGTAGTTGGAGTCCGTGTCCGCGATATTAATCACGGGAAAGCCCCAAATGCTTAAGTAAGTTAGTACGCATGACAAGGGAGCAGATGATGTTCACGTTCGGCAAGGGTCAGACACCCAATAGTCCCGCACACAATAACGAAAGAAAAGTTGAGTCCGAAACGATTAAGCGATGGCGTCAGGTGGCGCACCGCGGCTTAAACGAAGGGGATGAGGCCGAGAGTGAAACGAAATCTAATTTAGAAGCCGGAGAAAATGCCGGAACTGATACTGAACTTGATTCAGAATATGAAATGGTCGCCGAGTTAGTAATTTCGACTGACACACGAACGGACGATTGGAAACCGGCGTTGAGTTTGGACGAGGAGAGTATTGAAGTCGAATGGACCATGAATGGCAGCGAGTCGCTTAAGAAGAGCGATGAGCAGTCATCTAAGCCGGCCGCTAATGAGAAGCCCGCTCAAGTTTCGCCTGTCCTAGCGACGACACCGGTAGTCAAATCCGAGACACGGCAAGATGTCCCAACAGCTCGAACCCAGGGCGCACCAGCGGCCAGCCAATCGTCATTGAGCTCGAATATTGAGGTTAAAGTTCTACCTAGCGATCCGGCGATGTCGGTTGATGATGATATAAGAAGAAGGTTTGGCACAAATGTTAAAAGCGCGCTTGGGCCAGGGACTGTGATTGAAGGTAAGTTTACCTTTGAGTCGCCCGTATCTATTGACGGAAATCTTACGGGGGAGGTTTTTTCGAGTAGCGTACTAATTGTCGGCGAACACGCGAACATCAACGCTAAAATTCATGTTGGCTCATTGGTTGTTCTTGGACGGGTAAATGGTGAAGTGCGGGTTAAAGATTTGGTTGAGATCAAACCTAGTGGGCATTTGGAAGCCGACATTTACACCAAGCGCTTTGTGATGGACCAGGGTGGTTTCTACTCTGGTGTCTGTAAGATGCGAGAATAGTTTTTGAAGATCTCGAGAGGGGGTCTTTAAATTTAAAGCGATAAACAAAAAAAGGCTCTGGATTTCTCCTGAGCCTTTTTTATTGGATGCATTTTTTACATCCCTGAACTTAAGTCGGCATTACTCAGTAGGAGTCTGCGGAGCTATCTCAGTGTAGCGCGCCTCTTGAATCTTAGCCGCCTTTCCACTTCTATCACGAAGGTAGTAAAGTCGAGCGCGACGCACGCGGCCCTTTTGTTTGACCTCAATCTTATTAATGCGAGGCGAATGAAGCGGGTAACTTCGCTCAACACCAACATTGTAAGAGACCTTCCTGACAGTGAAGCTCTCTCCGATTCCACCACCAGCGCGACGTATAACTACGCCTTCGAAAATCTGGACACGCTCTTTCTCTCCCTCTTTAATAAGCTGGTGAACGCGAACTGTGTCGCCGGTGCGAAAGGTTGGGATATCGCTCTTTAACTGCTCGGCGTTTATTTTCTTAATAATATCCATAAGTTAGGCCAAAAAATAGAATGATTTTAAATTTGGGTGGTAGATACTGACAAATTACGGCGATGAAGGCAAGTCTGGGTAATTACGCGGATTATTAGGCTCTTCGGAAGCGATTAAAGTGGCTTCTTGGCTCAATCCTTACAGCGGTCTAATCTGCCCAACACGATGGATTCAGCAACTCCAAAAATCTCAATTTTAGTGGTCGGCGACGAGCTACTTTCTGGCGCCGTTATTGATACCAATACCACGTTCCTTGCCAGCGAATTACGAAAATTGGGTGGGGTGCTAGAGCGGGTAGTAATGGTAGGCGATGAGATTGCGGAGATCTCTTCAGCTCTTAATGAGCTATCTAAAAAGTCCGAGTTGATTCTGGTCACAGGTGGTCTTGGCCCAACAACGGATGATGTTACGCGAAATGGGATTGCAGATTTTGTTGCCAAACCACTGGAACTGAATTCCGACTCGCTCACGCGTATCAAAGAGCGCTTTAAATCTCGTAACCGGCCGTTTAGTGAAAACAATGCGCGCCAGGCATACTTCCCAGAGGGCGCCACCGTTTATCAGAATCCAGTAGGAACTGCGGATTGGTTTATCACCTCTTATAAAGATAATCTGAAGATAGTCTCTCTTCCCGGTGTTCCACGCGAGCTCCATGCAATTTACCGAGAACAGCTCCATGCACAGCTATTGCAGCTTTATCCCAAGCTTAGACCACTCTCTTCTGGAACGTTAAAGATTTTTGGGCTCTCAGAATCATACATAGGCTCTGTGGTTGAGTCCTTAGAACTCCCTGCGACAATTCGCGTTGGCTATCGTCCGGTATTTCCCGAGGTGTGGTTAACCTTTACTGCCCTAGGTGACCCGGCTGAACTGGAAACAGCCATGCTGAAAGTGAGAGAGAGGCTGGGAGACGATTACGTATTCTCTAAAAACCCGGAGGAGAGCTTTGCAGCTTCTCTGGGGAAGATTTTCATGGAAAGGGGGCTCACCCTTTCAGTGGCCGAGTCGTGCACGGGTGGAATTATCGCTGATAGTGTTATTTCTACGCCGGGGGCTTCAAACTACTTTCTTTCATCGCTTGTCACTTATAGCGATGAAGCTAAGGAGGTCTTTGTCGGAGTGCGTTCGGCGTTTCTCGCGGATTTCGGGGCCGTTAGTGCTGAAGTTGCGATTGAGATGGCGCGCGGAGCAAGACTCAGAATCGGAGCCCATTACGGAGTTGCCGTTACAGGAGTAGCGGGGCCGGACGGGGGTTCGGCGGATAAACCTGTGGGAACGGTCTATATCGGACTTGCCAGAGATGGAGGGGAGGAGGCGTTTCGGTTCGATATTCTTTATGAACGGAATGCTTTTCGTAGATATTGTGCCACGCTCGCACTTGATTTGGTGCGGCGGGATGTATTGGGGTATACGCTGACTCCGGAAAGAAAGTAATGAACGAGGAAGATTTATGCCTTTGAAATATACGCTACCTGCCCTACGGACCATTTTTTTTTCGACCCTTGCGGCTCTCATCCTATCTGGACAGGCGTTGGCGCTAAATAATGGCGATCTGGCGCCGGACTTTAGTTTTAAGTCGCAAACCGGGAAGGATCTTACTCTCAAAGAGTTGCGGGGGAAGATTGTTGTCTTGGAGTGGTTCAATAAAGGGTGTCCTTTCGTCAAGAAGCATTACCAGAGTGGCCACATGCAGTCGCTTCAGCGCGAATATGGAAAAAAAGGAGTGGAATGGATTACGATTAACTCCACTGCGGCCAACCATTCAGATTATCTGACACCGGAGGAGACCGCGGCCTATAAAACCGAGCAGCGAGTTTCGAGCACGATGGTAATCGATGGGGAGAGCAAGATAGCCGCTCTTTATGGAGCAAAGACTACCCCCCATGTTTTTATTATAGATGCTGCAGGAAAGGTGGTTTACCAGGGAGCAATTGATGACAACCCCGATGTCTCTGGAGCACCAGCAAAGGCCAAGAATTACCTTCGGACGGCGCTGGATGAAATTCTTTCTGACAAGGCAGTTTCTACGGCTGAGACTCGGCCATATGGTTGTTCCGTCAAGTATGCGAGTTGAATTAAGAGACGATAATATCCTTAAGCTCGACATCTAGGGCGTTGGCGATTTTTAGAATTGCCCCAAGGGTCAGGTTTTGTTTTCCATGTTCAACAGCGCTGATATAAGTGCGATCTAATCCTGCACTATCGGCTAATTCTTGTTGATTTAGATTCAACTTCTTACGCGATTCTAAAATGCGCTTCCCTAACTCCTTCAAGACAAGCTGTAATTCAGCGGCATCGCTTCCACGGGTAAATTTTCGGGCTTTGCTAACGGCATCTAGTGCGTTAGCCGCAAAAGCATCAGCTCCGGTCTTTTTTGCAAGCTGTTCGTTCCCTAAAAAGGCGGAGCCGCCGATCATAATATAGGGGGGGTCTTTTAAGGCCTTTAGGGTTTTTACCGTACGCGCTGCCATTGGAATATATTCGTTTAGCGAAAGGGATAATCCAACAAGGTGCGGCTTATTTTTCTCAACAAAAGTCACCAGCTCTTCAAGCGGAGTGCTCGCCCCAAGAAAATGAACATCCCATCCATCAACTTGTAGGAAGTCTGCGACTACCCGAGGCCCAAGCAGATGCGGGTCGCCCTCAATGGAAGTTAAGACTGCTAACTTTTCATTTCGTGGCTTCGCGCGCTCCATCAGATGGGAGCGCAGTCGGCCCAAAAGGCTTAGTGTGATTTGAGTTCCGCGGTGTTCCTCTGAGACGGAGACCTTCCCCTCATGCCATAGATTCCCAAGTTCAGTTTGGGCAGGGAGGATGACTTGGAGATAAAGGGAGGTGGGGTCGAGTCCCCGGGCAAGGGCTTGATCTATGACCAAATCCGCCTCACGTGAGTTTCCGGAGAGTAAGGAATCAAGATAGGCCACTCTAATACCCTGAATTAGCTTAGCTTTGTCTCGCATATGCATTTCCTATCAAAATAGGTGGTGATTTTAAGAGATAAAAAGTAGTATAATAGATATCACATTATCATAATAAATGTTAGTTTAACACTACAGTATCTGAATTTCATCCAAATAACAGGGTCTCAGAGACCCTGTTATGCAGGGGGGGTAATGGCAGAACGGTCCACCATTGTTTGGTTTCGACGAGACCTCCGTTTAGCCGATAACGAAGCGCTAAACGCAGCAATCCGAGGGGGCGGGTCGATAATCCCGCTTTTTATCTATTCACCGGAAGAGGAGGGGGAGTGGGCCCTCGGAGAAGCGTCCCAGTATTGGCTCCACCACTCACTAAAGGCGCTTACATTAGCGCTGAAAGGATGTGGCTCGGATTTGATTATTCGGCATGGCAAATCCCAAGAAGTTCTATCTCAGATATCAAAGGAAACTGGAGGCGGAGCGCTCTATTGGAATAGAGTTTACGATCCATTGCTTATGGCTCGGGACGCTGAGATTAAGCAGCACTTTAAGAGTCTTGGAATAGTTGTCGAGTCCTTTAACTCCGCTCTTTTGTGCGAACCTTGGGAGATAAAAAACAGCACCGGCAAAGGTTACGAAGTTTTCACTCCTTTCTGGAGACAATTGCAGAAGAGCTATATTCACCGCTCCCCGCTTCCCGCGCCAGAACAGATTCCAGGGCCTTCAGTGATGCCCCGAGGAGAGCTGCTCAATCAATTGAAGCTATTAACTAAGTTCGATTGGGCGCAGGGGATTGGGGAGCGCTGGATTATTGGCGAATTAGGAGCAGCAAACGAACTGAAGCTCTTTTTATCAGCTAAGATTAATAGCTACAAAGAGCGCCGCGATATTCCAGCAGATAATGGAACTTCGCGCCTCTCCCCATATCTGCACTTTGGTGAGATTGGACCTCGTCAGATTTGGGATGCCGTGGTGCGGAGCCTGTCCGAAAAAAAAGGGACATATCCTGAGGCGGGAGAGGTATTCCTGAGACAAATTGCTTGGCGTGAGTTCGCTCATCATCTGCTTTACCATTTCCCAAATACACCCACCGAACCGCTTCGAACAAAATTTGCGAAATTCCCGTGGAGGAAAGAGAAGAGTGCGTTAAAGAGTTGGCAGCGAGGACTAACCGGCTATCCGATAGTCGATGCTGGAATGCGGGAGTTATGGCAGACTGGATGGATGCACAACCGGGTGCGAATGATCGTGGGATCGTTTCTGGTCAAAGATCTTCTTATACCTTGGCAAGAAGGAGCGCGGTGGTTCTGGGACACATTGGTTGATGCTAACCTTGCAAACAATACACTTGGCTGGCAGTGGATTGCGGGATGTGGGGCCGATGCCGCCCCGTATTTCAGAATATTTAATCCGGTAAAACAGGGCGAAAAATTTGACCCCAAAGGAGTCTACGTTCGCAGATATATCCCCGAATTAGCGGAGCTGCCGGACAGTTGGATACACAAGCCGTGGATGGCTCCCGCCGAGGTTCTGCACGCTGCGGGAGTAAAGTTAGGAAGGACCTATCCGCAACCGATAGTCGATCACGGCGAGGCGCGAGACCTTGCACTTCAAGCACTGGCAGATATGAAAGAAATTCACCCCAATAGTTAACTCGCGCTCATTCGGCTCCAAGCTCAAGGGTAAAGTCGGACGATTCTCCAATCCTTGGGACTCATTCCCGACCCAACCTTCTCATAAACGAACCGATCATGAAGTCTAAACGGTCTGAGCTGCCAAAACTCAATGCGACTTGGTGCTAGTAGATACCCACCCCAATTTGCGGGACGGGGAATTTGTCCGGTTCCGAATCTCAAGGCCGCCTCCTCAAGCTCTTGCTCGAGCTGCTCTCGACTGGAGAGTTCCTGACTCTGTTTTGAAACCCAGGCACCAATCTGGCTCTCGCGCGGACGGGTTAGAAAATAATTATCGGCCTCATCGTCATTAACTGGGTAAATTTGCCCCTCAATTCGCACCTGTCTCTCTAATGCATCCCAATAAAATGTCAGAGCGGCGTAAGGATTAACTGAGAGCGCTTTACCCTTACGTGAGTTTAAATTGGTGAAAAATGAAAAGCCCTCTTTAGAAAAGTCCTTCAATAGGACCATGCGGTTCTCGGGACGACCCGCGGGACTCACTGTAGCCAATGCCATGGCGTCTGGAAATTTAAGGGATTCGGAGTTTACGGCATCCTCGTACCATGCCCTAAACTGTTGAACCGGATCCGAAACGAGATCTTGCCTGTTAAGTTCTGTCATTGGGGTCAGTCGAATAATGTGGCGACATGTTCTCCAATCGCCAGGGATGAAGTTAGTCCGGGAGATTCAATTCCAATTAGATTAATCAAACCGGGAAGTCCTTTTGAGCTTTCCTCCGCAATAATAAAATCCCGAACAGAGTCCCCAGTTCGAGTAAGTTTCGGACGAATGCCGGACATCATCGGCGAGAGGTCCGATAACTCAAGAGCGGGAAGAAATTCTCTTGCTGACTGGAAAAAAAGTTCGGCCTTAGCTTCATCAACGAGATAGTCCTCAGTCCGCGGAACTTCAAATGCATCGGGGCCGAGTCGTAAATTCCCCTGTAGATCTAAGGTAATATGCACACCCAGCCCGTGCAGATCTTGCGGTGGCAATGGGTAGATGAGGTGCATCAGCCGGCCACGCCATTTTGAGTTCAGCGCGAAATAGTCTCCCTTAGTCCAGTGTAGCGAATAATTGGACGCCAAAGTCGGAACTCCTGCCAGTTCGGCAATCCAGTCACTGTAAAGCCCGGCAGCGTTTATCAAATATTTTGCAGCAAGCGAATATAATTTGCCGCTTAACGTAACCGCTGGAGGATGAGATGATAGGGCTTTGATAATTGGCGGATTAGCCCCGCGGGATATTACAGAATCGGTTTGGATATGCCAGGCCTCATTCGTACGCTTAATGTCAGTCACGGCCGTGCGAAAAACAAACTGTGCACCTGCTGCTATCCCATCCGCAGCTAGTGCTGCACAAAGTTCATGTGCACTTACAATGCCACTCTCCCGAGATAATAAGGCGGCGGTGGCGAAAATATCCGGCTCAATGCGACCGAGTTCCTCAGGGGAGATATAACTGAGACCCGAGACGCCATTTCTTTCGCCCCGAGCTTTCAGCGCTTCCAGTTGTTCATGCTGTGTCGGGTTAGTAGCGACAATTAACTTTCCGATTTTCCGGTGAGAAATTCCCCGCTTCTGTAAATAATCATAGAGAAGTTTTCGGCCGCGAACGCAGAGTCGGGCCTTAAGCGAACCAGGCGGATAGTAGAGTCCAGCATGAAGAACTTCAGAGTTTCGTGAACTTATTCCCTGACCTTGTTTGTCGTTCAATTCAATAACAATTACTTTCAGACCCTTTTTGGCTAGGGCTTGAGCAATAGCGCATCCGACAACGCCAGCGCCAATAATACAGACATCCGTGCTGGCATCATTATGGGAAGGTTGCATGCTTTTCGGCCTAACCTGGGTTATTTACGAGCCCCTATCGATGAAAAAGGATTTTTTGGCTTTCCTCTTCAAGCTTATCGCGTTTCCAGCCTACAACTTTCTCAACCGCGGAGAAGAAATCTAAACCTTCATTCGCCATTTTCTCATAAACGTCCATGACTCCTCCGACGCCACGTCGATTTTCGATCGCCGAAAAATACATCGAAGCGCGTGCATAATCAAAGGCGGTCCCCTGAAATTGAAAAGAATTAGGGCTCTCACGCCTAGATTCCTTAGCGTAAGCTTGAAGTTGAGCGTCAACTTCCTTACCCTCAATAACACTTGAGCGACCTGAGGCATATCTCTCAAACCAGGTAGCAAATCCTTCAGCTCGCATTCTATCGCCACCGCCCGTGCCTTTGAGTAGCTGGAATTCGACAGCGTGGCCGATTTCGTGAATTAGAACGCGAGCAAGCTGGGAGTCCGCAACTGCCGATCTAACGGACTTCTCTCCGGAACAGCCCGCTGCGACTCTTTGTCCTACAATATAGATATTAGCAGGTGGCGTCATCCAACCGGGATGGCAGTTTGTGATTAATTGCTGTGGAATCTGGGACTCTGGCAGGGTCTCGTCCATAAAAACAACTTGCCATTCGTTATTTAGATTTTGCACACGTGCTGGGAAGCCCGCCCCATGGAGGACTCGACTAACAGTGCGCGCAGCGTCTGTCATGGCGCGCGATGGGGTGCGGCCAAAAAGGAGTTCGACTTTGCGAGGCCAGCGGAGATTAATCTTGCCCAGAGAAGAAGAGAGGACTTCGCGCCGAATGTTGCCTTCTAAATCGATCTCCTCCGGTTTTGCTAATTTACTTGATGAGTTGGCGGTGAGACATTTAACCAAGTGTTTAAATTGTTCTGGAGCTTGTTCACCGCTTTCTACCTGAACAACTCTTCCCGTTGGCGTGATGTAAAAGCACTGCTTATCAGGTGCGGCAAGCGCCAGTGATGGAAGGAGAATTAGCAGAAATAAATATTTCATCGGGAGACCCCAAACTTACCGCTGCCGGAGAAGAACATTCGACAAAATGCAGATACCACAAGTGTATGAGTTATCTCCTCGTTTATTATTAGCTCGGGGATTTTCTCCAGTGGATAAAGGTGCACAGTGATATCTTCTGCCGGGTCGAGGTTTTGTGGATGAAGGAGTGTGCATCCAGTGGCCATAAAAAAGTGACATCTGTTCCCTTGAATTGCTGGATTCGGGTGAATCCAACCTAGTGAGGTCACCGCATTAGGCGCATACCCCGTCTCCTCTTGAAGTTCGCGAACGGCGGCAAGTTCTGGAAGTTCGTCAGGGGAACTGATGGTACCACCTGGTATTTCTAGAGTCGGGGACTGGATGCCCATGCGAAACTGCTTAATGAGTACGACTTCGTTCTCCGGAGTAATCGGGATGATGTTTACCCAGTCAATGGTCTCCAGGTAGTAGAAGTCGTCCTCATAGTCGCCTGAAGGCGAGCGCATCCTACGGGAGTATAGATCGAAGATTCTGGTTTTATGGAGTAGGGTTGAGCCGAGGTTTTCCCAGCTTTTGTTTTTTGTTGGCATCGATATATATTAGGACTCTCTAGTTATTGCCGCTATGTACAGCACATTTGGGCACCTGGGTATTATACACGGATAGTGGTATTTAAGGCGACTCAATATCGGAATCATATGCAAAATCGGGTGAAATGTT
Source organism: uncultured Bdellovibrionales bacterium (assembly GCA_964393905.1). GTDB lineage: Bacteria > Bdellovibrionota_C > UBA2361 > SZUA-149 > CAYMWO01 > CAYMWO01. The sequence continues at coordinate 21,320 of CAYMWO010000004.1, read as the reverse complement.
AGGTAAGCAAGATAAAATCGATCCGATAACGCTTCGACCAAGTATCGTAGACATTAGTTTATCGGCGCTCAGTGAGAACCTGAAAACCATTCGGGGGCTAGTTGGTAAGACTAAGGTGATGGCGATTGTGAAAGCCAATGCCTATGGACATGGCTTAGTGGTTTGTGGGCGTCACTTAGAGGAGCACGGAGCAGACTTTCTCGGCGCGGCTTTTGTAGAAGAAGGGATTCAGCTTCGGCAGGCGGGAGTAACGATGCCGATACTTGTGTTGGGGGGAATTGTTGGAACCCAGATCCGGTATTTTTTAGATTATGATTTAGATCTAACTGCCTCATCGGTGGGGAAGCTTGAGGCGATAGAGGATATTGCAGCAGCAATGGGTAAGAAGGCGAGGGTGCATCTTAAGATCGATACTGGGCTTGAGCGCATTGGGGTGCATTATTATACAGCGGAGACTCTATTCAATAAGCTTTTAGAGTGTAAGCATATAGAAGCAGTGGGGGTGTTTTCACATTTTGCCTGTGCCAAAGAGAGTCCTGATTTTACTAAGGTTCAACTTGAGCGATTTCTAGAAGCGATAAGTTTTTTCGAGAGACATTCGTTACCGACACCGATGCGACATATTGCGGCGTCGTCTGCGATCTTGCGGCAACCAGAGACGCATCTGGATATGGTCCGGCCGGGGGTGTCGCTTTATGGGGTATATCCAGCAGGTGAGTTTAAGCGTTACGCTGAATTAAAGCCTGTGATGTCTCTTCGATCTCAGGTTGTTTATTTTAAAGTTGTAAAGCAGGGGGCCGGGGTAAGTTATGGCCATACGTGGGTAGCGGACAGGGATACGAGAGTAGTGACGATTCCCTTGGGGTATGGAGATGGTTATTCGCGCCGACTTTCAAACCAGGGCACAGTACTGATACGAGGAAAGCGCTACCCGGTAATAGGCACAATTTGCATGGACCAAGTTATGGTCAATATAGGCCAAGACGAAGCCTATAATGGTGACGAAGTAGTTCTAATTGGCTCACAAGGAGCAGAGACCATCACGGTAAACGAATTAGCCGAGCAGCTTGAGACCAATCCCCACGAGATCATGGTCGACTTCAATCTCCGACTGCCACGGCGCTACACCTAACGCCCTTCAAAAAGTCTCAGAGACCTCGTTATCCCCGCCGTTATTACTAAATAAATGAGCAGTTGTTTCTTGCTTTTATATTTTACGGACGAGAAATCGAGGCCGCAAAATATGAAAAAAGTCGAGTTTGGGCGGATCTCTCCAATCGCCATAATTTTATAGGACGTATCGAGGATATGTTGTGAATTTTCCTAGAGCGGAGACAATAACCGAGGTGGTCTATAGGTTCCAGGTGGAAACTGCACGTCCAGTTCGCCTAATAAATATCTTTTGGACGCTTCTTTAAACCAGTTAAGGATACCGAAGTACCACTCGAGATACCTTTCTCGTGCATTGGCACTTAAGGTCAGCACCAGAGGTCTTTTGGTTGATCGAGAGCTAGTTTTTGTTGATTGTGGCTTAGCCCCGGCAATAGTTCTCTTGAGAAATTCCTTAGTGCTGAAGCCTTCTCCATTCTTAAGGCGCTCCTCTACCAATTTAGTCTGTCTACACTCTAGTTTTGTGTTCATGAGGGTTCGATAAGCAGACGGGGGAAATTTCTCATACCCAGGCAGTCTCGAAAAGGTGAGATGATATTCGGTTGCGCAATCGTCAGGGGTAAGACGCGAGTTATAACGTTTCCGATTATTGTAATCAGCCCAATCAATGATTTTGAACTTTCTCGATTTTCCGGCAGCACCATCGGAGAAAGAATTATAACCTGAATAATCGCGAGCCCTTTTTGTCAGCCCACTTGAGACAGGATTTAAAGCGGAATAGAAGCACCAATGCTCAATGTCCGAAGGTTCGAGTAAAGCCTGATCTCGATACCTCCTGGCCCAGAGGGTTCCACCTTCAAAGGCCTCGCAGTAGCTTTTCGTGAGTTTGGCAATGATCGAATTAAAAGAGCGCATAAAGGCACTCTTATTTGCATGGGGAAATTGGGCCGAGAGATGATAATGATTTCCCATCAGAATGAAATTATAGAGGATTACTTTGTAATCTGATTGGTACTTAGCTAAGTAAGCAAGTATCCTCTCCTCCAATTGCCTGGCGTTAATAAACCACAGGCGCGAGTTTTGCGTTCTAGTCGTTATAAAATAAGTTCTATCTGGCGACTCAATCTTCAAATCCTGAGACATCTTTAAACACCTCCAATATTCTCTTCTAAAGTGTTATCGAGCGCTGGAACCGTTTGTCGCTAGGTGAACAGCAGAATTTGAGTCATTTGGCGACCTAATATGAAAATAACAAGGTCTCTGAGACATTTTGGAAAGGCGGATGACGGTAGGGAGAAATTCAACTATATAAATGGTGTCTTTTGGAGTCCTTTTTATAGCCTCTCCCCCGCGCGTTCTGAATTTGCTTTAGAAGTTAGAACGCGCGGGGGAGAACATCGGTTTTCCTTTGGTGCGCAAAGGAGTCTGCGAATGAGGATCATCGTAGGTCTTGCGAGCTTGGTTCTTGAATTCGTTCTCACGGGCTGTGCAGCCTCTCCGGAGAACATCTCGCCGACGGCCCAGGGCCAGCGCCACGTGGTCGATCGGCAAGGTGCGCCCGAGAGGGTGGTCCGGCTTTCCGGCGTGAAGTAGCCGAGGGAAGTGCGGATCGGTCGGGGCATGCACACCGGGGCTGGATGGAACGAATTCCAGCCCCGGTGGAGGTAGTGCCCAGACCCTTTAATGGTTTTTTCGGCCAAGGACTTCAAAGACGACATTCCAAGCCGGAACCGCAAGGATAATCAAGTTGTAATGGAATGGCAGTAGGTAGCGAGGCTGGCCAGATCCCAGAGCGGCAGTCAACGCAATCCCCAGCACCGGTAATGCAAGTAGGATTATCTTGTTACCGTGCCCTCCTCTGAGTTGAAGTAGTACTAAGCTATAAATCGCGGGCACTATTATCACAAAAGCTCCCATAATCTGGAACCATCGATACGGTTTCCGAAAGGATAAGATGTTTCTATATGGCCAGTCGGGCTGAAACGAGAACAATTCATTGATACTCTGTAAACTCCGAATCAATTGGAGTTTTGGATTTTCGACCCAAAGCTCTTTAACTTCAGCGCTAAAGTATTCTCGATCAAGAATTGAATGGTCAACTACCCGGGTTGGTAAAAGTTGTGGATCGAAATGCGCGTTATTATTGCTGAAGATAAAGAATTGCTCTGATTTTGAATCTAAGCAACCTACAGCCACTCGTCGACTCTGGCCTAGGTAAGCATTAAATGCTCCGTTTGCTGCTAGGTTAAGTTGCGGGCGCCCCACAATCGCGGAGTTTAGCACCAGCTGGCAAATTATTGGGATGGAAAACCCAGCAAATAATAATAACAATTTCTTAGCATTGTTCTTAGCAAGAAAAAGAATCATGACCGCTGGTAATAGAAAGCATATTCCCTGGGTTTTTGTAATAGTTGCGAGACCTAGGACTAATCCCGAAAGATAAAGCAACTGAGGGAGTTTTGTCCGAATCCCTCGCACCAATAAATACTGACCTAGCATGACAAGCAGTATGAAAAGCGGTTCGGCCATGAAAAAACTGCTTTGCGCTGTAAGCGGCCAGTAAACTACGGAAAGTGTGCCAGCTAAAAAGAACGCAAATTTGGTTGAAAGGAGTTCCCTAGCCGTAACCGCGGTCAAAACATTTGCTGCGGCGAGAAATGCTGCTTGGACTATGGCAAGTGCTTTTACCCCATTCACAAATCCAAAAAGAGAAAACACGGCTCCATAAAGAAGGGCTGTCCCTGGGGGATAGAAGGTATCGAACGGGTAAAAATTATCCCTGACAGAGATTCTCCACCCCCGTTCTATATAGCCATGCATATCGGAGTATATATGGTTCCAGGGGGATACAATTATAAATGACTGAATCAGATTGAGCGTCAGAGAAATAAGAAATATGAGAACAGCTGGTAGAAATAACCCTTCCGACCTACCAACTTGGCCTAAATAAATTTCTTGCTCACTTTGATTGGGCATAGACATTAAATACGGCAGCTGCCGAAAGCGCTATATCGCTACCAGAGAGTTTATTAAATAGGATATTAACCTCCCCAAGGACCCGTTCATCGCTTGTGAGTTTAAGAAAAATCCACCGTCCATTATGAAGATCATCAACAATTTGCTTGCTTCCGGGTTTACGTAATAATGAGATGCGCGAAAAACTATCACCGTCTGTCAGATACAAGGCAAGATGGCTAGGCGCGGGATTTTGTTCTGTATGGGGAGGGAAGCGAAGTGTCAATGATCCCGAGTTTATAGCTCTGAGTGACCAGTAAATATTCCGGGCCCAGGGCGCGCCAGAGCTAAAATCGAGGGTTTTTAGTGAAATCCCCGGGTTCTTTATGAGCTCAGATATTAAGACTCCGTCTCTTCCGAGCTCTGCCCAGTAAATTGGCTGATGGTGACTAACTTCCGGCGTGCCAGAGAAAGTTTGGTAATCGGATTGAGGGCCGTCGGCCTTTGGAGTGGAACTGGAATCATATAAATGCTGCACGACACAGCCCGCTCCGTACAAGACGAGGAAGATTAATAGGGTGAGGAATGCAGCACGCCTTTCAGTTGTCATCAATTCTAACTTGATGCTTCCGAAACATCTTTAATTAAATTATCCAAATTAATCTTACGTAGGGTTTCGGAGGGATTTAGAGCTCGTTCAATTAAAATCGCGTAATAAAGCATTATCGCAGCTGTTGCGACCACTGCAGTAATCAGAAAGCCCTCAATTTTAATCTTCCCGAATTTGAAAATCATATAGGGAAGGCAGCCTTTCTCTGCGTTAGTCTCGAGCAGCCTTAACTGCTTCGTAAAAGAGCATAAGCCATCCGGCGATGAACGCTGTGCCCCCGAACGGAGTAATTGCCCCGAGGATTTTCTGATTAAGTAAGACTAAGAGGTAAAGAGAACCGGAAAATAGCACAATCCCGAGGAGGAATGCGGAGCAGACCCTTCCTGCCCCCAACGGGTTAATAAGGGTCAGGTGCCCGAGAATTGCCACGAGCAAGATACCTAGCCCATGAATGAACTGATAGAAGACGGCCTTTTCAAATATCGCCATGTAATAAGCATCAAGCTTATCTCTCAATCCATGCGCGCCAAACGCCCCCAGGCCAACGGCTGCCGCCAGAACAATTGCACTAATTGCAATCCATCGTGATGTCATATTAATGAGGCTACAAGTTTGACGATAATTGAGCAACATATGGGAAGAATTCTAATAGCGGGTTGCGGGTATGTCGGGACGGCGCTGGCGGCTAAGCTTAGTGAGGCTGGACATGATGTTTATGGAGTTCGAAGAGACTGGAGCTATACTCGACCCCCAAACGCCGCTATAAATTGTATCTCAGCGGATTTCTTGAGCGCAGACACTCTTAGAGTGATTCCGGAAGTCGATTTGGCCGTTTATGCGGTTTCGGCCGATTCTTATTCCAATGAAGCTTACGAGAAGGCCTATTTAACAGGACCTCTTAATTTACTAAAATATCTGGAGAGGACGGGTCAGCGGCTGAAGCGTATTATTTTCGTTTCAAGCACTGGAGTTTATCAGGAGTCCGAAGGGGGTTGGGTTGACGAGAGTAGCTGTTGTATAAATTCCGGACCCACTTGCTTTCTATGCGAGGGAGAGCAGGTTATTCTTACCTTCCAAAATTCTGGAATGGTTGTACGCTTTGGTGGCATCTATGGTCCAGGAAGAACATCGATAATCACATCTGTTCTAGAGGGTAGCGCAAAGTTGAGTTACTCGGGGGGAGTTTATTCAAACCGTGTTCATCTGGACGACTGCGTTGGAATCCTAAACCACCTACTCTTTATCTCAGACCCTAGGCCAATTTATAACGGGGTGGATTGTTTTCCTGCAGAGAGAAACGAGGTGCTTAATTGGCTGACCCTTAAAATGGGGCTCCCCCCTTTGAGAATGGCTGATATCTCAAGCTCTGCACGTGGAAATAAGAGATGCTCCAATAAGTTCCTGATCGATTCGGGCTACCAATTTATCTACCCAACCTTCAGAGAGGGCTTCGAATCGTTAATTGAGGGGGTAATTAGGCATAACCTATTGAGTTTTCGAAAATAACAAGGTCTCTGAGACCGAGTTGTGGACCGAGTTGTGGTGTCTACTCGTATACTGGGTGGGTCGGAGGGTTAGGAGCAAATAACAGGGTCTCTGAGAGCTTGTTATTTTAGGCGGCGGGGACGGTGCGGTCTTTGGCCCAGCTCCTCAGGGACTCTATTTTTTCAGACATTATTGTGGAGAGAGGTTTGGTGCGATTTAGTTCCTCGAGGAGGAGCTTGGTCGAAGGCGCTAGTCTTTGGGCGTGGGAGGCATATAATGTGGCCACAACGGCTTGTTCTAATTCGGCGCCGGAGAATCCTACGCTGGCGCTAGTTAGCGCGGGCAGTTCAAACATTTCAGGATTTAAATCCCTCTTGGCTAAATGAATCTTGAGAATCTCAGCCCGTGACTGTTCGTCTGGAAGGTCGACAAAGAAGATCTCGTCAAATCTCCCCTTGCGGATTAATTCAGGGGGAAGCGCCTCGATATCGTTTGCTGTTGCGACTAAGAAGACGGGGGTTTTTTTCTCTGCCATCCACGTCAGCAGCATTCCTAAAACCCGCCTCGATGTTCCACCATCGGTGTCGCCAGTGGAAATTCCTTTTTCGATTTCGTCCAGCCAAAGAACGCAAGGAGCCATTAACTCCGCACCCTTCAAAGATTGCTTTAGCCGTTTCTCGGTCTCACCAATAAACTTGTCATAGACGCCGCCGAAATCAAAACGCAACAGGGGAATGCCCCAAGTTCCAGCAACTGCCTTTGCCGCCAAGCTCTTACCGCAGCCCTGAATTCCGAGCAGCAAAATGCCCTTTGGAGGATCAAGTTTCGGGAATTCAGCCCCCGGGGTGAATATCGCACGGCGCATATCAAGCCACTTTTTTAAGCTTTCAAGCCCGGCGACCTGCGAGAATTGGGCGGTGTTTAGCTCAATTGACAGCACCCCCGTTTCATCCAACAGCTCATATTTGGCTCGCATTGCGCCGTCAATATCGGTCTGAGTAATCATTCCGTCATCGTAAATGGCAGTTCTGGCGAATCGCCGCACGTCACTCGCCGTGAGTCCAATCAAATTCTGAATAAGCTTGTCCAATACTGCCTTGTCAGCAACTACTCGTCGACTTTGATTCTCCGTCGCCCACTCACGAGCGACCTCTGTTACAATTTCACGTACAGTCTCAGGGGCAGGAATTGAGAGCTCGAATAGGCCACTTAGAGTCTTTAACTCAGGTGGCAAATTTAACTTGTGACTAAGAAAAACTAAGGTCTTTTGCTTCAGCGAATAATTTTGGGCAATCTCCTTGATTAAGCGAATATGAAATGGATTTTCCAAATACGGATGAAAATCCAACAACACAAAATAAGCCTGATTCATGCTGTTACGAATGTGCTCAAGTGCCTCCGTCGGATTATTTAATTTTTCCTTTGGACCAAACTCAATATCAATCTGTGAGATACCATCGGTTACGGTCCACTGATAAAGAGGGAGTGAGTTCTGTTTGGCGAGTTTCTTTAGTAAATCGATAACGCGAGCTTCTTCATGGGACTCGATAACTATTATTGGTAGTCTTGAGCGGAGAGAAATCTCTAAATCAGTAAAATCGCTTTGCATCTGAATCCCTAAAGTCGTTTAGTGACTGCGTCTAAAAACTGATATAGCGGAAATCTCAATCTTAAACATGCAAAATTATCTAAGTCTTGCTAAGACGATTTAGTCAATAAATCTCGCCCCAGCGCTTTTAGGAAATAATATGTCGAGCGATAACCCAGAACGTAACCCTTGGAAGACCATTTCGTCTCAAGAAGTCTATCAAAACCCTTGGATTCGAGTGCGTGAAGATCAGGTAATTCGCCCCGACGGCCAGCCCGGCATTTATGGTGTAGTGGAAACTCGCATTGCTACAGGAGTAGTGGCGCTATCGGAGAATCTTGAAATTTATTTAGTCGGACAATATCGCTATCCCACGTCATGCTACTCATGGGAAATTATAGAGGGTGGTAGTGATATAATTGAGCCACCGATGGAAACGGCAAAGCGCGAGCTACGAGAGGAGGCCGGAATTTTAGCCGAAAGCTGGGAGCAGCTCGGTGGGGAGCTGCATCTTAGTAACTGCTATTCTTCCGAGATCGGCTATATCTATTTAGCGCAAGGCCTAACTGAAACTGAGCGCGAACCTGAGGGAACTGAAATTCTACAGGTTAAGAAGCTTCCGTTAGCTGAAGCCATTAAGCTCGTCGATAACGGAGAAATAAAGGATAACATTAGTATAATTGGAATCCTCCGCGCAGAGCGGCTTCTGCGGTCGCGGGGGCTTTTTCGCTAAGTTGAAAACGGCTTGCCACTATACTATTCTACCCGCCGAACAAAGCAGATCAATAATCATTCAACTGACTAGGAACTGAACCATGAATACAACAAATAAGAATATTACCCTTAAGGGCAACAAGATGACCGTAGTGGGCAGAGAGCTTCATGTCGGTGACGCGCTACCAAAATTCAAACTCACCGGCGTGGATATGGCGGATGTTGATAACTCGCGCTTTGCCGGTAAGGTGCTTGTAGTCGCCTCTGTTCCAAGTATCGACACCCCGGTTTGTGCGATTGAAGCAAAGCGCTTTAATCAAGAGGTTGCAGCGCTCGGTAACGATGTGGCCGTACTCGTTGTTAGCGTCGACTTACCAATGGCTCAAAAGCGATATTGCGCAGCCGAAGGAGTCGATAAACTTACTACTGCCAGTGATTATAAGTATCGCGCGTTTGGCGAAGACTTTGGTGTTTACATGCAGGAGAACGGACTTCTGGCCCGTGCGGTATTTGTCGTTGATAAAGCTGGAAAGATTCAGCATGTGGAATACGTGCCAGAAATTGCTCAGGAGCCTGACTACTCAGCCGCTCTAACAAAGGCTAAGGCTTTGGTTTAGGCTTTCGCCTTTTGGTATCGGTAGGGGCGGCAGGTTTCGATTCCCCCCTACCGATTCCACTCTTCACTTCACTACTAGCGTTTCACCAAATTTGAGCACGCGAAACCGTTCCGTAGGGATAGAGCTTTCCTTAAGGGCTCGCTCCAGTAGGGCCGGAGGTTCATTTAAAGGTTCATCTGTGAGCTTAAACGTCCCCCAATGCATTGCAATAGATAATTCAGATTTAACGTCTTGGTGAATTCGAACTGCTTCGAAGGGATCTACGTGCATTGGCTTCATAAACCATCGCGGCCGATATGCCCCAATTGGAATTAGAGAAAGCTTCATTGGCCCGAGACGCTCGCCAATCTCCGTAAAAATCCTGGAATCATATCCGCTGTCTCCGACGAAGTAGATATTTCCCTTTGACGATTGGATTACCCATCCGCCCCAGAGTGTGGAGTTTGTCCCCCAGGGTGTTCTCTTTGACCAATGCTGTGCGGGGACGAGGTGGAAGTTAATGCCTTTATATTCCTCAACCTGCCACCAATCGAGTTCGGTTACATTCGTAATTCCAAGATTTTCAAACCATCGCTTTAGCCCTAATGGGACGAGGAAATGAACATCGTTACCAAGCTCTATCACCGAATCGACATCCAGCGAATCGTAGTGGTCGTGACTAATGATTGCCACATCAATACGTGGAAGGTCCTTAAGCGAAATCCCAGGGGGAGCAACGCGTTTAGGTCCGACAAAGGAAAAAGGAGAAGAGCGGTCCGAAAACTGGGGATCGGTGAGGATGTTCACACCGCCCACCTGAACTAAAAAAGCCGCGTGCCCAATCCAGCTCAGCTGAATTGCCTCTGTGGTTGGAGTTGAGATTAGGGCCAAATCCGCCGCTACGCTATCTGGTGAGTAATGTTCTGCAAGGTTAAGTCCCGTGGGTAGCTCATCGGGAGATCCCTTCCGGGCCCCGAACTTCCATCGCAGAAGATCGAAAAAGCTCTTTTCGTCTTTAAGATAGGAGTTTGTGTAACCTTCTTCGGTATGATGATCGTTCTTCACAGCGCCTCCACCAGCCTGAGTCTCGCCTTGCGCAGAAGTGAGAGAGAATATAACAGTGAATAGCAGCAGCGCTATTAAGCGACCGAATGTCCATTGTGCCAGTTTCAACTTAAAACCTCAGAAAATCTTCTTGTAGAGAGTGGACTTACAACGCAAGGGGTCAGTCCGCTAGCAGGTGCCCATTCTCCATCCTGTAGCTTCTGTTACAAATATTTCTTAGAGCTTCCCGATGAGAAATTATCACGGCTGTTTTACCAATTAAACGCCTCTCCAAAAACTTAATTAACTTTTGTTCCGTATGCACATCGAGATGAGAGGTAGGCTCATCTAGGAGACAAATCTCACGGTCCAATAATAATCCCCGCATTAAGTTAATGCGCTGCTTTTGACCGGCGGAAATCTTAATTCCCTTTTCGCCCACTTGGCTATCAAGTCCGTTCTCAAGCCCCACTACCCAGTCGAAGAGATCGAGCTCCTTAAGGGTATCTAAGACAGCCCCATCGTCCATTGTCCGACCAAGAAGAATATTCTCTCTAAGGCTCATATTAAAGAGCTCCACTTCTTGTGAAAGTGTTACCATCAAATCACGAAAAACTAGGGGCGAAAGTTCCGAGTAAGAAACCCCGTTAATCGTCCGAACTCCGGCACTAGGCTTATAAAAATTAGATAATAATTGCAGAAAAGTAGTCTTACCTTCTCCAGATACTCCTGTAATTAATATCTTCTCTCCCGCACGCACGATAAACTCCGGGACAATAATCTGCTTATTGGAGCCGGAATGTCTGAATTCCAGCTCGTGACATTGCAACTCTGAAAACGCCGAGCTCAATCCACGCCCGCTTTGAGTTGGCGGGTTATCAATCACAGTAGATAGCCCAGAAATATAAGTATTAAGCTCAATAACAGTTTTAAAATCTTCAGATAATCTCTCGACATTCCCTCGTACTAAGGCATAGGTAGCGATAAACAGGATTAAGACAGCAGGAGAGTTCTCGCCCTTAGAAATCTGAAAGAGAAGAAACGATATCGTCGAAAGAAACGCAGCTCCAAAAAGAAAATGTAACGCGAACCAACGCCCAGCATGAAAGTTTTGTAAGCGTGTGATTTTTTTTGAGTTATCCGCCGTGTGCATTTCGAGGTAGCTGTCGGCAAAGGGATATATTCCCAGCTTCTTTACTGTTAGCACATTCGACATAAAATCTGAGTAGCGGCCAATGAGCCCGGCGACACTCAGATTGTAATCCCCAACCAATGGCACCATGCGTTTTGAGAGAAATGTGCTAAAGGCCACAAAGATTACCAGAATGACAAAATTTAAACATGCTATTCCGATAGACTCGAGTGCGGTGAAGTAAAAGAACAGAGAGATGTTTGATATACTCTTAGCAACGCCCCAAAAAATCTCGACTGTTAATCCACCCAGACCATCAGAGACTCGGTTGATCAGAGTGAGGATGTAGCCCGAATGAAAATTTGCAAGACGATCAATTGGCAACCCCTCAACTTGAGTAAAAAACTTGCGCCTTAGATGTATGGCGTACTGCGGACCGAGAGACTCGCCATATCGCCGAATAATCCATTGCAAAACAAGGGATGTAAGATAAAGCCCGACAAGCGAGAGAATAAGTGTCGAGAGAGTTTCCGGAGAGAAAATCTTCTTGGTGTATTCTGCAAGCAGCAGTGGAATAAAAAAGCTGACAATTCCATCAAGCAGCCCCGCGACAAAGACCAGCGCGAAACGACTCCGGAAATTGTCGAGGTTGCTAAAGAGTAAACGAAGAGCAAGCATTAAGTGCTAAGGCTTCTCACCCCAAACTGTGACATAAAGCCCCTCCCGTCTGAAATCAATATCAACGAAGCCCGCGCGCGCCAGATATGTAGTTAGTTCCTCAGCGGTGGAGGGCTTGCTAATCGCGGCAGGGCGCTCTGTTGAGCCCAAGCGGCTGGCCTCTTGAAAAATAGCCCATCCCTCTTCGCCGGCGAGATTGATATTATCGACATAGAATCGTCCGCCACGCCGCAGAGTGCGAAATGACTCCGCAACATACCGATAACGATCCCATTCATCGAGATGCATAAAAACAGTCGAACAATAGAGTTTGTCGACCGATTCGGCGGGAAACTGGGAGAGACTAACACTTTTTAGCTCAACCAACTTGATGTTCTTATGTGCCTTGAGATTCTCCTCGGCATGTTCCAGCATCTTTCCGGAAATATCTGTTCCAATCCAGGTTTTGCATAATGGGGCAAGATGGTAGCCGATACGACCCGTGCCGCAACCAATTTCGAGAACAGTATCATCTTTACCAATTCCCAAGGTCTTGCGAATGGTTGTTGCAGTTGATTCTCCGCTCTGCATAAACGCTTCGAAGTCACCAATGCCGGCGACGGCTAACATGGCGGAAACCGAATCATCAGCCGCGTCGTTCCAAACCTCTTTGTAGCTTCCGCGATGATGACGTAACACCGGGGCCGTGGTTTTAATTATTTGGTAAGGACCAAAAGCTAAAAGCTCACTGCCTACATGTATGGCAATTTCAAGTGAGGCCTCACTTGTCGTTGTGCCGAGTTCGCTCCAACCGATATGCACTTCAAAACCAATTTTCGAGTTCAGTCCTAGCCCATATGCACGAGAAACATCCTCCCTAATTCGATCAATCATGAGAGGCCGACGCTTGCCGTTTATCACCAATTCTCCAGAGACCTCTCGACCGTCGCCTGTAAAGATCCAACCCCGCACTTCAATGTCATCGGAGATCGTCTGGATGCTGAGGGGCTTTTCTATCGAGACGCGTAAGCTCTTGTTCGTACCCGATGGGGCAAGACCCAGCTTGTTCCGAAGAACCCTTAGAGGCCTAGCCAATAAGTTTGAAGCGGTTGAAGCCTCTGTAGTTGAGGGAAGAGTGTTTGTAGCTTGTTTCGCCATAGGAAAGAACGTGGCTATAACTTATAACTGTATTAAAATGTCGCGGACAACTGAGCCTGTTTCGCTGCTATTTCTCCCATATAAGCAGGCAGGTGTCTAGTATCGCGCCGGCAGATGAACAGATGATAGGACGCTAATAAATGGTTGTTACAGCATTCCCGCCCCTTGAGTCAGCTGACGAGTATGGGTTGCTGGCAGTCGGTGGAGATCTCGAGGTCCAGTCCCTTCTGTTAGCCTATCGAAGCGGAGTGTTCCCATGGCCACTTATCGGAGTCGAAGAGCTGACTTGGTTTAGCCCTCCTGAACGAACGCTACTGTTTCTCAACGAGTGTCACATCTCACGAAGTCTTATTCGCAATTTCAAGAAGGGAAAATATCGTTTCGAGATTGATAAGGATGTGCGGCAGATAATTCAGGCCTGTGCATCAGCAAAGAACAGGAGTCAGGGAGCTGGGACTTGGATTACAAAACAGATGGTCGACGCTTATGTCCATCTGCACGATGCGGGATTTTGTCATAGCGTCGAGTGCTATACGGAAGATCGATTAATAGGCGGGCTATATGGGGTGTCAATTGGGGGAATGTTTGCCGGCGAATCGATGTTTCACAGCGAAGCAAATGGCTCGAAGTTTGCTCTTTGGTTCTTGGTTTCGTATCTCAAGAGTCAGGGAGTGGAGTGGATTGACTGTCAGCAGATGACACCTCTTCTTCAAAGCTTTGGCGCTAGAAATGTGCCGCGTGCCGACTTTATTCGGCTTTTGAGTGCCGCAATCGAACGCCCGGTTCAACTTTTTGCTGAGAAACAGGCGCTAAGGTTGCATTTTCTTGACAGCTGAATCGTGGTCCTTTAACTTCCCAAGAGTTAACGCCATTAATCAAATCGTGAGTCATTTTAGCGGAGCTTATGGAGATCAAACGAGTTAAGTATTTTTTCACATTGGTTCAGGACCGTCCTGGCGAAGTTGCGCAGATGGCTAACGATATAACTGATGCCGGAGTGGATTTAGCGGCCCTGTGGGGATTTGGTTTGGGTGAAGGCAAGGCACAGATATTCTTTGTTCCTAAGGATTCGATTAACTTTAAAGAGTTAATGGATAAGACCGGATGGCAGGTAAAAGAGGGCACGTGCTTTAGATTGACTACTGAAGACAAGGTGGGAGTGCTCGTTGAGTTATTGGATAAGATCGCAAAAGCTGGCATCAATCTCCAAGCAATGGATGCTATCGGCGTCGCTGGCCAGGTCGGCTGTTACTTATGGTGTCCGGAAAGAGAAGTTGAGAAGTTGGGACAGCTGCTTAATGCGTAGTATCTAGGCCAAGTGACTGCTCGGAAACAAAAGCGTCTTTACTTCAGTCCGAGACACTCTTCTAACGCCATACGAACAGCTTTAAAAACAACCATCGGATCGCTGTGAACGCGATTAAAGAAATCCTCGCCGCACTCTAGATATAAGACCCCTGTTCGTTTGCTTACACCAATCGAACCCGCTACAAACACGACCTTCTTTCCGTTAGTTAAGAACTCCTGCTCCCTAATGGGCATTGAGCAGGAATAGGCTGTGCGGATTGCGTCAGCTTGGCACGAAAGAGTTGAAAGGGTAACGGGCTTAAGCCGGCATGAGTCTGGCTTGCCAATCTTAATTAGCGGGACAAGCTCAAACTTCGCTGGCTCAAGCATAAATATGCAACCGGATCTGAACCCAGCAGCCGGGATAATTTCGTGAAGTAAAAGCCGGAGATTGGACTCTAGCTCTGTAGTCTCGTTTATCTGTAAGTAGAGTTTCTCCATTAAGGGGCGCATCGCGTTGGGGCAACCCTTTAGGAACGGGTTACGTTCTAGAACCGGAGCATCTTGGCTAGGGCTGCTAAGTATTTCGCGTGTTACTTCAGCACGCGTGATTTCAATAATCTGAGTATACTGTTTGCAATTCTCCTGCGCCCTTTGAAAGACCACCTGAATACCCTTTGGTCCGAGGTATTGTTTTACTTCTCGCTCTGCGGATTCCCAATCACTCCGAGCGGTTGGATAATGTTCAGGCTCGTTGGCCCGGGCCAACGCTTCGCTAATTCGACAAATACTATCAAGCGTCTCTCCGATATTCTGTACTAGTCGGGAGTCCGCAGATTCTTTTGCCTCGGGCTTGACTCGCTTTGTGACACACACGCCTAGTGCGGAGATTATCTTAGGAGATAAATTCCACCGTCGAGCTAGTGTTACTCCTAGGAGTGTTGGTGAGAATCCTAAGAGGGTGTGGAGTTTAGAGTCCAACGTATCGGAGCCGGAAAGGCTTGTTAAGGCTTTGCGATAAACATTGGGATAGTTCCAAGCAATAAGTGTGATGCCGAGCTGGCGAATCAGCCCACAGGAGTAGGCCAGGTTCGGATCAAGATTGACGTTCTCAGCCAGCACTTCCGCAGCGCTTGCGCTGAAAATTGATTCTCTTAGCCGCAAGGCTTGAATATCGTTAATCTCCGTTAAATTATGGCGCGAGATCTGTCCCTCTGGGCGATTTAGAATCGTTCTCAGGTCCTCGAGCTTGGCGGCTTCAATAATTTTGCTCGGGCATTCGTGAGGTTCGATGTTAACCCCGTCACGTTGCGCTGCCGTATGAACCATCTTCGCTAACTCTCGCAGGCAATACATATATAGCGAGAAGTCGGACTTGAGATCAGTGGTAAGCTCCTCGCGGTTTGCATGGTAGAAACCGTTGCCGAGGCGAGAACGGATTAGCTCCAGCACATCTGCGCTAAAGGGAAACCAGCCTGAGGAGATGTGACTGAACGCGATATTCGGGTCAATCGCCGGGGTGTTTATTTGATGTTGCATCATAAGTGGAAACCAATAGTCCACATTTGATGTCGGCAGAACTATATCAGGAACTTTCGCTTTTGTTTCGGAGGGGTTAGCTTTGTGCGAAAAAGAACGAGATGTCTGTCTAATGAGAACTCAATTGGTGAGTTAATGACAGATCCAGATAGGAGCAGGGATAGTATCTTCTAGGGGAATAAATGGACCACCCCTCGGTAAAGCCCCTATTATTGCCTCCCAGGATGCAATATGGGTATTACGGAGGGGTGGAATTTCGCGAAATTGAGAGATTCTCTTAGATAGTAAAATCGCGATCCATGACGGTCTTTCGACCCTCATTCTTTGCATTCTCAATCGCTGAATTGCAGAGTCCACGAATCTTCTCAGACAGAGCATCCATCACGCCAGCTGAAGTATTCATTCCTGCCTGAGCCTTAATGTACTTCTTCAACTTTGACGCAACTACCAATACTTCACTTCCGTCTTCGTTATTGCCGTTCTCTTCTGACATCTTCTACTTGCTCCTAAATTTAGATCTTTCACCTGGGAAATGCGAATTTCCAAGGGGGGTTTTAGCATTTTAGGAGGGGACTTGGCTAGAGTGGGCTCTGTGAAAGCTACTATTCCGGAATAAAAATCCGCAGTAATCACGAGGCAAAGGCTAGACCAAAGATTTTCAGGGACTTAGGCGCCCTAAATCAATCTTTGTAAATGCTATGGCAGGTGCCGACCGCGACCTGCCATAGCAAGAGAACAACTAAAAATTGCCGGTATTAGTTGTCTCGGAGGTAGATATAGAGATCCGAAACCGGGGCGCCTGGGTCCGTTGTTTTCAATCCGTAATTTTGTTCCAACGGCTGTGTCGATCCGTATTCGTAGTAGTATATTCGGTCAATTCCCGGAATTTCATCTCGCAGGAACGGCCAAACTTGTTCAACGTACGGCAGTTGATTATTCGGCCCTTGAATTCCCGATTCGGTAATCCAGATCGTTTTAGATATGGAGTTTAAGAAATCCCCAACACCCCCTCCCGCGACAACACTTTCGAAGTTCTTTCCATAGTAGTGGACATTCCAAACATCCACTAAATTCTCCGCGCCAAAGTCACGCAGCGATTTATTATAGTTAAGACTATTGGGAAAGTTCTGTGCAATCGAGCGACTGGCCCCTAAAATTACCAGCTTAGTTGGGTCTAAAACCCGAATCACTGATGAGGCATAATTAAGTAGTTCAAAGTAGTTCGCCGGATCGGTTAGTCCGAGGGCATCATCCGACCCTACGACTGTGAAGTCCGGCTCGTTCCAAACCTCCCAGCCAACAATTCCAGGGCGTCCCGCATAACGCTGAACGGTTGGCCGTACCCAGCGCTCTACGAATGTTTGGCGGGGATTCCCCCCAACCCAGTTTCCAGGGTTCGTTATCCAGTTCGGAGTGTGGACCAAGACAATCGAGACGTCGATGCCGGAGGGGATGTTATTAACGATCTCATCGTAGAACCCGTAGTTCGGGGCAGAATTTGGTGACGGCTGCACATCATTCGACCAGGCAAAGAGTACCCGCACATATTTTAGACCTAAGGTGTCTCTAATTTCGGAAAACTGCTGCCGAATATTACCGAACTCCGGATTGACAAAGAAGTTATTCACTCCGGTGCGAGAGATATCAATTGGCTCTCTGTCCGGCGGATTTAATCCGACATCAATTAAATCCTTAGCGTCGCTGCATCCTAGCGTTCCAAGGGTTACTAAAAATAAAAATGCTGTAAACGCTTTTAGAACTGGATTTTTCGTGCGCATCAATTGTCTCTCCATTTTGACCAAAACAATCTGTTATAGATGACTAAGGTTGTCAAAAAGTTCCGCTAAATGGAAGTCCGGCTCCATATCAACTGTCCGGATTATGGAGGACCCAGTAGAGAAATACTGCCGCGGATTTTCCCCGGATATAAAGCATACTTGTGCTTCAAAACCCGTTGCTCTGGTCTGTACTGAGGTTAGAGCCGAAAAAGGTATCGAGATGATACCCTGCCAGGAGTTTGTCTCGTGTGTGGCCTGAGTCTCTATGCCGTTAGGCGTGGCGCTATTTTTTGAGGGCGCCCGGTAGGAATTAAATGCTGCACTCCACCAGGCGCCGCTGGGGCTGAGGTTAAATTCCAGGTACTCAGTGCCTCCCGCCCTTCTGATAAATAATTCAGCCACGTCCTCTCGCCATAAGCCGGGGACAAATGACCCCGAGGCTAGGGACTGATTAAAGTTGGGTTTGGCGTTAACGAAGACGGCAAAATGTAATTTATTCTCATCCTCCGCTAGGACAAATCTCGGCACCACCTTACTCTTGTTACCAAACCAATCGGTGGAGATAATCGACGGATTCGACTCCAGTAGGGTAAGCACTTCGTTGCAATTATTTACTCGAAGTAAGTGCAACATTTAAGCTTTATTGCCGCTCATAGTTTTCAATTGAATTCTCAATTACTCGCAGTTCAATCCCCGCTTGCTGAAACATCTCGCGGGTCTCCTGCGCGGCGTGGTAGCGTTTCATGCTAACTACCCGCTTTATCCCAACACTAATAATTAACATGGCACAGACCCGGCAGGGCTCCATTCTCGTGTAAATTGTCGAGCCTTCGATCGGAATTCCATAGCGAGCAGATTGGCAGATTGCATTTTGC
Source organism: uncultured Bdellovibrionales bacterium (assembly GCA_964393905.1). Lineage (GTDB taxonomy): Bacteria > Bdellovibrionota_C > UBA2361 > SZUA-149 > CAYMWO01 > CAYMWO01. The sequence continues at coordinate 2,792 of CAYMWO010000004.1, read as the reverse complement.
TCAGCGTGAATTGTCCGCATGCAGTGTTGCCTAGTGGTCCCGTCTTCATCGATGACACTTTTCATCAGGTGACCAACATCATCACAGTGAGGTAGCCCTGGTGGTGATCCGACATATCCTGTTGCGAGTACCCTCTGATCTTTAACAATCAACGATCCGCTCCGTCCGCGGTCACAGGTCGCACGAGTTCCGATGTGCTCCATCATCTCAAGAAAATAAGTATCCCAATCGGGGCGGTGATGTTGCATAGTGGGTTGGCCCATATCCATGTTCAGCTTTTGTTCTAGGTATTAGAGGGGATTATAGATTAAGGTTCTCAAAATTAGCCAGTCCTCCTAGCGATTTAGATTGGATAGCTCCAATTTCCATGGCAATACCTGATTTGCTAAACTCTAGGCACTGACAATTAGCATGATGTGGGCTAGAGACTTAAAATTATGACTTCCCAAGCAAATCCTCCAAAACGAGTAATTCCAAATTTAGACAGAATCGATCCGATCGGTGAGATTAAAACCCGAGCCTCAGAGCTTTGGCAGCAAGCAGGAAGTCAAAGTACTGAAGATTGGACAGATTATTTTGATGAGGCTGAAAAGCAGCTGATGCGCGGTCGTTCTGCTGAATCGCTTACGGCTACGCCAAGAAGTAAGTCGGAACATCTGGATAAACCCATTCCTGAGCCATTGAAAGCTCTGATCACTAAATCTGAAAATCCATTAGTCGCATTACTGGCTCGAACGTTCTCGAGGTTTGTAGATGAGCATGAGAGTCTGTGTTTGGGCCATATCTTTAGAAATAACCGTTTCCAGATGAAGGACGGTGGAACTCTTTCAGCTGACTCGAATCAAGCAATCTCCGAGGTGCTGGCTGAGTTAGCGCAGGAGTATCCAGACGACATGTTAATACAAGCTGGAGTTCAGGAGTTCTCGCAGCTTCCAATAAAAAAACGCAGCGATTATTGGTTGGGGCGAATAAATAAACTTTTCGACGATGACAAGCCGCTGACGTTTGCTGATCGCAATACCATCAGTCGATTATTAGACATGATAGTGCATGAAGGAAGTGTGGCTAAGGTTATCCCCACGTTTTCCGATTCATAACGGCCTGTTAACACCGCTAATGCATTTTGTTTCATCGCACCCCGTTTATCTCCACGAGTAAATAATGGAATCCATCGCGAAATATCCTGGATTAACAGCAGCTGAGGCTGAGTTGAGCAGAGAAAAATTTGGGCGCAATGAGTTGAATCTCAAAGAGTCCGGGGGAATTGCTAGCACCATTAAAGCGCTGGTTGCCGAACCAATGCTGATATTACTCATCGCCGCCTGTGCGATTTATTTTGCGTCGGGGAGCATTCAGGAAGGGGTGATGATGCTGCTTGGTATTGTCGCGGTCTCTGGTATTTCACTTTACCAGGATGCTCGGAGTCGATCGGCATTAAAATCTCTTAAGGAGCTCTCTGCTCCGCGGGCAATTGTAGTCCGCGATGGGGAGGAGAGCTACATATCATCGACGGAAATTGTTGTTGGGGATATCATAGCAGTGCGTGAGGGCCAACGCGTTCCAGCAGATGCGGCTCTTTTAGAGCTAAGCGACCTAAGTATTGACGAATCGATTTTGACTGGAGAGTCCATGTCGGTGACAAAGTCGATAGGGGCGATTGTTTTTCTTGGCACATCAGTAGTCTCCGGTCAGGGCTTGGCGCGTGTAACAGCTGTCGGATCTGAAACCTCGCTCGGAAAGTTGGGACGCTCACTTGAAGATGTCGAAGATGAAAAAACCCCACTACAGTTGGAGATTTCCGGATTTGTTAGACGCATGGCGATCCTCGGCATTGGCGCCTTTGTCCTGGTGTGGCTGCATTATTACAATGAGACCGGCGAGCTCTTTCACGGGCTTTTGCGTGGGCTAACTCTCGCGATGTCCGTTCTTCCTGAAGAAATTCCGGTAGCATTTTCCGTGTTTATGGCGCTCGGGGCGTCGCGGATGATTCGTTTTAACGTTCTGACCAAGCAGCCCCAGACAGTTGAAGCGCTAGGTTCGGTTACAACAATCTGTCTTGATAAAACGGGAACGCTTACTAAAAATAGGATGGAGGTGGCTGGAATATTCGACTGTCACGAACAGGCGTATTATCCGCTTGCTTCGGCTGACAAAGAGACGGCGGATGTTAACTCGGTTTCTGAGAGTAATCTCCGGGTATTAGAGTATGCCATGTGGTCAAGCGAACCTGCCCCATTTGATCCGATGGAAACCGCAATCCATGCCGCCTATCAAGCACATGCACCTCAGGACTTACGAAAGAACTTTCGTATGGTCCATGAGTATCCGCTCGCGGGGCGCCCGCCAGTGATGACACATATCTTTGGAGATGATGTCGGGCACCTGCTAGGAGCTTGTAAAGGAGCGCCAGAGGGAGTGATAGCGATATCAGATCTATCTCCTGAGGCTGCCGCTAAAATTGAAGCTGAAGCGCACAAAATGGCGGGACTTGGTCAGCGGGTGTTGGGCGTTGCAAGTATGGTTTCAGTTCCCGACACTTATCCTGAAGATCAAAAGGACTTTAATTGGCACTTTGAAGGGTTAATTGGACTAAACGATCCACCAAAGGAAAACGTGCCTGAGGTGTTACAGAGCTTTTACGATGCGGGAATTAGCGTCAAAATGATTACGGGGGATTTTCCGGAAACGGCGCTAAATATCGCAGAGCGATGCGGGCTGAGAAACAATGGTAAGTTCCTGACTGAGGTAGAGATAAGCCAGCTCACGCCAGAGGAGTTGGCGCGGCAGGTTCA
>CAYMWO010000003.1:0-45100 GCA_964393905.1 uncultured Bdellovibrionales bacterium | reverse complement strand
CTCCGTCAGCCGAGCGAATCAATTCTAGAATTGCTCCACTTGCTTCCGCCTTGCCGTTCGGATCAACTGCGGGATTAGCGAACTCTGACTCAAGTCGACTATAGAGCGTTGGTGAATTAGCGCTTGATTCTCCCACCAGTTTGAGAAGATCGTAAAGCACGTCCTGTGCCTGAGAGTCGGAGACCTCGATTAGCTGATGCTGATGGCTAGAAATTCTGCCGATTAGCCCCAGTATATTCTCTTGTTCAGAGCCGCGATCACTTCCCAGCAGATGGTCCTGATCTGCGCTGCTATCGTTATCATCACCGCAGCCTAAAATTAATATCAAGAAAACAACGGCTAGATATTTAAAAAAGGAAACGGGGGATGTGATTTGCATTGCCGAACTATAGGCTAGCGAGAACGGAGTGCCAAGCGGTTTAAACTACACGCAAGCTAGCACGTCCAGTAACACCTGATCCATTGCCCTTCACGGGCTCGTCAACGAATTTTATCTGGGCACTGGTGTAGCCGAACTGTTGAAGGTGATTATTTTTCACCTTCACATCACACTCACTACATAAGCCGTAGACATGACACGGTTGGTAGTTGTCATTAATTGCGAAGTCTGGCTGTGAAATATTTCCAACCCTTAGCTCATGTCGCTTATGGTAAAGGTCCGAATGGCAGCGATAGACATCTCCTGAGGGGGAGATAATTAATACCGTATTTCGGCACTCCACCTCCGTCCTGGTGACATGACCGACGCAGGAATCTTCGTAAAAATATTGACCATAGAGCTTGCCGTCGTGATAGCCGAGATATTCTTTAGTCTTAAAAAACACTCCGTGCTTATCACAAATTTCTTGTGCTCTGGCCTTTTCTTCCGGGTGTCCAGGATGATCGACTAAGTAAATACCAATTGGGAACAGGTCCTGTAACTCAGCTACTCGTGGAGCTAGGTCCTCAATACTGTTTTGTCCGATATGATAAGAAACCCTTACGTTTGGATATGGCGCGCCACGGCTAAGGCTTTTTAGGCTTTTCAGCTTTTCAAATTTGGCGCGCTTTACGACAGGAGGAAGCGCCGTAAGAATATCGATGGGAACAGGAGAGTTTTCAATAATCTCCCAGATACCCTGATGCAGAAACGGCTCGCCGCCTTGAAGAGTCGGGACGACGCCAGCAGGAAAGTTGATGCGCGAGAATACGTCCAGCCACTGTTGGGCCGAAAGCATATTGAACTTCTCGTTCTTACCTGAGGTAAATGCTGTGTCGTTATGATCGGTAATACAGTAGGCGCACTTCAAGAAGCAGTAGTCTGTCATGAAGCAGGCTACATAATCGTAATCATCCGGGAGATTTATCCGACTAAGTGGAACTTTAGCTTCAAGTGTCATTAAATTAGCGCCTAACTCACCAAAACCCTGATTCTTTTTAAGACTACCCTGACTCTTAATAGGAGCCAGTTCAATTCAAAGAGCAACTGATCTTTTGATGCATATAAGTGGCAGTTAGATGGTTTTTTAGAGGGGCTGGACAGGCTATATTCTAGCTCAGGAAAAGCCAAGTATTTCCGGTAAATTAGACGGGGCCAAATTCAGGAATCGATAATATGAGTTTGAAGCGGATTTTTGTTACGGGGGGAGCTGGTTATGTAGGGTCGGTGCTCGTGCCTAAATTGCTGGCCGAGGATTATGAGGTCACTGTTCTCGATCTCTTTTGGTATGGCGACTCTCTAAAATCAGTTTCTTCTGACAAGCGGCTTAAACAAATTCGCGGAGACATTCGCGACAGAGCGTTACTTGAAAAAAGCATTCCCGGTCATGACGCAGTGATTCACTTAGCTTGCGTATCAAACGACCCGAGCTTTGAATTAAATCCAGACTTAGGGAAATCAATTAATTATGACGCGTTTATCGATCTCGTTGATGTGAGCATCAACTCCGGGATTAAACGCTTTATCTACGCCTCGTCGTCTAGCGTCTATGGAGTAAAGGAAGAGGAGAATGTAACCGAGACTCTTTCACTTGAGCCGCTCACTGATTACTCTAAATACAAAGCGCTCTGCGAGGAGCACTTAGATAAAAGGAGCACAAAGGGGTTCACGACTCTAACAATTCGTCCCGCTACTGTTTGTGGTTATTCGCCCCGTTTGAGGCTGGATCTAACTGTTAATATTTTAACTGCGCATGCCGTCGCCAACCGCCTAATTAAAGTTTTTGGTGGGGAGCAGAAGCGTCCTAATATTCACATCGCCGACATGACCGACCTTTATGTTCAGTCCCTTAAATGGCCTGCGGAGCTAATCGACGGCAAAGTTTACAACGCGGGTTATGACAACCTAACTGTTTTGGAAATTGCTAAAATGGTGCAGGAGATGACGGGCCCAGATGTTAAAATCGAACGCTCTCCCACCGACGACATTCGCTCCTATCACATCTCTTCAGAAAAGATTAAGAGAGAGCTTGGGTTTTCCCCTAAGCATTCGGTGACTGACGCTATTTCGGATCTAATCTCGGCTTTTAATACCGGGTTGATTCCAAATCCAATGACAGACGAGCGCTACTATAATATTCGCACGATGAAAAAGGTCGAGCTTTGATGACGGCTGCAATAAGCACAGAGCAGTTAGCGGATATCGCACGCGCGATTCGTTATAAAGTCGTGCAGATGCATCATGCTGCTCCGACCGGTCATCTAGGATCTTCACTTTCTTGCGTAGATATCCTGGTCGCCGCTTATTGGAGCGCGATGAAAATTAATCCGCAGGAGCCAAACTCAGAGACCCGAGACCGTTTCATTTTAAGCAAAGGACACGCTTCATCGACTCTTTACGCAACGCTAGCTCATCGCGGCTTTTTTCCCTTAAGCGACCTAGACAAATTCGCTCAGGATGGAGGAAATCTCGCAGAGCACGCAGGCCCGCGCTGCGCTCCGGGGGTTGAAGCCGCCACTGGCTCGTTGGGGCACGGACTTTCGCTCGGTGTCGGGATGGCGCTCGCAGGAAGGATTAAAAAACAGAGTTACCGGGTGTTCATTACACTTAGTGACGGTGAGTGTGAAGAGGGTTCAACCTGGGAAGCGGCGATGTTTGCCCCGGTTCAGAAGTTGGATAACCTTATAGTCGTTGTGGACTTCAATAAGTGGCAGGCCACTGGGAGAAGCACTGAGATTATGGGGCTAGAAACCCTTCCGGAAAAGTGGCGGGCTTTTGGTTGGAGCACATACGAAGTAGATGGCCACAATCTTAAAGAACTATCGCGCCTTTTAACCCAAACTCCGGACGGCTCAGGAAAGCCTGTGGCGATTATCGCCCATACAACCAAGGGAAAGGGTGTTTCCTTTATGGAGGATGATAACAACTGGCACTACAGAATACCCACAGCCGAGGAAGTTGAGGCGGCGAGAATCGAACTCGGAGTGGTTAAATAATGCGTGACGCATTCGCTAACGAGCTAGTTCGCATGGCCGAAGAGGATAGCCGTGTGGTGATGCTTTCCGGTGACATCGGCAACAAGCTCTTTGATAATTTTAAAAGTAAGTTCCCTGACCGCTTCTATAACTGCGGCGTGGCCGAAGCCAATATGATGAGCATGGCTGCGGGGATGGCGCTTTCTGGGCTCCGACCGATTGCCTATACCATCACTCCCTTTATTACCACCCGCTGTATTGAGCAAATTCGCATCGATGTCTGTTACCACAAAGCTCCGGTAATTATTGTAGGCGTTGGTGCCGGACTGTCTTATGCCGCCTACGGCGCAACTCATCAGTCGTGCGAGGACATCGCCATGCTTAGAAGCTTTCCCGAGATGACAGTAGTTTGCCCCGGGGATGCGATGGAGGTGCGCTCCCTTATATGGGAGGCACTTAAACTAAACGGCCCGGTCTACATTCGCATGGGCAAAAAGGGAGAGCCTAAGGTTCACAGCGAACCACCAAAGCTCTCAATCGGTAAGGGATTAAATCTCAGGGCCGGCACAGATCTCTGCATAGTCACCACGGGAAATATGCTGCCGGTTAGTTTGGAGGCCGCGGAAAAATTGGCTGCGGAGGGTGTCTCAGTTCAGGTCGAGAATATGCACACCGTTAAGCCGATTGATACCGAGTTACTTAAAGAGCTTTTTTCGCGCTTTCCATTAGTAGTGACCATCGAGGAGCACAGCCGCATCGGTGGGCTGGGCTCGTGCGTAGCTGAATGGCTTGCCGATAATTCACCGGTTAAAGCTCGACTGATGCGCTTAGGAACCGGGGACTACTTCCTTCACGAAACTGCCTCTCAGGAGTACGCCCGTGAGCGGTTTGGGCTCTCTGGTGAGCAGGTCGCACGCAGCATCTCTACAGCTCTATCCAATATCCAAGCGGGCACAAGTTTTAATGACCTTTTGAGTAGGTGATGTGGATAAAGATGCCTTCCAGCTCTCTACTGAGACCTCTTCAAAGCTAAAGGCTTTATTAGGGGAGGCAGGCTATAGCCCTGAATTTTCGCTTACCGAAATCAGCCGCCGGGGAAATAATGCTGTCTTTAAACTTGCCACTGGTGGAACAAATCTCCTATTTAAGCTCTACTTTCGCCATGACTCAGATAAAAGGGATAGACTCCGGCAGGAGTTTTCCTTTCTTGAGTTCTGTAACCAAAACAAAATCTCAACCGTCCCTCAGGCTGTTTTCAAATCAGACGAATGCGGTTTCGGTGTTTATGAATTTATTGAGGGGCGAAAGCTTACCCTGGAGGAGATTTCTACCCAGACCATCGATGAAGCGCTAGCGCTTGTAACTGCCCTAAATGCGGCCCGGCAGAGTGCCAACACTTATCTACTTACCGATGCTTCCGACTCCTGCTTTAGCCTGCAACAAAATATTCAGGCCGTTCAGCGGCGTCTAGGCTTCTTTACCGACAATCATGCCGATATTGACCCAGGCGCCTGGAGCTTTATCGAGAACGAGTTACTTCCTGCTTGGGATGCTCTTGTCACTGAGACAAAAGAATTTGCGAGCGCTTCGGGTGTTCAGTTAGACAAAATATTAGCACCCGAGGAACGTTCAATCTCGCCCTCTGATTTTGGCTTTCATAATGCAATTCTAGAACCTAATGGCAGACTCCGATTCATTGATTTTGAATACGCCGGCTGGGACGACCCGGCAAAGCTAACTGCTGATTTTTTCAGTAACGCTGGGCTTGCGGTCAGCGACCATCACCTCCCGCACTTCGCCTCATATATGCAGGGCCTATTTCCTCACGACAGTGAACTAATGAAAAGAATCGCCCTACTCTTACCCATTCACCACATCAAGTGGTGCCTAATAATGCTAAATGAATTTAATCCGCTCGGAAAATTGCGAAGGCAGTTCCTAAAGTCTCAAATAGCCAATCCCCTCGACCAGAAAAATTCGCAGTTAATCAAGGCTCGTAATTCGCTCTCCCGCCTGAATAGCAAAAAGGAACTGAGAGCCCTGCTCTTATCCGATCAGTAGATACGCCGACTCACGAATCCCACTCTCACCTACCCACCTTTGAGAGATTCACCTAGTAAGCCCGGAGAACAATACGTCGAGAGTAACTAGGGACCTGGGCTAGGCCCGTAATGGAAAAGTTAACCCCTTAATTTAACGGATGTTTTAGTTAAATAATAATGCTCAGCGGAAGCCAAACCTCAGTTCGAACGGGCCTCATTATCGAATCCGCGCTGAAGCTAATTTTGCTTCTGTTAACGCTATTTGTTCCAACCCAATTCCAAAATTCAGCCCTCGCGGAAGACGCTCAAGCAGTTCCTGGCGAATACATTATCAAGTTCGACATGAGCAAACTTGAGGCGTTAAGGAATAACTCCGAAATATTAAAGAAGTATTCAACTGAAGCTATCGAGAAGGTTCTTCTTAACCGGATGAAGCTACAGTCCAACGAAGAGCTACCTCTCGTAAACGCTGAAGTTGTGCAAGCAGATCTAAAAGAGTTCTTTGACATTGATTTCGCTCTACGGCTCTATGACTCGGGGATTATCGAGTATATGGAGCCTAACTATATTGTCTCCACCGATGCTACTCCGAACGACAGCTCCTATTCCTCACTCTGGGGAATGAATAATACCGGTCAAACAGGCGGCACTGCTGATGTTGACGTCGATGCTCCTCAGGCCTGGGACATCACCACTGGAAGTAACAACATAGTAGTGGGCGTGGTAGATACCGGAATTGATTATACCCACCCCGATCTCGCCGCGAATATGTGGAGAAATCCGGGAGAGGTTGCGGGTAATGGAATAGACGACGATAATAACGGTGTTATAGACGACGTTTTTGGCTACAACGCCATCACCAACTCCGGCAATCCATTAGACGACCACAATCACGGCACACACTGCTCCGGCACAATTGGCGGCGTGGGCAACAACGGTCAAGGAGTTGCTGGTGTAAACTGGAACGTAAAGTTGATGGGGCTAAAGTTCCTTTCCTCCTCAGGCTCTGGATCAATTGCCGATGCCATCAAAGCCGTAAACTACGCAGTGATGATGAAGCAACGTGGTGTTAACATCCGCGTATTGAGTAACTCTTGGGGCGGAGGCGGTTATTCGCAAGCGATGGAAGACGCCATCCGGGCTGCGAACACTAATAATATTCTTTTTGTCGCGGCTGCGGGTAATAGCACATCAAATAACGACAACACGCCAAACTATCCTTCAAATTACAACGTGCCGAACGTCTTGGCCGTGGCTGCAATTGACCATAACGGCTTGCTCGCCAGTTTTTCAAGTTACGGCAGATATACCGTAGACCTTGCCGCTCCTGGGGTTAATATCTATAGCACTGTAAAAGGCGGAGGCTACGCCTCCTACAGCGGAACTTCTATGGCCACTCCGCACGTGAGCGGTGTTGCGGCACTGGTCCTTAGTCAGACACCGGGCTACACACCAGCGCAGCTCAAAGACCAATTGATGAGTACTGTTAAGCTCCGGTCGAACCTAACCAATTATATGGTCGCCGGGGGAGTTATCAGTGCAAAGCGTGCCCTAAACGCAAATGGTAATCGGCCACCGGCATTAAGTATCATCGCCAATCAGACAATATCTCGCTCTGCGGACACGGTGACGGTGCCTCTATCAGCTTCAGACCCCGACGGTAATCCCATAACATTCTCTGCTACGGTTTCTCCGAGCAATAAAGGAACAGTGACTATTTCCGGCAATAACGTAATTGTCGATCCAATTGCTGGGTTCATCGGCACCTTGGCTGTAACCGTTGCCGTAACCGATGGGGAGTATTCCGACTCAAAGAACTTTTCAGTGACCGTTGCCAACCAGACTCCAACTTTGGCCACAATTCCAGTTCAGTATATGACCTCCAGGTCCGGTAGCTCACTTCAGGTGGCAATTACCGCCGCTGATCCTGATGGCGATGCACTTACATACGACATGAGGGTTATTAACCCAGCGCAATTGGCTTACGACTTAAGCCGCTCTTATGGCCTGTTCTTCACCGGCTCCGACTACTTAAACTACTACGGACAAGGGGAACGTTGGTTACGCGGAAGTTCTGCTTGGTATTTTATCACTCCAGCTGGTGCTTTATATCGAGACGGCGGAAGTTTCTCTGGAAGCACGTTACTTGCTCAACTGTCTCCAGTTTTCCACCAAACTTTGAGCTTACTTTATAACGCGCAGTCTCCTGCTCAGTTACCGGTAACAGGTAGCGTTACTGCCGGCTCGCTCAGCCTGACGTTAACATCGTCTTACACCGGGGCATTTTTCGTAGAATACTCCGTCACGGATGGCGCAATCACTGTAAAACGTACCTTTACGGTAACGGTTGCCAACAGAGCTCCTGTAATTGGAGCAAGCGAAGCTCAGTCTGGCTCGGTTCGGACTAACCCGATAACTATTCCGCTTAGCATACAGGATCCGGACGGAGACACCCTTACCACAACTCTTCAAGTGTTAACCGTCGCAGGCGATGCCTGGAACCTAAAGCAGGGTTACGATTTTTACGCTGCTGCCACGGACTACTACAACTATTACGGAATGAACGAGAAGTGGTTCCGCGCACGAATTGGTGAGGTTGGTTGGTATTACATCAAGCCAAGCGGCGCGATTTATAAAGACCTAGGGAGCCCATCCAACGGTCGGCTAATTGCAACACTCGACCAAACCTACTGGACCACTCCAAGCAAACTTTACACCGCAACCCAGCCTGTTGGCTCGGGGGGCTACACTGTTTCAGTTTCCAATGGAAATTTAATATTGCAGCATCCGGGACAACCTGGAGTTGTAAAGGTAAAGGTAACTACTTCTGATAGCGTGGCGTCAGTCTCTAAGAACTTGACCATCACTATTGCTAATCGCGCGCCAGCATTGCTCCCAATCACTAACCGCAGCATGCCTCGAGGGCAGGATTTTATCTCTGTCCCATTCTCAGCAACAGATCCTGACGGGGACACTGTTACCGTTACAGGTCGAGCAGTCGATGCAGCAGCCAAAGCTTATGACGCTGACCAGGCATATGACTTTGTCTTCAAGAACAGCTGGTATACGAACGATAGTCGGGTCTATAACGAGAAATGGTTCTGGAGCACTACGAAGGGCAAATGGTCGACAATCCTTCCAGATGGTAGTGTCTATCTTTGGAGCGGAAGTCCAGCGGCCTCTACGCTTATCACCAAGCTAAACGCCAGCTACTATGCAAACCCGGCGCTACTCTTTAACGTTGGTAGCCCCGCCCCCGCTCCAGTCACAATCTCCACCAGTGGTCAGAATTTAATCGTCAATCCAGATGCTGGATTTGAGGGAGCGCTTGAGATTGTTGTCACAGCAACTGACGGCATTGCAAGCGACTCAAAGAGTTTCACATTATCTGTGACCAATCAGAGTCCAACACTAGCGGTAATTGGTGACCAAACATTTAATAAGAACCAGTCGCCTTATACTGTGGCTTTCTCAGCGGCCGATGCAGATGGAGACTCTCTGACCGTAACTACGGCAATTGAGTCAATGGCTAAGCAGGTCTATCGGCTCGACACTACCTACAAGTTCTATCGCCCAGATAACTTCTTCTATAACTACACCGGGAATCGCGAACTGTGGATTCCGTCCGAAACTCATGGCTGGCATATAATTACCCCTGACGGAACGCTCTATAAGTGGAACGGCGGAACTCTGGCTAACGCTACGGTCCTCGCTCGGCTGGACGCCTCTTATTATTCAAACACGGCGCTTATCTACAATGCTACTAATACAAATGTTGCGGTCCCAGCGACGGTGACGGTATCGGGGGCAACTCTAAGAGTTACGTTAACTAATTTGGCATATACCGGCGGGTTCTTTGTCGTAGTTACCGCATCCGACGGATCGCTTACTGCGCAACGTACTTTTAAAGTTACTGTTACCACTGTGGCCTCCTCAAAGATTCCAGTTGCAAAACCAAAGGCCCCGAAACCAACTCCGGCTAAGCCAACACCTAAACTTCCGGCAAAACCAAAGGCACCAGCTGCAAAAACAGGAGCTAGCTCCATCGAAGTACCAGCTGTTACTGACCCAACCAAAAGTCAGAACCAGGAACTTGCCCTTGGAGCTCCACTCTACGGCGTCTGGAATACGTTTAACTCCATGACGAATATTTTAGAGCTTACCAATCCAGGTTCAGAGACGAAGACCGCATTGGTAACCGTTTTCTCGAGCGCCGGCCAGATGGTTCAGCAGCACTCTGTCAGTGTAAGCGGTAATGTAAGTGGTCGCGGCCAGTTTGACCTAATACTCGATAGACTACCCGCTAATGCCTACGGCATCGTCGCGGTGGACTTCAAGGGTTCGCTAGATGGTCGCATGTTCTTCTACGGCGCAGATTCAAATAACGGAGAGATGGTGTTTGGAGTTCCACTGGTTAAGGGAACATCTGGAATTTCAAACGTTGGGTTCGATAACCAGGTCTCTGACAGCGGCCAAAGCACAGTATTGAACTGGCTAAGTCTTTTAAATCTCTCAAACTCGTCTGCTAAATTTGTCGTGAACACATTTAGTCAAACTGGAGAGCTGCTTCTTAGTCGAAATATTACTGTCCGTCCTTACGGCCGTGTGGATATCGACGGTGGACATGGATTAGGGGTGGCAGCGGGCTCACATGAAGTTGTGGCTCTGAACTCTAACACCAATTATCGTGCACTACTTACTGCCTATAGTTTAGATAACGACTACGCACTTCCAGTGTTCGCGACAAGTGGTGAGCAGGCGTTATACGTGGCGCTCAACTCAACAGAACGGGCGAGTTCGTCCATTGAGTTAGTTAATTCTACCCCCTCAAATCTAAATATCTCAGTTGTGAAGTATTCAAACTTGGGAGAATTTTCAGATACTATCTTACTCGGTGCACACGGCCGTATTCTGTTAACTATGGATGAGCTGTTCGGTGACAGTGCGCTTGGATATGTGCGCTTTATTTCGGATCAGGCTGGCTCATTAGTCGCAAGAAAGATTGAATACTTTAATGGTCGAGACAACTCTTTAAGCGCTTCCACTACTGCCGCACACTCCAGTGGCAGTGATGTGCTATACGGAACATTTAATACCTATCTCGGAATGAAGAACACTCTGCTCCTAACGAATATATCTGATGACATTGTTGCAGTCAGGCTTTCGGTTGGCAATCAGGTTCAGCTTTTGAATCTTCCAGCTCATTCGACTGAATCATATGGGATGGAAACCCTGAACAACATCGCCCCGGCCGAGAACAGCTATGGAATTATTTCGGTTACCGCTGCTAATTCAGGAGCCGTGCTTGCCGAAATGGAACGTGCTGCCTATGACGGTACAGATATTGATTTCTCAGCGACGATGAATTTGCGGTAGTCCTTAGTTAGACTCTGGCACGGGTTGCATAACTTCCTCCGCAGATACTTAGGGCGCAGATACTCCGGGAGCAGTAATCTCAGGAGCCAGAACCTCAGGAACTTGAGCGTCAAGTTGGGTCTCAGGTTGGGTCTCAGGGGCCGTAGCTTTCGGAATGTTTTCGTAAACCCATGCGGCAACACTCTGGGCAGCCTCGTTTGCGATACTATTAAACCCGTCTACTGCCGCTACCACATCATCATCTTTAACGGCAGCAGACTTAGTAATAGTTGAGCGGTTAACAACAGTTCTATCCGTTAGTCTTAAAAGCTCTACGTCTAAGACAAGCTTAACTTGATAGGGGTCAACGCTCAGGTCTTGATAGAAGTCCTGAATATGTGTGTTAATCTGGTAGTCTGCGCGCGCTGCGGTGGATTGCCGGGAAACCGAAGTGTAAGCGCCGCTCTCTTCGAGTTTTTGTACCAATATGGAAGTAAACAGTTTAGGTGGTGTATCCGCCCAAGAGGCGTACTGATAGAACCCGCGTTGAAGATTACTATCACTAAATAGAATTCTCTGGCTGTTCACGAAGCGAGCGGCTGCCGCATCGCGAACAACGACTCTAGTCTCCCTAGGGATCTCCGTAGGGGAAACAGTCGAAGTCCCCGTGGAGTGGTGTTCATCAGCCTTTAATACGAAATACTTTCTCTCCGGGGGCTTACCAAAGGGCAAGCTACACCCGGCGAGAAAAACCATCCCTAAGATCAGAACGTTTCGTAAGCTCATAAACAATTAATCCTTTAGGGGCAGACTCTCTCCTGGTCCTAACGCTTTACCGCTAGGTCCGAGAATAATCGTCTGTGGCTCTTCAAATTTCTCTGCAGCTGCCGCAATGCTATCCGCTGCGCGGCTTAGATCTTGAGCTAAAGCGCCAATTTCCTGGGTAATCACACTTGCCCCACCAGTAATCGATCCCGCCATCTCAGTCATTCTCACATTAAGGCTCTCACTAAGCTGTCTAATATTCTCAAGGGCTGCTGATAGGTCCTCGGAGACCTGCTTAATTTTAGGCGAGGAGTCATCGGTCAGCTCTCTTAAAGACTTTGTTAAACCGCGAAGTTCGGCGGCCGTAAGCTTAGCCTCTTCAATTGTAGAAACTATCAGCTTGTCGTTATCTCCAAGCGCATGAGTAAATCGTTGAGCATCACCCAACATCGCGGTAAAAGCCTTTTGATTCTCATCCCCTAAGAAATTCTCAACACGATCGACGATTGTCGCGACCTTCTCTACTAATACCGGGAGCGAATCGGCTATCGTTTGCAAATCCGTCTTTCCTTCAGGAATAACGGGAAACTCTTCATGAGGGGGTGTGGCCAGCAAGCGTGCGCTTGCCTGGCTGGTATTGATTAAATCAATATTGGCGAGTCCAGTAAGTAAATTTCGTTTAATGACGGCCTGAGAATCGACTTTTACCGGAGTATCAGCATCGAGGCTAATTAGGACTCTTATTTGCTCGATGTTCTTTGAGGAGATCTCGACCTCCTTCACTTTTCCAACCTTAATCCCCCGCATAGTTACGGTGCTATCTTGCTGCAAGCCCTCAAGGGAGTAGTTATGAAAGTAAATGATGTAGAATGACTGAGAAGCTCCCTTCCCTTCGCCCGAGAGCCAAAGCACGAACAGCAACAATAGCGCGCTCACAAAGATTGTTACCGCACCGACCAACGCGTATTTAGCTTCTGACTCCACCGACCGTTAATTCCTCAGGTTCAATTCACACGTGACGAAAAATATGTCCTAATCCATGGATGATCCATTTTCGAAACCTCAGCGACCGGACCATCCGCTATTACCTTACCTTCGCCCAAGACTATCACCCGATCAACAATTCCAGCCAGGGTATCTAAATCATGGGTAACAAGCAGTGTCGTAAGCCCCAAATTGTCACAGAGGGTTCTCACCAATTTATCAAACTCACGGGCATTTACTGGGTCCAGCCCTGAGGTGGGCTCATCCAGAAATAACAATTCCGGTTCAAGAGCCAAGGCCCGTGCTAACGCAATGCGCTTCCTCATACCGCCCGAGAGCTCATTGGGCATCTTAAAGCAGGTATCCCGAGAAAGTCCCGTCAGAAGCACACGCAGCTCCACAATCCTTTTAATCCATTCATCGGGAATATCAGTCTGCTCCACTAGCGGCACAGCGACATTTTCCCCCGCTGTAAGCGACGAAAAAAGCGCTCCATTCTGAAAAAGCATGCCGAAGCGGTTTCTGACCTTTAGCAGCTCAGCTTCTGAAGCACTCCAAACGTCTTGGCCAAATAGCGCTACCTTTCCAGCGGTCGGTCGCAGTAGTCCGACTATTTCTTTAATTAAAACGGATTTACCAGTTCCAGACATTCCAATTAGCGCTACGACCTGTCCCCGCCCAATTGTGAAGGAGACACCATTATGAATTGTCTTTGTCCCAAAGCGGGTTACGATTGAATCAACTGAGATGATCGGGTCTGAAGTTTCCATTGAATAAATTAGATCCCAAACTCGACAAACGCGATGGCAAACGCCGCGTCTAATAATATTACCGAAACTATACTCTGGACTACGGTTGAGGTTGTATTAAGTCCGACAGCTCGTGCGTTGTCTTCGACGGCTAATCCCAAACGACAACCGATTGCGGCAATAAAGGCCGCAAAAACCGGGGCCTTTATCATGCCCACCATAAAGGATTTAACGGAGACTGCTACCTGTAGGCGGTCAATAAAAGTTGGTCCCGTTACCCCTAGGCGAATGTCCGCTATTAACATTCCGCCAATAATACCCATAATGTCTCCGACAAAAACCAGGAGCGGCATCGCGAGTACGAGTGCGTACAGTCGAGGCAGAACCAAGACATGAAGCGGCGAGAGGCCTAGAGTCTTCATGGCATCCACCTCTTCATTTAATTTCATTGTGCCAATTTGAGCGGTAAAAGCCGATCCTGAGCGTCCCGCGACAATGATTGCCACAAGTACTGGCGACAGCTCCCTACACATCGCCAGCGCTACAGCGTCAACTATAAAAATATTCCCACCGTACTTTTCAACTTGAATTGCAAAAAGATAGGCAATGACGACCCCGATAAGAAACGTAACCAATGAAACTACAGGAAATGCGTGTAAGCAGCACAACTCAAGCTGCACAAACAGCTCTCGCAGACGTATCTTAGCAGGCTTGGCTATAACGCTTAGATTCGCGTATGTTGTCTCGCCAATAAATGAAAAGATCTTTTTAACCGTTTCCATTATCTGCAGCGAACTCTTGCCCATAAACTGCAGCAGATTTAGCTCTCTCAGACGGTGCTTCTTCTCTGGGACACCATACCGATCCTGAACGAGCTGGATAAGGTTACCGTGATCAACGCTCAGTCCTTCGAACTTAGCGGAATAGATATCCAAGCCCGAAACTTCTATTGAGCGAAAAAGTAATAGCGCGCCAGTGGTGTCAATCTCCTCAATCGCCGAGCCATCAACCACTATCTGCCGGGCATGGCCTGGAACAAGTGCCTCGATTTCGGGGATGATGTTGCTTATCTGGGAGATGCGCCAGATACCACGAGCATGAATTACGATGCCGGAGCCAGAGGGTTCGATATTAATGTACTTACCGTTCATTCACGCCGAGTCCATTTTCTGGAGCGTCCTTCAATCTCCTCCCGCGCGCTGTCGACTGTTAGTCCAGAAATTCCAGTGACACTCTCGATTATGCGAGAAACAGCAATTTCTGGCGAATCCGTCACAATAAAAAGTGACAGATCGGATTCTGTAATAGTGCCCTCGCTCAGTAGCCGCTTTTTCATAAACTCCAAAGCTGGATTCCAAAAATCCTCGCCCATTAAAATAATGGGGAAGTTCACAATTTTTCTGGTTTGAATTAACGTCAGTGTCTCGAATATCTCATCCAGCGTGCCAAACCCCCCTGGCAATGCAATAAAGGCGTAAGAATACTTGATGAGCATTAATTTTCGAATGAAGAAATAATGAAACTCAAGCCACTTATCGAGGAAACTGTTAGGCTTTTGTTCTTTTGGTAGCTTAATGTTGCAACCAACGGAGTAACCTCCAACATCCTTTGCTCCGCGATTCGCGGCCTCCATTATTCCTGGACCGCCGCCGGTCATCACAGTGAAGCCCACCTGAGCTAAGAGTTTTCCCACTTCCCGCGCCAGTGAGTAATAGCGATGTTCCTCTCCAAACCTTGCCGACCCGAAAACGGTGACGCAAGGACCGACGAAGTGCAAAGTTCTAAATCCTCGGATACATTCCGTGAAGATTCGAAGAGCGCGAAAAAGTTCTAAAATCCTCCCATCGGGACCACGCAGAAACCGTCGCTCAATTTCACTACGAGTTCCCTTACCCCAGGTCTCGGATGAGTCACCCAAATGGTCTTTGGAAAAGTTCAGGAACATTGATAATCCAGGGGGCTAAAATGCCCTATATAACCGCCCGTAGGCGATAGAGTTTGGTTATTTATACTAGGGGTTTAGCACTGACGGTCGAATCCCGAAACCTTAGCCCGGATTTAGGAATCAAAATCAGGTGTCTAAAGATAACAGCAAAAATTCAACGGGAATTTCAGCTCCTCGGTTTCAGCTACCTAAGTCTCTCGGCAGGTCTAGGAGCGAACCTGGAACCATGTTGCTCTCTGTTTCCAGCGATTACCGCCCTCTCGTCTCTGCGATAATCCCATCGTACAACAAGGCGCCATATCTCAGGGAAGCGGTTGAGAGCATCATCGCCCAAGATTATCCGAATATTGAAATGATTATTGTGAACGATGGTAGCCCGGACAATACTTCCGAGGTAGCACAGAAGATTATCTCCGACTTTCCGGAACGGAATATCATACTAGTTGAAAAAGCCAATGGCGGCATCTCTGATGCGCGCAACTGCGGTATTAGCCAAGCGAAAGGCGAACTGATTTTAACTATTGATGGCGATGATATGGCAAAGCCAACCTTTGTTTCTCGTGCATTAGCTGAAATTGTTAAAGGCGCGAGTATCGTTTGCTCAGATGTTGAGATCTTTGGCGCACAGCCTGGAGAATGGAGTCCGAACAAGTATGAAACTTTCTGCCTAAGATACGACAACAGCATTCCCACCTTAGCGCTATACAAGAAGGAACTCTGGGAGAAGACCGGCGGCTACAATAAATCATTTGCCTTCATTGAGGATTGGGATTTTTGGATTAAGTGCTCACGATTCGAACCTCAAGTTGCGCAAATTGATGAGAAGCTATTCCGTTATCGCTCAAACGAAGACGGGCTTGCGGCAATCTTTACCGACTCCTATGCTGAGCTGCTAGCAATGGTTACTACCGCCAATCAAGACCTTTATCCGGTCGAGGAAATCACTGAGGCTCATAGCGTTCTAGCCCGGGTAAAGCAGAGTTTTATCAACAGATACGAGCACCAGCTTAAGCTTCACCCGGAAGAGTGGTTGTTGCATCTTTGGCTCGGTCTTTCCTGTGAGAAAGCCGGTAACATTAAGCAGGCGCTTCTTCACTATTCAAATGCAGTTGAATACTCTAAGGGTGAAAATTGGCAGCCGATATATAGAACCGGAGCCCTACTTTACGGAATGGATGACAAGAAAAAGGCGATTGCGCTGCTTCATCGCACAAGACTGCTACGTCCTGACATGTGCCGAAATATCGATCCAATAATAGAAGAGTTTAAGGACGTTTCTCAAAGTGGGCGTCAAGTTGTAGTAAAAGCCAACATCAAACCTCAACACCCAATTCAGTAGTCGACGCAAATCAACTATCCAGTGTAAGATATTTCCACCTGCGGTTTGCGGCAGGCCCCGCGCAAAGTCGCCTTCCAATTCACAACTGAGCTTCCCCCTTTAAGAAAGACAGGCACGGAAGAAGCGGTCAGTGCTCCACGAGTTACCCGAACAAATGCGGCTCGTTTTGGTCCGCCCCTTACAGATCCTTGGAGTTCGCAAATCGGCTCGTCGAGTTTTACAGAACGCCGCCCCTTTTTTTCAAACTTAATTTCCTGAGATCTCCAGAGCAGTTCCGGTGCTTCGGTTTTATCCTTTGCCTGCTGATCGGAGATAAATTTTTTTGTCTGATTTTCTACTCTTGGAAGCATTAAGTCCGGGCGGCCAAGTTGATAGAAAAACTCAGCTGGAACTTTATTAAATGTTCCCTGACTGTCTTTCACTCCTGTGCATCGGACTTTATCGGACTGTGTGGGCACATCCGTATAGACCGGAGAGTTTTTCATTAAATCCTGACAGACCCAGAGTTCGGCTGCAGATATCTCTGGTAATCCCAGGGTAGCTCCAGCAAAGGTTAGCGCTCCACCGACCAAGCCCGGAAGAAAATTCATCGCTCTTTTCATGGTTAATCATCCATTTTTTCAAAACAATTAGTCCCTCTTAAGCCATTCTCGGCCAATAACTTGGCGTTGTAGCCAGTGGGAGAAGAGAATTTTAGGGGGAGGGTCTAGAATGTTGCGTTATTTAACTCGGAATTATAGACTAATTACCAGGAGTTAGTTCGCTAACGAGGGGTCGGTTGTGGATACGATTGAATCAAACGAAAAGCTTAAAGAGATTGCCCGAGAGGACCGCTACCGTCCGACTCTTAAGATGTTTTTCCTCTTAGAAGTCGGCAAATGGGGCTCCCTGCTACTTCTGGCGTATCTGGCAGTTACCATCTTGATCAACTTCTCTCGCCCTATTTGGGAGCCGATACTTTACCCTGAAGAACTCGCTCCCTCTGACATACAGTCAGACGAAGTCACACCTTAAGCTTTAAAGTCCATAACAACATACAGGAGTTCGTTATTTTAACGAACAGCGGTGCCATAAGTGGGGATTCTATGGGAAAAGGTTACGCCTTAATGATGGTCGCATCACTTGCCGGAGCGGTTTATTTTTATAATGTTAATGCGTTGTATTCGCTACTGCTGTTGGTTTTCTTTATCGTCGGAATTCGAAACTGGCAGGGGAACTTCTGATTCGGAATTGAATTAGAGGAGGTGTTTCAGTGGCGCTAATTTGATTCGCGCCTTCTCGTCACGCAGTAACCGCTGGTAGCAGTTTTTTAATTTTTGTTCAGTTTGAAGTAGACACTGTTAAAAAGGTGTAAGGCCTACAACCCAAATCACCTACACAATTTACTTTCTTAATTTTCTGCGCTGAGAGAGATCTGAAACACCCCCTTTGCATTTAAATCTCTAGCACACGATTTCCGAAATCCCTCAGAATAAATTGTCATCCGTACCCGTAATTTGAAAGTTCAACGAACTCTTCATCTACTGACGGGCTATCCTCTCTAACCCACCTAAATAAGGACGTAACACCTCTGGAATTATCACTGAGCCGTCGGCTTGCTGACAATTCTCCAATATCGCAACTACGGTCCTTCCCACTGCAAGTCCAGAACCATTCAGCATGTGCACCAAATGCGGCTTTCCAGTGGAGGGATCTCGATATCGGGTTTTCGTTCTTCGGCTCTGATAATCAGTGGTGTTTGAGCAGCTACTAATCTCGCGGAAACAACCTTGACCAGGAAGCCACACCTCAAGGTCGTATGTCTTCGCCGCACAGAGACCCATATCCCCACTACTAAGCGTCATTCTGCGATAGCAAAGTCCCAGGGCTTCTAGAATAGACTCGGCATTTCGGGTCAGCTTTTCGTGTTCGTCGAAGGATGACTCAGGTGTCGTGATTTTCACCAACTCCACCTTGTTAAACTGATGAAGTCTGATTAAGCCTCGAACGTCTCGACCATGAGAACCAGCTTCGGCACGAAAACAAGGAGTATAAGCTGTATAGTAGAGGGGTAGCTTATCGGCTTCGATAATCTCATCAATATGAAGATTAACTAGAGCAACCTCTGAGGTTGGAATCAGGTATAGTTTGGGCTCAAACCCTCCAGTTTTGAAAAGATCAAGTTCGAATTTTGGTAACTGACCTGAGCCCTGCATGGTTTCTTCACGCACCATCAGCGGCGGAAGTATCTCTACATAGCCACTCTTAGCGTGGGTATCGAGCATAAAATTAATCAAGGCTCTTTCAAGTTTAGCGCCCGCGCCGCGATAAAGTGAGAACCTCGCGCCCGAGAGTTTTGCCGCCGTTTCAAAATCCAGGATTCCCAGCTCTTCACCGATCTCCCAGTGTGGCTTGGGGGTAAAACTAAAAGTTGGCTTTTGGCCCCACTCCTTCTCTAACCGATTCTCGGACTCTCCCTTCCCAACCGGAACTGACTCATGGGGAAGATTAGGGATTACAAGTTCAATTGCTAGAAGTTCAGCTTCTATCTGCTGAAGCCGGCTTGTAAGCTCGACTTCATGTTCGCCAGACTTCTTTAGCCCAGCAAGCAGTTCAGCGGCATCGCCCCCTTCCTTCTTAGCTTTGGCGATTTCTGGTCCGAGGCGGTTTTTTGTCGCACGAATCTCCTCTAACTTACCGATGACTTTTCGTCGCTCGGTATCTAGGTTTGGCCAATTATTCAACGTGGCAGGAATCGCTCTAGTAGCGAGTCGTTCGTTGACACTATTGAAATTTTCTCTGAGTAACTTCGGATCTATCATCGATTATTTCCTAAAACGGTATTGGAGCCCTTCCGTTCTTATAACGCTCCCGCGATATGTTCAATACTAACAGCCTCTAGACTATCCCTGGCAACTAAAACACCTACCACGTCGATTCTGAAGTCGGGATACGCCCCTTGCTTAAACCTCGGCTTAAACCCCTGCTTAAAGTTGAGTAGCATATAAAGGTCTGCCAGACGCCGTAATCGGCGCTTCTTTTTCTCAGTGACGTTATCTAATAGGTACTTTCGAGCATTCCAGGAGTCGAAACGGGTTTTTACCTCAACAAAAACAAGGTCACGACCCTCGCGAAAGATAATATCTATCTCCCCTGCCCGACAGCTCCAGTTTCTCTGAATAAGGCGCATTCCCCGCTGCTCCAGATAACATAAAGCATAGCTCTCCCCCAGCTCTCCCAACTGCCGATAAACGGGCTTATTCGGATCAAACCGTCTCGGGTAGGATATCTGTTCCGAGTCGACGGGTGTTTTCCGCAAGATGTTCACGAACGGGCCTGAAGCTCCGCCGATGAACTTGGCAGACTCCGTGAGCCGTAATACGTTCAATGTGCCCTTTGGTGGGATATCCTTTGTGTACTTCAAAGCCGTAATGCTGGTATTTCGTTGCTAAATTTCCCATTAGCCGATCTCGGGTAACTTTCGCCAAAATTGAGGCCGCGCTAATGGCTAAAATCTTCTCGTCACCCTTTATTATCGTCTCCTGAGAGTGATTTGTCGCAATCGGCATGTTGCCATCTATAAGAATATGTAAAAAAAACTTCGGCCCAAACCGCTCCGAGAGTTCGCTAGCTACCCGATCAACAGCTAACCTCATCGCCACCCGTGTAGCTTCGCGAATATTCAAAATATCGATACGACGCGACCCAACCGAAACAACGGAATAACTTATGGCTGCCTGGCAAATCTCTGTATAAAGGCTCGATCTGAGAGATTCTGTGAGTTTCTTAGAGTCGGTAATGGCTTTGTTTGAGAATTCAGGCGGAAGTACCACACAAGCTGCGGTAACTGGCCCCGCTAACGGCCCTCGACCTGCTTCATCCACACCACCTACAAATAGTGAACGCAAATCACCGGTCATAAAATTCGTCGACGGATTCTGCAATATTTCACTTACTAAATTGATTTGTTTCGTAATTATCAGGTAGAACGAGGGTCTGGAGTCCAGCTTCCCCTATCCTTGATTAACAGTTTTTTGGGGCCTTAAATACGAGTTTATGAGTCTTGACGAGAAAACAGTCCGACACGTGGCAAAACTTGCAGCTCTAGCGCTTGACGAGAATGATGTAGAAAAGGCCAAGAAAGAGCTAAGTGATATTCTTGATTATGTTAATCAGCTATCTGAAGTTAACACCCATGGTGTCCGCCCAACATCGCATGTGCATGGTGTAACGAACGCATTTCGCGATGACATCATTAAGGACTCTCTTGCCGTCGACGATGTCGCGAAAAACGCCCCGGATTTTGGGCATAGTGGATTTTTAGTGCCCAAAATCGTTCAATAAGCAACATCCAGGCCTAGTACGGGGAACTTTTGCAATGACAAAACTTATCGATATGTCTGCCTTTGAGATGCGAGCCGGTCTCTTGCGTGGGGACTTTACTGCAGTTGAGCTTACTCAGGCGCATCTTGATAGAATCTCTGACACCAATCCTAAGTTTAATAGTTTTATCGCGGTAGTCGAATCGCAAGCACTTTCCGATGCAGCGCGCGCGGACAAAATAATTAAGGAGCGGAAAGACAGCGCGCCATCACTAACTGGCATACCAATTGCCATTAAAGACAATTTAGTGACCAAAGGGATTGAGACCACAGCTGCCTCGAAAATTTTAAAGAACTTTATTCCGCCCTACGATTGCACGGTCGTTTCCAGACTCAAAGAAAATAACGCCGTAATTCTCGGGAAGACCAATTTGGATGAGTTCGCCATGGGCTCTTCTAATGAGCATTCAACCTTTGGTCCTGTTAAAAATCCTTGGGATGTTACCCGCGTTCCTGGAGGATCTAGTGGTGGATCCGCAGTGGCGGTTGCCACCGGGCAAGCGCCGTTTTCTTTAGGATCTGACACCGGAGGTTCGATTCGGCAACCCGCATCATTGACCGGCATTGTTGGGATTAAGCCCACTTATGGGCGTGTTAGCAGATATGGACTCATCGCTTTTGCCTCATCACTCGACCAGGTAGGCTCCTTCGCTCGTAGCCCTCGCGACCTAGCGATGATGCTGCAAACAATTTCCGGTCACGATCCGATGGACTCAACATCGATGACAACACCGGTTCCTAATTTTCTTGCCGAGATGGAGAAGGGCTCTCAGAAAGGACTCCGCGGCTTGCGAGTTGGTGTCCCGGCTGAATATTTTATTGACGGCATAGAGCCTGACGTCCTGGCTTCAATAAAAAGCGGGCTCGAGTTACTAAAGGGGCTAGGAGCTGAGCTGGTTGATATCTCCTTACCGCATACTAAATACGCAACGGCCGTCTACTACATACTCGCCCCGGCAGAGGCTTCCTCTAACCTGTCCCGATTTGACGGGGTTAGATACGGATACAGAGATAAGTCCGCCAAGACCTTATCTGATATGTATGAGCTTACTCGCGCTCATGGTTTCGGTGCGGAAGTTAAGCGTAGAATTATGATCGGGACTTACGTTCTATCAGCCGGGTACTATGACGCTTACTATCGCAAGGCACAGCAAGTTCGCACTCTGATAATCAATGATTTCAAAGCTGCATTTCACAATAAGTGCGACGTAATAGCGACACCAGTCTCCCCAACGACGGCCTTTAAAATCGGAGAGAAAATGTCCTCTCCGCTGCAGATGTATCTGGCGGATATCTTCACGATTCCGGCAAATCTCGCCGGACTGCCCGGGATTTCCATTCCCTGTGGGCTCGATATTAATAAATTGCCAGTTGGGCTGCAGCTAATGGCTAAGCCATTTGCCGAGGCTGAATTACTAAGTATCTCACAAGCTTTTGTTGATGAGTTCGGTTGGAAAGGGGAGATCAGAGGTTAACCGATGGACGATTTTGAGGCTGTAATCGGATTGGAGGTGCATGCGCAACTTGCGACAGACAGCAAGATTTTCGCAACATCATCGACCTTAGTTGGACACGTTCCAAATTCATTAACCGACCCAACTACTCTTGGCCTTCCTGGAAGCCTCCCGGTATTAAATAAGCGGGTGGTTGATTATGCAATTCGCTTAGGTCTTGCCGTCAACTGTAAGATTGCCAAAGAAAGTATCTTTGCAAGAAAGCACTACTTCTATCCCGATTTGCCAAAGGGCTATCAGATTTCACAATTTGATAAGCCGATATGCACGGAGGGCTCGATAGATATCCGACTGGGAGATAAGATTAAAACGGTTGGAATTACAAGAATTCACCTCGAAGAGGATGCAGGGAAAAACATTCATTTCGAGAACGAACCGACATCGGTAGTAGATTTGAATCGAGCTGGCGTGCCGCTTGTTGAAATCGTCTCAGAGCCAGACATGTCCTCGCCAGAGGAAGCTGGTGCATATATGCGGCAGCTTAGACAGATAGTTCGTTATCTTGATATCTGCGATGGCAATATGGAAGAGGGTAGCCTTAGATGTGACGCCAATGTTTCCGTACGGAAGCGTGGAGCAGATGCGCTTGGGACTAAGGTAGAGATAAAAAACCTCAACTCCTTTAGATTTGTGGAAAAAGCGATCGCTTACGAAATCTCTCGGCAGATCAGCGTATTGGAGCAGGGTGGGAATATAACTCAAGAGACAAGACTTTGGGACGATCCTAAGGGGGTTACTCGAGTAATGAGATCCAAGGAACAGGCAGCGGACTATCGCTACTTTCCCGATCCGGATTTATTACCCTTAATCGTTGACGAGGAATGGACCGATAAAATTAAGAACGTCCTTCCCGAACTACCGAAACAGGTTTTTCAGCGCTTTAAGACCATGTACGGGCTAGATGATTACTACGCCGAAATCCTCACTGAAGAAAAATTCGTTGCCCAGTATTACGATCAGGCAGTGGCTATTCACCATAATCCAGGGGCGATAGCTAATTGGATCACTACCGAACTTTTTGGGCGGCTAAATAAGGAAGGAGTTGATATGGCAGCCTGCCCTATCAGTCCAGAAAATCTAGCGGAACTGGTGAAGCTCATAGACGATGGCGTGATCTCAGGAAAGATAGCGAAAACCGTTTTTGATGAGATGTTCGCTAGCGGGGTCTCTCCGCTTTCAGTCATCGAATCTCAAGGATTACGGCAGATTTCAAACACGGGCGAGATAGATGCGGTGGTGGATCGAGTAATTGAGCAGAACGCTTCCCAGGTGGAGGCATATCGTGGTGGAAAGAAGACTCTTTTTGGGTTTTTTGTCGGACAGGTAATGAAGGAGACTGGTGGAAAGGCAAACCCTAAACTAGTGAACGAGATTCTAGAAAAGAAACTCAACGGTTAGTATTATTCTCTAGGCTCAGGAGTCTCAGGGTCTTTCCAGCTAGAGAGGAGCCAGTCATCTTTTAGGCTATCTGGTGGCGGGACAACTCGCAGCGAAAGATCGTCCGCGAGTGAGTCAAGTAGGTTGGTTAAAACCGAGATCGTGTCAGGTAAGGCGAGAACTACTATCTCTCCTTTATGTCGATCTAGAGTCCTCACGATTCCAATACCTTCATAGCTTTCTATGAGGAATTGAATCGATACTATGTGCTCCACCGGGAGCTTGATAAAAACTGGGATCAGTTCATCCTGATCCATTTGAAGATTAGAGTGTTGGGTCATGTTAAATTTCTTACGCAAAATGCGAAAAACTGTCCTCGGGACCGTGCTTATTGGCTTCGTTGGCGTCCTGATGGTTGGCTTTGGCATGAACTCTTACATGGGTAAGCGCCAGATGGTAGCTGCTAAAGTTGATAGAACTGAGATTAGCTACAATGAGTTTTCACGCCGCGCTGAACAACTTAACCAACGATACAGACAACAGTTTGGCCAGAGCTATGAACAGTTGAAGGGTATGCTTAATATTGAGCAGCAGTCAATTGACAGTTTAATTTCGGACGTTCTGCTGGACAAATTTACGGAGCAGCTCTCTCTAACTGCAGGCACCAAGCAGATAGAAGAGAAGCTGCTAGAGCATCCGTACTTTTCCCAAGGTTTTTCACCTGAGCTGTATCGGGGCTTTCTACAGGCTACTGGCATGAGCGGGGCGCAGCTCGAGGCCATGACTCGAAAGGAGCTGGTTCGTGGTCAACTAGCCAACTTGTTTTCAGATTTATCGGCGCCAAGTGCACCGGAAATTGAGCGGGAGTTTCAGCGGCAGAACACGGCGTCTCGCTTCAGCTATGTTACATTAAAGACCTCGGATTATCGTTCTCAAGTCGATATCAGCGATGAGGCGAAAATCAAGGCCTTTTTTGAGGACGCTAAAGAGAACTATCGCAAACCGGAAGCAGTCGGTTTTGAGTTCGTAGAGTTAAAGCCCGAAGGGTTTCTTAGTCAGGTGGAGGTCACTGAGAGCGATATTAAGGATTATTACGACGCTCGCATAAGTGACTTTATGAATCCTCGCGAACTAAGCCTACGACAGATTTTTATTAAATCGTCGGAATCCGCGCTGGAGAAATTAGTCAAGCCCAAAGACGATTCTGCCAAAGAAGATGGGGCGGCTGAGAGCGCTCTTCCAACAAACCCAGCAAAGGAAAAAGCCGAAAAAATCCTAGCTCGACTTAAGGCTGGAGAGAAGTTTAGTAAGCTCGCCACTGAGCTTTCCGAAGATAAAGATACGGCCGAAAAGGGGGGAGATCTTGGTTGGATTCAGCCAGAAGCGCTCCCCGAAGCAATTCAGCGGGCGGCAAATAACCTTGAAGTAGGAGAATTTAGTGGTGTGATTGAAACTCCACGTGGATTTTTCTTAATCTCACTAGAGGGCGAGAAGGCGGCTGAACCTAAACCACTATCAGAGGTTAAGGAGTCACTAGATCGTGAATTAAGACAGAATGATGCCCCGCTTTTCGCCAGAGCTGCCGCAGAGGGATTAGTGGCTGAGCTAAAAGAGAAGAGCGCAGGTGGAGAGTTGAATTTTGCCTCTCTAGCTAAGGAGAAGAATTACGAGGTTATTGCAACCGCTAATCCGATTACCGAAGGGGAGAACCAACCGAATATTCCAAACTCTTTAGTGACAAAAGCTTTAGATTACCAGGAAGGAGATTTAGCGGTCGTCGAGGTCGAAGAGCGGATTTTTGCGTTGCATATTTTAGAGCGAAAGCCCTCCTCTATTCCTACCCTTGAGTCAGTAAGGGAGAGAGTTATCGAGGATTATCGGGGGCGCGAAGCCTCGCTAAAAGCTCAGTCTATTGCCAATGATTTACTGAAGGAGGCTCAAGGGATAACAAAAGAAGTTGGGACCAAAGCACTTGGCGAGGTCGCTACTAAACACAAACTTCAACTTAAGGAGACCGCCGATTTAAAGAAGTCCGATGCTACAGGAGAGCCTTTTACCGGGCCAGGGGTTGTGGAGGCGGCATTTTCCCTGAGTTTAAAATCCCCGCTAGCACCGCAAATTTTACCTGTGGCTGACGGCTATATGCTCCTGGGGCTTACTTCTCAAACTCCACCGAAAGAGAAGCAAAGCGATACTGAGCAAACTAAGTTGGTGTCCGAAGAGAGACAGCAGGCCGGAAGTCGACTCTTTATCGCGCTGATTTCCAAATTAAAGGCCGATGCCGATCAAATTTGGGTGAACCCGGATTTAATCTCCAAAGATCAGTCCTAGGGGGCCAATGATCAACCATTCTGCAATGGATAAGCTCATTGTTCGAGAGTTTGCAGCCTCTGCTCGAATAGGTTGGTTTGTGCCTGAGCGGGCATTCCCACAGAGGATAATCTTAGATTTAGAGTTGGGAACTAACACCCGAAGGGCCGCTAAAACAAAGGATTTGGCCGACTCTGTCTGCTATCTAACCGTTAAGGAGCAGGTTCAAAAATTTATTGAGACGGGAGAATGGGTCTTATTAGAAGAGCTCGCTGAGAGGATCTCTGAATTTATCTTTACAAATTTTTCTCCAGTCTTGACTATAAGGCTCCAGATTCGAAAATTCCTTCTCACCGATGCGACCTGGGGCGGAATAGAGATTATTAGGGAAAGATAGAGTTCGTGTGCCCTTAGAAGTGGGCTAAAATTGGGAACGGATGCCTTTAAACCTAAATATCTCCTCAAAAAAAAACTTCCTTCGCCGAGGCCGCGTTATTAGTTTAGACGTCACACTGGTTCCAAATGCCGGAGATGTTCTTGATATCCCACAATTTCTTCAGACCTTCTTTAAGCACAATGGGGAGGTATCAACTCTTTCGAAGCTAAACCGCATAGCAATCGACAGTAATAAGACCGGACGATTTATTGCAAACCTTAGGGGACGCCCAGCGGCAACATTCTACACCAAGGATGGCTTAGCAAAGGGGGCGGTCGGTGGAGCCGAGGAAGAGATATTCTTCGTCTCCGGCGGGATTGCATCCCTTCCGGATAGATTTCCGAGTGAGCAGAAAAATATCCGGCCAGCAGATCACGAGTTTTCCCCGTTTGTTTTTCAGGTAACGAGTCGGTTTTTTGGGTTTGATGAGCAGAAGCACATTCTCTATCAGCTGCAAAACCACAGCTCTGGACCGTTAAGAGAGCTGCTGCCCAGTGTTGAGATCTCTCAAATTCCATGGGTGATTCCTGCTCGTATGCACATGGCCAGGTACGGGACGGAGGTGTTTAGAAACCGTTTCTTCGGCTCGATATTTGGATTTGCCCCAAATATCGAAGCCCGTTTCTACCTCGAGCTTGATTTATCTAAGTTGAAACTAGCTGCCTCTGCTGAGATCAATCCCAACCCCAACGCCGAAGTCGGCGAAGTCCTCTTTTCATCCCTTCCATCTCTTGAGGCTTTTGCTCGGACACTAAAGGACGAAAACCTAGCGGTTAATTTCCGAGAGGAGCTATTGCGTAAACTAGGTTAATTCCCCGAGGGGGATATGAGAAATCAAGTAGTTCTCATATAGTCTGAACTTTGTGGGAGTTTATTTGCATCATAAGCGCAGGAGCTGTTTAGATAAATTCAGGACGAACTTAAGAATTATCTCTCTTTAAATGACTTCATCAGGATCACAACCAGGCGGTAAAGACCACTACGACATGATCGTCATCGGTAGTGGTCCTTCTGGACAAAAAGCTGCGATTCAAGCGGCAAAGCTTCGAAAGAAAGTGGCGATAGTTGAAGCCGGTAGCGCGCTCGGTGGAGTTTGCACGAACACCGGAACTATACCCAGTAAGTCATTTCGTGAAGCCGTTCTATATCTTTCTGGATTTCGGGAGCGGAGTATTTATGGCTCCTCCTATCGAGTGAAATCTCGCATCACGATGGAGGACCTAACATTCCGCATTGGTAGCATTGTGCGCCATGAAAATGATGTGATCGAAGACCAGTTACGACGCAACCAGGTTGAAGTAGTTCGCGGCTCAGCCTCCTTTGTCGACCCGCATCAGGTAGTTATCGAAGGTGATGGTTTTGTTTCCGCGAAAACTGCAGATTTCATTGTCATCGCGGTTGGGACTCGACCCAATCATCCGCCAGGATTCGAAGTTGATGGAGAGAAGATCCTAGACTCGGATGATATCCTATCACTAAAAGAGTTGCCTCGTAATATTGTTGTCGTCGGCGGTGGAGTTATCGGCGTTGAATACGCCTCGATGTTTGCGCTTCTCGGTGTAAAAGTGACCCTCGTCGAGCAACGCAAAGACCTTTTGACGTTTGTCGATAGAGAGATTGTCGAGGCTCTGCAGTATCACATGCGAAACTTAGGTATTGTGCTTAGGCTCGGCGAAGAGGTCTCTAATGTATCTCGTAGAGAGGATGGGCAGGTTGAGACTTTTCTAAAAAGTGGAAAAAAGATTGTCAGTGAGGTTGTGCTTGTTTCTGCTGGAAGACAGGGTCAGACTGACCGGCTTAACTGTGAGCTTATCGGGATTAAACCTGATAAATATGGCCGCGTTCCGGTAAACCCGACCTTTCAAACAACGACACCAAACATTTATGCCGTAGGTGATGTCATCGGCTTCCCAGCTCTAGCCTCAACCGGTATGCGCCAGGGTAGAAGCGCTGCTAGTCACGCCTTCGGCATCGAAGACCTGCAGGCGGAAATTCCCCTTCCTTATGGCATCTATACAATCCCTGAGATCTCCCTTGTGGGAGAAACAGAGGATTCGCTAACAGAAAAGCAGGTTCCGTATGAAACTGGGGTATCGCGCTACAAGGAGATTGCCCGCGGGCAACTGATTGGTGACGAGGTTGGAATGCTTAAAATTATCTTCCACCGCGAGACCCACCAACTTTTAGGAATTCATATCATAGGTGAAGGTTCAACTGAGCTCGTCCATCTTGGACAGGCCGTACTTCATCTTAAGGGTGGGTTAGAATACCTAACCACTGCTGTTTTTAACTATCCAACTTTAACAGAAGCCTACAAAGTTGCGGCCCTGGATGGACTAAATAAAATCCGCGCCTAGTTTTTAGGGCCCACATGAAGCATCAATCTTCAGAAAAAGTTCTTTTTGTTGATGATGATGTGGCGTCAACTCGAACATTAGTGAATTCATTAAAGCGCCGGGGTGCGGATTTTATGGCCCTTACGGCGTCGTCGGCGAGTGAGGCTTTACGGGTGTTAGAGTCCGAACATCCCGAGGTAGCTGTAGTCGATCTTTCCCTTAATCCAGACGAGGGACCGCAGAGCGGACTTACTCTGGTATCCGAGATAGTTGCCTTTAATGCCAACATTCGAGTGCTGGTCCTTACCGGTCATGGGGCTGAAGAATTTGGAATCAAAGCTCTTAATATGGGGGCAGCAAGCTTTGTGGCAAAGCCAGTTGATGCTTTGCACATACTCGCGCTTATTCGGGATAGTTTATCAGTAGTTCGACTAAAGCAGAGCTATCAGGAACTTGCCTCCTCTCCAAACGGGCTTCAGGGGCGCGTTGGACTTTTCGCTGCAAGCAGTAAAATGAAGAGCGTAATTGAAGCCGTGGCTTACGCATCGTCAATTTCTCAGCCAGTTCTGATTGTGGGTGAAACCGGAACGGGCAAGGGGGTTATTGCTCAGGCAATCCACCGTGCCGGACCTCGAGTGAAAGAACCTTTAATCAGGGTGCAGCCAACTTTTACCAGTAACGACCTACTGATAAGCGAGATATTTGGTCATCAACGTGGCGCCTTCACTGGGGCAATTGAAAACCGTAAGGGGTTACTCGAGGAGGCGCATAAGGGAACGCTATTTATTGACGAGGTCGACGAGCTTCCAAAGGAGACGCAAATTCTATTGTTGAATGTCCTCCAAGAACGAGTTTTTCGCCGCGTCGGATCGAACCAAGAGATTCGCTCCGATTTTCGCCTAATTACTGCGACAAACAGGCCACTTGATGAGCTTGTCGCCAAGGATCGTTTGCGCGAGGATTTTTTTCAACGAATTGCCCATTTTGTAATCGAGCTTCCACCCTTACGAGAACGAACCGAGGACATCCCTCACCTGGCGCAGGAATTTTTACAGCAGACTGTCTCTCGTGAAAAGATAGCGGTCTTTGGTTTTACGCCTGAGGCAATCGGAAAACTCGTTCAATATAATTGGCCAGGAAACGTTCGAGAACTTCTCGCCGTTGTTGAAGGTGGGGTCTTTAGAGCTAATTTTGCAAACCGAAGGCTGGTTGAGCCTGAGGATTTACACCTTAGAAAGAAAACCACGGTTCGAATCAATGACGGCAACTTCCGAGAGCGGGTGAAATTATACGAGTGGCAGCTTGTCCAGGAGGCTCTGGCTCGAGTTAATGGAAATCAATCGAAGGCTGCTGAGAGTTTAGGGCTGGACCGGACCGTGTTAAGACGGATTCTCTGTAGGAAAGGAGAGGTATCAATCAAATAACCTTTAGGTTGAATTTTTACCCCCCTTCCCCATCGCAACCTTTTGATTTTACACGACTTTTTGGCCACCGCCTGCACCTCCTTAAGTTATTTCAACTGAACCTTCACTGCTGCTTTCTGAATCTCAACAGGAGGCATGTTAACTGGGGGATTTCAATGAATAAATCAGGCGCTACCATCTCGGGCTATACTACTTCGGCAAACTGCGTCGATATGAACTATCCGTTCAGGCAGTGTATCGATTCGCTTCTTATGTTCTGTGACGAGGTGGTGATTGTAGATTCTGGGAGTACAGACGGAACGATTGAAGAGATCCAGAAAATCAGCAAGCGCGATTCCCGAGTTAAATTCTTTGTCGAGCCGGTGGACTTCAACGATATTCGCTGGGCGATACATAATGATGGAAACTTAAAAGGTAAGGCTCGCGCAAAATGCACCGCGGACTATTGCTGGCAGATGGATATGGACGAAGTGGTCCATCAAGAAGATGTACATAAAGTTAAGAAGCTCCCCGCACTACTAGGAGACAACCTCTTAATGATGCTCCCAATGGTCGAATTTTGGGGGTCATTTGAATACATTCGTAGCGATTTCTTTACATGGAAGCTGCGCTTTGGGAAAAACGATAAGCGGATCGTTCACGGAATTCCGCGGCAGCATAAACTTATCGATGCACAGGGAAAGCCGTATATCCGACCTTTCTATTCCGATGGATGCAATTTCCTGATGGAGGAAACCCAGGAAGATGTCCCGTATATTATTCCATTACCGGTGCCGTTTGAATCATTGAATAAGATGTCACAAGAAGAATATGAAAACATCTTCTTCCAATGTCTAGATGAATTGCCGTTTGTGCTTCATGTTTCCTGGTTAGATTTGAAGCGTAAGATTCGGCATTATAAGAAATTTTGGCACAAATACCAGATATCGATGTACAATCTCTCTCTCGCTGACACCGCGGAGAATAATGTGATGTACAATAAGCCGTGGAGTGAGGTAACGGAGGCAGATATCGCGGAAAAGGAAATTGAACTTAAGCGAATCGGGCCGCGTTCATTTCATCATAAGATTGACTACTCGAAAATTGGTCGAATTATTCCGTACCGTAGAAGCATCCCAGATTCGCTTCGCGCTTGGTGGATACTCTCGCAAATGACGACTCAAGTTGCGCGTCCTGTATTTCAGGAGATGTCGGTTAGTCCGTAACAGATTTCGTAAAGGGTGAACCTACCTTCCGCCGAACCACGACCGTCGAATCTCTAGGATTCGCTCATAAACCTGTCGAAGCTCGCGAAACTGTTCGGCAGCTCGAATATCCTCAACTTCTTCACGAGTCCGGACTGCCGTATCGGGGTGATAATTTTTAACCATCTGCCGATATGCCCGCTTAATGTCCGCCTCTGTCGCAGAATCATTGAGGCCAAAAATTTTCAGAAGTTTAGAATACTCATCGTCATGTTCGGAAAGTTGATGATATCCAGGGGAATACCCCGGCTTCCCTGATCGACTGCGCTGAGCGATAATTCTCTTAATAATCGTGCCGAAGTTAGGAACATACTTAGTAATAAAATAACTGCAGGCCAGTGCAATAATGCAGAAATAACTAAGAAAACTATAAACGGCCCCGTAATACCCATTCAATAAAAGTCTTAGTTTTTGCAGATAAGAAAGCGACCCGGCGCTGTCTAACTCATAAATCCTCCCCATCGCAAAATCCTTCGCCTCGGAGCTCTTAGCTTCGAGAGCAATTTCAAACCTTAACGCATCATTTTCCGCATTTGGATCAAGACGCCGCTTAATTACCTCGTCAAAACTTCTAGCTGCGACATCGGCTTTTCCACTAGCAACGGCATCCAATGTGCGCCATTCGTAAATCTTTACGAGGATGTCTCTCGCTCCTGCCTCACGTTGCTCAACTGCGTTCAGTAACGTGCTAAAGTTAGCGTTATTTATTGGCCAAAACTCACCGCCAAGCTCCCTCTTAGTGACCAATCCATCCAGAGTACTCTCAAGTGCCTTAAAGGCTAGTTTGTAAGTTTGCTCATCACGCTCTGATTCCGGCACCTCCGCTAACTTTCTTAGAGCTAAGAGTGGTAGACCGCTATCGATATTAGACTGCGCGATGTCTGGGATTGATTGCGGCTGGGAGAACCCAACTGAAGGAGTAAAAAAAATAGAGATGAGAAGAAAAAGCCCCAGAAGCGGTCTGATGGAAAATAATGGCAACTTAGCTGCTCCTAAATGCACTCCCAGTTGCCTGACAAGAAACAATATTCTCACCTGTTCTGGTTACTTGTGCTGACTATTCCATATACCGGTAGGATAATCTCCTTCTGTGAGTCATCCGGGTGGTCGGTTAAAATCTTAACTCGAGCCTTAAGCGTTCCGCTTACTCCCTCAGATAATGTGACAACCAAATCAAAACTGGCGTCAGGATTAGCTTGAAAGTCTACCTTAAGCCCCGGGTTATCGCTCGTGACTGAGAGTACATTAATTTTCTGCGAACCCTGATTGATAAGCTTAACTCGACGTACAGCAGGCTCCGCTAGCGGTCCTTCCAATAGTCCAAAGGAGACATCCGCTGGCTCAAGCTTGAGATCGCCCTGCACTCGTGCAAATACCGGGATATTTATCACCGGATTTTTCGTGCTTGTAGTCTTTACGACAACGAAAGTTCGAAAAATTCCAGCTGGCACAGAGGATTTAAGTTTCGCTGTTATCTTTTTTGATAACCCGTCTCCGCTATCAACTACCGAAATATCAAGCTGCTCCGAGCGGGATGTAATCTCCCCCACTTTAATGGCCGACCCCTTTTCCAGACTTACGGTTACAACGCGTGATTGCTCACGACCCTTATTAACAGAACCAAAATACAGTCTAGGAGGATCGATATCCACGTCTCGCTTAACTGTACCCTGGATTGTCAAAATCGTTGACGATTGAGCGGGGTCATTTGTGTAAACCCGGACGGTTTTAACTTTATATCCCTGGAAGCCATTGGTATCAAAGATCACGCCCAATGTTGTCTGCTCACCTGGCAAGATTGTCGTGCTCGCGGGAGTAGCCGCGGTACATCCACAAGCCGGATGAACACGCCTTATACTGAGTGGAGCATTGCCAGAGTTCTTTAATATAAAATTATAGCCGACTTGTGTGCCCTGAATTACGGAGCCGAAGTCGTAAACAGGGGTTTCTATCAGAAGCTTTGGCGCAGCCTGAGAACTCTCAGCTGGAGCGACTTCCCTAGAAGAGGCCGCAAAGGCGGGAGAACTCGTATACGCGCCCAAAGTCAGTCCTGAGATCAGCGCAAGTGCTCCAACTAGAAATTTATTGCCTCTCATAATTAACCCCCAGCTATGACGCTGCCTTCGCCTCTGTTTCCTCAACCTCTTCCACATCAGTCATCGGAATTGTTTCAAGCAATCTCGTATAAACATCCCCAGCTTGAAAGGCTGGATTACTTAGTACTCTGCGGTGAAGATCCATATTGGTCTTAATTCCACCAATAATAAACTCATCGAGTGCCACCAATAACTTGCGAATTGCCTCATCCCGTGTTTTCCCAAAGGCGATTATCTTGGCGATAAGGGAGTCATAATTGGGAGGGACTTTATAGCGGTCGTATAAAGCTGAATCCACCCTAATGCCTGGTCCTCCCGGGGTATGAAACCCATTAATCTGCCCGGGCGATGGCATAAGCGTAACAGGATCTTCGGCATTGATTCTAGCCTCTATCGCATGTCCGACGGTGCGAATACTATCCTGAGAAAATGACAACTCTCTACCAGCGGCAACCCACAACTGTTCCTTTACTATATCGGTATTTGTCACCATCTCTGTCACTGGATGCTCCACCTGTAACCGGGTGTTCATTTCGATAAAATAAAAACTCTCATCCCGCGGATCTAGAAGAAACTCCATCGTCCCTGCATTAATGTAGTTCATAGCCTTTGCTAAACGCACCGCACATTCGTGCATCTTGGCTCTAGTTTCGGGCTTGATATTAATCGCGGGGCTTTCTTCAATAAGCTTTTGATAACGGCGCTGAATTGAACAGTCGCGCTCTCCTAAGTGGACTACGTTATGAAATCTATCGCCGATAATCTGAACTTCAATGTGCCGAGCCTTAGGGATAAACTTTTCGACATACACATTTGGATCATTAAAAGCCGCTTCAACCTCGCGCATCGACTGCTCAAACGATCGAACAAAATCCTTCGGGTCATTCACTATCTTCATGCCCCGACCGCCACCGCCTGCGCTAGCCTTGATTAAAACGGGAAATCCAAGCTTTTCCGCCTCCAGTAGAGCCGCATGGGGATCGGTCCCGGCCCCATCGCTTCCGGGGATAATCGGGACATCGTGCTTTTGGGCCATTTGTCGCGCGCGGGCTTTATCTCCCATTGTGCGCATATTGCGCACCGTCGGACCGATAAACGTAATTCCGCACTGTCCGCAGATCTCAGCGAAATTCCCATTTTCACTCAAAAAGCCGTAGCCCGGATGAATGGCTTCAGCTCCAGTTGAAACTGCTGCGGATATTATTGCCGAAATATTTAGGTAAGACTCGGTAGCTATTGGTGGTCCGATGCAGACACTTTCGTTTGCTAACTTAACATGCAGTGCCTCGGTATCTGCTGTGGAATGCACGGCAACTGTGCGTATTCCTAACTCGTGACAAGCCCTAAGAACCCTAACGGCAATTTCGCCGCGATTGGCAATCAAAACCTTCTTAAACGGGGGTCTGTTCATCGATTTCGACCGGGCTATTAATTGAAGATAATAGAAAGGAAGCTATTAACCGTTTGGGTCGACACGAAAGAGTACCTCTCCGTACTCGACCATCTGCCCGTCCTCAAGCAATATCTCGACTACCTTACCACTGACGTCAGATTCGATTTCATTCATCAGCTTCATAGCCTCGATAATACAAAGAACGTCACCTTTTTTAACCATGTCTCCGACTTCAACATAAGGCTCAGCATCTATTGCTGGACGACGGTAAAATGTTCCAACCATCGGTGAAGTAACATCTTTGGATGTTCGGGAAACTTCCTTAACAACCGACAGCTGAGGCTCTCGGGTAGCCTCGGCTGCAGATGATATTTGGCGCTCAAGATCCTGATGCGGAAATTGAACAAGCTGTGCAGGGGATGAAGAGATTACGTGCTGGATATGAGGGGCTGGGACGCTTCCGCGTTTTAGCCAAATCTTTTCCTCTCCACGCTCGAGTCTAAACTCTGAGACATCGTTCCGCTGCAACATTTCAAGAATTGCGGCGAGATCATTAAGGTCAAAAATATTAGCCACTTGGCGTTCCTGCTCCTTTTTTGGAGTTTCCTTTTTTGTATCTTTCAATGTGTTTACCACCACAGTATCTATCCTTTTGCACTCTCCCAATAGAAAGCTAGGATGCGGCCCGAAACAGCACCCTGAAAGTCCCGCGATGATACTTAAAGAGCGAGATTCCAGAACGTTTACGAGCAATTGGAACCCCGTACCAATTACCCAGTCACGGAGAGGCCGAATTCTAACAATAAGGATGTAAGAAAGCTAGGGGAGCAATAATTCCGATAAAATTTCGAGGCAAATCAACTATTAACGGCCTTGTTTTCGACCCTGTCGGGCGAGTTTGCTCTTCTTACGCGGGCCCTCTCTATTTCCCTCCGAACCCTGAATGCCCTTATTCTCAGCACCCCGTCGTCGTCTCTCCGCTCGGGTCAGGCCATCATCAATAGTGGACTTATCCTCTTCTGGCGCCTCCAGCACATCTTGATGAATAGTCTCTGTTTCGGCTTCTCGGAGACGCTGCTGTTCTATATGTTCCGCTTCGAGCTTATTTAACTCCTCGTCACTGGGAAGATCGGGAATAAAAATATTTTGTAAGACAGCTGATTTAATTGCCAGAAGCATTAGA
Source organism: uncultured Bdellovibrionales bacterium (assembly GCA_964393905.1). GTDB lineage: Bacteria > Bdellovibrionota_C > UBA2361 > SZUA-149 > CAYMWO01 > CAYMWO01. The sequence goes on along the minus strand of CAYMWO010000003.1, from coordinate 8,854 downwards.
GCAAAAAGCTCAAACGCCTCCTTCTGATATTCAAAAAGCGGATTTTTCTGTCCGTACCCTCTAAGCCCAATTCCTTCCTTTAGATGATCAATATTGGAGAGATGCTCCTTCCAGAAGTAATCAATCGCCTGAAGAAGCACGATGCGCTCCAGCTTCACCATTCTCGCCGGTCCAAAATGAATTTTACGAGCGTTATATCGCTCAATTGCTTGCTCTTTAATCGAATCAAAAATCTGCTGGGCGAGATCTTTTTCACCGAGCTTCTGTTTCTCTAAGAAAGGTTGAGGAGCTACATCCACGGCGAACTGACGTCGAAACTCCTCGAACATTCCTGAGACATCCCAAGCCTCAACATCGTCTTTATCCGTAACGCGCTGAATAATGATTTCTTCAATAAGTTCCGGAACCATTTCCGATACTTCCGATTCAACGCCCTCGTCCTTAAGCATTTTATCGCGAAGCTTGTAAATCACCTCACGCTGTTTATTCAGCACGTCATCGTATTCGAGCAGGTGCTTCCGTATCTCAAAGTGGTGGGCTTCAACTTTCTTCTGCGCGTTTTCAATCGCTCGAGCGACAAGTGCCCCCTCAATTGCATCATCTTCCTTCAATCCAACACGGGACATAATTGCCTGCATACGTTCGCCGCCAAAGCGCTTCATTAGATCATCTTCCAGCGAGACGTAGAACCGAGAACTTCCGGGATCACCTTGTCGGCCAGAACGACCCCGCAACTGATTATCTATTCGACGACTTTCGTGCCTTTCAGTTCCGATAATATGTAATCCACCGCTAGCTACCACCTGTTCCCTTTCCGCGGCGCAGAGAGCTTTGAATTGCTCACGTTGGTTCTGAAATTCTGCATCCTCTGGATCCTTTGTTCCGGCGGCGTCAGCAGCAAGAAAATCTGGATTTCCCCCAAGCACAATATCCGTGCCTCGTCCTGCCATATTCGTCGAAATAGTCACAGCACCCATGCGACCTGCCTGAGCCACAATTTCAGCCTCACGCTCGTGCTGCTTAGCGTTTAAGACGTGATGCCTAACCCCTCGAGTCTTGAGAATCTCACTCAAAACTTCAGATTTAGCGATACTAGCAGTGCCGACCAATACCGGCTGTCCTTGTTTATGGCACTCTTCGATTTCATCGCAGACTGCTTTAAATTTGCCATTCTCCCCAGCAAAAACAACATCCGGATAGTCACTACGAACCATCGGCTTATTTGTCGGGATGACAATGACATCTAGGTTATAAATCTTCTTAAACTCCACTGCCTCCGTATCTGCCGTTCCGGTCATGCCCGCGAGCTTTTTGTACATACGGAAATAGTTCTGAAAAGTAATGGTTGCGACCGTCTGGTTTTCCCGAGCGACCGTCACCCCCTCTTTAGCTTCGACAGCTTGATGCAAGCCATCCGACCAGCGCCTTCCAGGCATAAGGCGACCGGTAAATTCATCGACAATTACCACCTGATTATTGCGCACAACGTAATCAACATCACGCTTCATGGTGGCGTGCGCTTTTAGCGACTGGCTCACGTGATGGACAATTTCGATATTACGAGGGTCATAAAGATTCTCGATTTTGAGCAGCTCCTCGAGGTATCTTACCCCCTCGTCAGTGAGCATTGTCTGTTTGCTCTTAAGCTCAATTGTATAGTGAACCTCTTGACGTAAGTTTCGCACTAGCTGATCTGCGAGGTGGTATTTCTCTGTCGCATCTTCGCTTGGTCCCGAAATAATTAATGGAGTCCGTGCCTCGTCGACCAGAATAGAATCAACCTCATCAACTATCGCAAACTCATGACCACGCTGAACCATCTCGGATAGCTCAAGCTTCATGTTGTCCCGCAAATAATCAAAACCGAACTCGTTATTTTGGCCGTAAGTAATGTCCGAGCGATAAGCGGCGGCGCGTTCAGCCGCGGATAATCCATGAAGCGTCACTCCGGTAGAAAGCCCCAAAAATCCATAGATTGAGGACATCCACTCGGCGTCACGTCTAGCTAGGTAATCATTGACGGTAACAAGGTGCACGCCTTTCCCGGTTAGTGCGTTTAGATAAACAGGAAGTGTTGCACAAAGTGTTTTACCCTCCCCGGTTTTCATCTCGGAAATTTTTCCTTCGTGAAGAACCATGCCACCGATAAGCTGAACATCGAAATGACGCATTCCTAAGGTGCGAATACCGGCTTCGCGGACTACGGCAAAAGCCTCGGGTAGAATTTCATCAAGAGATTCGCCTCGAGAAATTCTCTCTTTAAACTGAGCTGTCTGTGAGCTTAGTTCAGCATCAGACATTTTTTTATATTTATCTTCGAGGGCATTTACCCTCTCGACAATCGGCCAGAGCCGCTTAAGCTCACGCTCATTTTTTGAGCCAAAAATTTTTCTTGCAAAATTCTGTAACACTTCTTCAGCTACCTATGGTTGATTGTTGCTCCGAGATCGGAACTCTTCCTTTTCGTGAAAAAATCTCTACTAATTCCGAACCTGCAGTGGGAGTGGCCTGAGCGATATTATGCCAAGCTGCCGCACTTTCCATGCACATGTAAGTTGGCATCTGGGAATCAATTGCCTTTAGTTCCTTCCAGATAAAATCTATCAATTGGAAACGGATTGGCTGAAGATAGCGAAGCTTGCGGTCTTTGGCTAGAAATTGCTCCCCGTAAGGGATTTTGCTCTGGGGAAAGCGTTCTTGCATTATCTGCTGCATCTCCCCCTTATAGCGCAAGGTGGAAACGCTTACCCAGGCTACCTTAGCTGGAGCAATTCGACTAAAAATCTGCTTAATCGTATCTCGATATTCATCTTGCCAACCTTCAAAGTGAATCACCGGATCAAAATGAAAGCCCACTCGATAGCCAGCATCAACCACTTTCTCTGCGGCAATAATTCGCCTCTCTAAGCTGGCGGTAAAGTTCTCGTCTTTCTCTGTGACAGACTTGGCATTCACTGACCAAGATACAACTGTCTTCCCCTGATGCTTGTCCTTCAAATCCAGTAAATTATCGACATAATCAAATTTTGATTTTAATTCTAAGACCAGATTCGGAATCCGTGCAAAAAGTGGCACAAGCTCAGCACTAAGATCGGTAAGTTCGTCCCACACCAGGCTGTCAAAAACCTCGCCCGTTCCGATACGAAACAACCGCGCTGGATTTTCCTGTGCCTTGCGTTCAATAGCCTGCAGCATGTCTGCGACGTTGGTATAAATCTTTAGAGTTGGATTACGTTTCAAATAGGACTGCAGGTAGCAGTATGTACAATCCAATGGGCAGCCCTCGCCTGGGTTTACTATCCAGAGGTTACAACAGACATGCTGACTGGTTCCGGGACAAGACTTGAGCCACTCCCCTTTATATCGGGAGAGTTGTAGTAGTCGTTTGCCTTGGGTGAAGAGTTGAGATTCTGGAATGGAATCAAGCTTTGCTCTTAGAGGGTCACCGCTTTCGACTGAGTGGATCAGGTTGACATTGCCGATTCGAGAAAGAACCCGCTTTGTTAACTCATCCTCCGCAGATTCAGACGAAACATGTACTGTCTCTGGCCAAAATTCACGTTGGTTATTTTCTAAACTAATCGCTGTCTGCTTCAAGTCACGACTCTCCTCGCAACAGCGAATAGATTCGGCCAACAGCCGGATGCTGAGCTAACTTATCGAAGCTCTCTGATAACTTTTTAAAATCATCTGGGGCAGAGGTATATACCTCCAATTTAAGCTTCAAGCCTTCCATCTCCTCTGGAATAGTCACATATACCCCGAACTCTTCTCTAATAGACTTTCTGCATGACTCGAGTTCGTCGAGGAGTCGAGCCTTGGTTGGGAATCTATATCTCTCCAAAGCGGTCCTCAGCGCTCGCAATCGGTCTTTTCCATTTATCGACTCTGCCCCAAGAGCAACTTGGACTTCGGGTAGGTTAACAACTTCGGAAAAACTCAATTCATCGCGAAAGCTAATTTCATCAATTAATGAAATCACCTCTCGTAAAGAATTTGCACTCGGACGAACAACCCTAACTATCTCAGCGAGACACTCCGCCGAGGCGGAATCAGATAGCTTTTCTAGTCGGGTTAATAGACTACCTGTCACCCGCTTTTCCGCTATGTAATCAGTAAGTAGAGTTTGGGCCACAAGCCGCACGAAAATAATTTTTTGCAGTTAAATAGTCGGCAATGGTCTTTGGATTAGTAACCCATTATGGAATCCACGAGCCTCTTGCACTCCGCCGAGGAGGCATACTGCTTAATTCGGTCGATATTATCAACATCGTCTAGATGGCTAAAATACCCCTGCTCATAAATCTCATAGGACCGAGCTATCTGCTGGATACTGCTACGGTTAGTTAAAATAGCATCTTCCGACTCAGGAAAGGACATGGAAAACTCATTGAGAACGTAACCAATAACCGGCAGTTCCCTTACTCCAAGCACTTCAAATGTTAATGCCGCATGATTTATAGCACCCAGTCTTGAACCCACCACTACCAAGACTCTAGCTCCTACAGCCTGGGCGAGATTTGCATAACTTTTTCCGGAGCTAAGCGGCACAAGAAGCCCACCCGCTCCTTCTAAAATAACAATGTCAGATGCTCTTTCCATCTCTTTAATTCCAGAGACGATTCGATCAAAGCTTATCGTAGTTTTCGAGAGTTCAGCTGCTACCTGCGGAGCGAGGGGCTGTGTGAATCTGTAATTGACGACTTCATCCATCGATTGCATTCCACAGGAGAGCTCAAGCAGGCGCGCTGCATCCGAGGGAAAGAGCTCACCAGAATCCAATACCCGACAACCGGTTTCAACTGGCTTAGAAACAAATACCTTAAGACCGCGATCAACCAAATTATGGATAATCAGCGAGGAGACCGTGGTTTTACCGACACCGGTGTCAGTTCCAGTGACAAAAACAATAGGCATAAATTAACTTCGTTAGCACTGAACTTCGCCAAGTGACTTCATGATGGCTTCGGCTGTGATTCTCACAAGCCTAGTGGTTTCAACCTCATTCATCGCCAAGGCGGGCATAAGTATCATCACATTTCCTAAAGGTCGAATGACAGCTCCCAACTCACGAGCCTCTCTAGTGATACGTATGCCGGCAAGCTCTTGAACTGGATATGGAGCAATTTTTCCTGGTAATTTCGTTAGTTCAATTCCAACCATTAACCCAGATTGACGAACCTCTAAAACGTGAGAAAGAGGCCTAATATACTGGTTCAACTCCGCAGATAAATGCGCAATCCTCTCACAAACACGCGGCATAAACGCGGGCTCTGCTAGTAACTCCAAATTCTTTGTGGCCACGGCTGCCGCCAATGGGTTCCCAGCAAATGTCTGTCCATAATAGAAGGTCTTAAACTCCTCCGGCTCTCCGACAAACCCTTGAAAAATCCGTTCACTTGTTACTGCGGCCGATATCGGAAGATAGCCTGCACTAAGTCCCTTTCCTAATATTAAAATATCCGGCTCCACATCGGCATGTTCTATTGCAAACATCTTACCTGTTTTACCAAAACCAGTAGCCACCTCATCAGCAATAAGCAGCACATCATGCCTACGACATAGCTCCGCAATCTTTGCCAAATATTGCGGTGGGTGAATCCAGATTCCAGCAGCGCCTTGCACTATTGGTTCGATAATAAATGCGGCAAGATTCCCGGATTCCCGTTTGAAAAAGTTTATCGCCTCTTCGATACTGGCCGATAGCGCCTGCTCGCCCTCAAGCGCATCCTCAATCTGAATCAGGTGAGGGGGGCGAATCCGCTCAGCTTGTGTTACCGAACTCCCTAAACGGCGGTGGAAATCCGCCGAAAATCCCACTCCCACGGCGCCCATGGTATCCCCATGGTATCCGCCATAAAGTGAAGCCAGCTTAGTTTTTTGCTTAGCGCTAGCGGAACCCTGATTCTGCCACCACTCTAACGCCATCCGTAATCCGGCCTCGACGGCGGTTGAGCCGCTATCAGCGTAAAATACGCGGGTTAGGCTTGGAGGCAGAAATCCAAGCAAACGCTCCGTGAGTTCTAGAATTGGTTTATGCGTGATTCCCAGCAAAGTTGAGTGTACTAATTTTTCAGCCTGAAGCTGAATTACTTCTGTCAGTGCCGGGACATTATGTCCGTGAACATTACACCATAGAGAAGAAACGCCGTCCAAATATCGGCGGCCTTCAACGTCAATTAACTCCACCCCCTCAGCCTTTTCGATTATCAGCGGATTCTCTTCTTCCAACCAGACTTTAGCCTGGGTAAATGGATGCCAGAGATTCTTAAGGTCGGTGAGTTTAAGTTTTGCTGAGGTTTCTAAGCTTACTGCCATAATCAAAATGCTTTGTTACTAGCTAACGGCGCTTTGTTTTTCATAGAGTTGCGCGTACTCAATATCCAGTGCATCGTAAGCTCGCTTCAGTGCAGCATATTGCAAATTAACGTTGGCGATCTGCTCTTCAATTTGCTTTACCCGCTGCTCCCCGTTAGTCAACTCAGCCTTGGCGGCGCTTAGTTTAGAAACCGACTCAGCGGAGCCCGCCAGCTGATCGAGAAGCAGATTCAGCTGAAACAAAGATCCCTCCAGTTCCTGGTGTAGGCTCTGATTGCGGACCTCAATTTCCCGCTGCTGAGAACGCAACATCTCAAGTTCCTGAGATGTTTCAAGCGAGCTATTCTCGAGTTCTCGTTCTATTTCCTCTAACTCGCGTAACCTAGTTTCAACGGCCTCCAACTCAGCCTGGGTAATGCTTAGTCGTCCCTTCTCCGATCTAATACTCTCCTCTACCGCTGCAAGTTCTGCCTGAACCTTCTCGATACTTTCAACTGTTGAAAGCCCGAGCACAGACTGTGATAAATTGTGGAGTAGCTCCTCTTTTATTTTTTTCTCCTTCTCGAGCACGGAACCATTTTTATCAAGAAGTAATTTTCGGCTACGAACCTTACTGTAGAGAAGAAACACGGTAAAACCCGCACCGCTGAGAAAGACTAAAATTATCAGGATAGACCAGAGCATAATCTATTATGATTCCTCCCCCGGCTCGTTAGAATCTGCTTCCGGTCCTTCCTCAGCTTCACCTTTATCGCCTTCCTCCGCTTCATCTGTAGCTTCTGAGGCTTCCTCCGCGTTAGCCCCTTTCCCCTCCTCTGCCACCTGCTCCGGTTCTGATTCTAAATCTGGTGAGGCCGAGTCCTCCGCAGTCGCATCTGGCTCCGAATTAGTTTTTGGCAGCTTATCGGCGGCTAAGGCCTGAGCTTTTGCAACCACCTCTGCTGGGTATGCTGCGCTAACTAGAGAAAAGATTCGCACATCATTGGCTGATGGCTCTCTACGCACCGCCGACGATCTTGCCGTTATGTTCGAGATCTTCGCTTCAAGCTCCGGGGGGATTGAATAAGGCTTTCGCTCCTCAGGTATGGACTTACTGAAGCTAAAGCGCCGAAGTATGAAGAAGTTTAACCCTCCGGCCCATGCAGCTGATAGAATCAGAAAAATTATACCAACAATCGTATCGGCTCCAACGCCTGACTCCCCTTCTTCTGTTGCAACTTCTGCAGTCTCACCTTCCTCAGTTGCACCCTGAGATGTGTAATCAACCGACTCACTGGCGCCTTGTTCGAGCTTTCCCTTGCTATCGTGACCACTAATTGTCGCCACAAGTTTATAACTTCCAGCGGGGAGTCGAGTTGGATTTGCCGCATATGAGCCGGGATGACCCTCGAGCGGAGTTGCGGCTAAAATAATCCCCTCTTCCGTCTCTTCCGCGGTGTTCTTCGCTACAATCTGCACTTTAGGTTTCTTAAGCCGAGTTCCCTCAGTCGAAAGCGTAATCAAAAGACTCTCGGGCTTTTTTTCAAACTCGTCTGGGGGAACGAGGCTTAGTGAGATAAGCCCTGTTGAGACATTAAATGGCACCTGCTGCTGTCGTGTAAAGGTTGGAGCGGTAACGGTAATTAGCGCTTTATACTCTCCTCCCTCCTCAATCTTTGCGACCCCAGTAAAGATGTCATCCGCCGCTTTCTCATCTCCTCCCTGGCCATCGTCTCTAAGTGAGCCGCTGGAGACAACTCCTCCGGCGGCCCCTGAAACAATCTTAAAATTATAAAAAATTACATTATCGAGCCCCTCGACTTCGAACGGCTTACCTGAAGAGGTAAGCCGTGCCATAAACTGCACCTTATCGCCGACCTTTAAGTTTGTCTCCGGCCAGCGGACTTGAAGCTTGATATCTGTCAGCAGAGTTGCGAACCCTTCGGGATTCTCTAAGCCGGCAACTTGCCAACGTCCCGGTAGCGGCTTAGTGATTGTTACAACATCGAAGAGTTCGCCCTTGAACCATTTAACGTTTGGCGGAAAGGCGAAGTTTGTAATCTCTTTTCCTGTTGGGTCTTTCAGTGAGACCTGCTTTTCTGGCTCCGGTCTTGTTATATAGAACGTCGCCTCGTGCACTCCGCCATCAATTTCAAAACCTCCGGACTCTATCGAAGCAAGCTGGGGCTTCTTTAGGGTGAGGAATAATTCAGAGAACTTAATGTGTATTGTATTGCCATCAGGGGCGTACCAGTTCAAACCATCCGTTGCCTGGGCGGCCTTAGCTAGTAGCTCCCTATCCGACTCTTCACTAAAAGATAGGGTGTAAAGCTTAATTCCCTTCTCCCGATAGCCGGCTAAATCCTGATTTAGCATCTGCTCGACCAGCGCTTCGGGCGCACCGCGAGAAGGTTGGGGATCCATCTTGCCATCGCTTAGAAGAATAACGCACTTAACCGCATCGCTTCGACCTTTTTCCGCCAGAAGCTTAAACGCTGCGGCAATTGGGGACTCTAAGTCAGTAAAACGTCCCTCGTTCTTAACGCTATCAATTACA
>CAYMWO010000002.1:0-58400 GCA_964393905.1 uncultured Bdellovibrionales bacterium | reverse complement strand
GTTTATAAAATAACTTCTCCGACAAAAGTTACTGCGGCTAGGAGTCTATAATAGTTGAATTTATAAGGGCAAGAACCGCAATTAGCGCGAGAGCGGTCATATTGAAGTTGAGCTAACTTACCCGACATATAGCCTTGGTAATTTTCTGTCGACAATGTTCTACTTAATTTTCCGACCCGAAGGCAGACAAACTCGATACAAACTAGCCCTATGAGAATAATCAGTTAACAAGAGATAGTGTGAATCAAGCTCAAATTGCAGATGCCCTAGACGAGACCGCCGTGCTGATGGAGCTAAACGGAGAGAATCCGTTTAAGTCCCGCGCCTTCACAAACGCCGCGGAGATAGTTCGCACGACTGAGACTGAGTTTGTCGCATTTCTTCGGCAAGTTGAGCTGGGAAAGATTAAGGGTATCGGCGAGAACTTGGCTCAGGCCATTCTTCAACTCCACACCACTGGCACCTTCGAAGCCTTGTCGGAGCTAAGAAGCAAAACCCCTCCCGGCTTACTCACAATCCTTAAACTTCCCGGTCTCGGAGTTAAAAAGGTAAAGTTACTGCATTCCGAGCACGGGGTCACAACCCTGGAGTCCGTGGAGGAGCTCTGCCGGAAAGGGGAGCTGGCAAAGATTAAGGGGTTTGGTGGCAAGACCCAGGAGAACATCCTAAAAGGGATAGTTCAGTTGCGGGACTACTCACAGAAATCCCGCTTTCCTGACGCGCTGCAGTCAGCCATGGAACTTCAGGCGACAATTTCCCAAGCCGGGTTAGCGGCGCGAATTGAGCTAGTTGGCTCAGTCCGGCGCCATAATGAGGTAGTTGGGAATATCAATTTTCTCGTATCTACTACCAACATTGCTTCCTTCTCGGAACAATTGGCCTCGAGCTCACTCATAAAGGCCATCTCGAAAAATGACGAGAGTCGGTTGAGTGCAACTCTCACCTCGGGAATAACTGCCGAATTGAAATTTATTAATACCGAAGAACTTGCCCCAGCCCTCGCCTACTTCACCGGAAACAAAGCACACAATACAAACCTTATCTCCCGCGCCGAGTCCTTAGGCCTCAAGCTTACGCCAACAGCCCTCTCGAAAAATGGCAAATTGATACCACTCGCCAGCGAAGAGGAACTCTACCAACATCTAGAACTCGCCTTCATACCACCTGAGCTGCGCGAGGGGTTAGGAGAGATTGAGTTTGCCGCTCAGTGCTTCAGCCGAGGGGAGAAGCTCCCGCGGTTGATAGAGTCTGGCGATCTTAAAGGCATTCTTCACGCACACTCTACCTACTCAGACGGCAAGAACACACTACGCGAGATGGCAGAGGGGGCTCGGGCATTAGGTTATAACTATCTAGGAATAAGCGACCACTCTCAGAGCGCGTTTTATGCCGGGGGACTAAAGGCCGATGACATCTTGCGCCAACATGAGGAGATTGACCGCTTAAACGAGGAGCTTGCGCCTTTTAGAATCTTTAAAGGAATAGAGTCAGATATCCTCGCAGACGGCTCACTGGACTATCCGGAGACGACCCTTAAACTTTTCGACTTCATCATCGCCTCAATTCACGCGCAGCAGAAGATGCCCGAGCAGGAGATGACAGCCAGGCTGATTCGTGCCGTCGAGAACCCCTACACCACAATTCTTGGTCACCCCACAGCCCGCTTGTTACTGAAGCGGGAACCAATCCAGGTGGATTTAGAGGCGGTGATTGACGTGGCCGCGCGCACCGGAACGGCAATCGAGCTAAATGCCAATCCCCGGCGGTTCGACCTCGACTGGCGGTATCTAAAACAGGCCAGAGATTTAGGAATTAAAATCCCCATCTCCCCTGATGCGCATACGGTCGAGGGTATAAGCCATGTCAAATACGGGGTGGGAATTGCGAGAAAGGGCTGGCTAGTAAAAGATGATGTGCTAAACACCCTCACCGCCCAGCAGATTGCCGAATTTTTCCAAGCCAAGCGGGGCAAAGCAAAATGAAGCTTTCACCAGCTGAGCGGGCAAAGCGTGCTCGGCTAATCTATCGGCGTCTCCAAAAGGCGCATCCCGATGCCCATATCGAACTCAACTTCGGGAGCCCGCTGGAACTTCTGATTGCGACAATCCTCTCCGCGCAATGCACTGATATAAAGGTAAACCAGGTTACGGCAGTGCTTTTTAAGCGTTACAGACGTGCCGAGGATTACTTAAAGCACCCGCTGAGTGAGCTAGAAGCCATTATTCGCCCGACAGGATTCTTCAGGCAAAAGGCTAAGAGTATCCGTGGCGCGGTGAGTCAGATTGTGGAGAAGCACGCCGGTATAGTTCCACAACAAATGGAGGAGCTGGTTAAGCTTCCAGGGGTAGGCAGAAAAACTGCGAATGTTGTCCTAGGAAACGCCTTCAACATACCAGGACTGCCAGTTGATACCCACGTAACCCGCATCAGTAATTTACTAGGCCTGACCTCGCACCAGGATGCGGTCAAGATTGAGAGCGACCTTAATGCGCTAATCCCCAAGAAGGACTGGACACAATTTTCACATACACTTATTTTCCACGGCAGACGTATCTGCAAAGCCCGCAACCCTTTGTGTGACTCTTGCACAGTAAGAGAATTTTGTAGTTATTCTACCGGACAAAGTAAGGCGAAATAGTATCATGGCCGAACAAGTATTGGATTCGATAGACCACGTGGCGCTCTCCGTTGCTAGCATCTCGCAATCTGTGCAGTGGTATCAGACAAGTTTTAATTGCCGAGTGCTGGTTGAGGAGAGGACATTTGCGGTATTGCAGTTTGAGAATCTTAGGGTCACCTTAGTGCTTCCAAGCCAACAACCCCCACACATCGCTTTTGCCAGAGCAGATGCAGCAACTCTCGGGGAGCTGCGTGAACAGGTTGATGGAATTAAGTCGACGTTCATCAGCGATCCGACAGGGAACCCGATTGAGATTCTATCCTCTGGAACGGAGTAGGCTACAAATGTCGCTAAGAGAAAAACTACCCCTCAGCACTCTATTCCTTGTGGTGGATGACCTGCCGAACATGCGTACGATTACCCGAGAACATCTAGGCAAGATGGGATTTGTTAATGTCTTAGAGGCGAAGGACGGAGATGATGCACTGGGAATTTTAAAGACCAACCCAGTAAACTTTATTATCTCGGGCTGGGTGATGCCGCGTATGACGGGATTCCAGCTACTAAAGCAGGTGCGCTCAATTGCGAGATATAAGGACACCCCCTTTGTAATGGTAACGGCCGAGGACCAAGCAGAGAAAGTTGTCGCCGCTCTGCGCGCCGGGGTTTCTGGTTACGTAATTAAGCCTTTTTCAATTACATCGCTAGAGTCGAGTTTGATTGAGGCGCTTGCGCGCTCAATTTCGTAGAGAGTTAACTATGCGTATTTTAATCTCAGGTTCTAGCGGACTAGTTGGCTCCCACCTTGTTCCGCAGCTAGTGGCCAGCGGCCATGAAGTGCTGCGCCTCGTAAGAAAACGCAGCAATAAGTTGGATGAGATCTACTGGAACCCGGAGCAAAATGAGCTAGAACTAAGCTCTGCCGGGACAATAGATGCCGTCATTCACCTCGCTGGTGCAGGCATTGCCGAGAAGAGATGGAATGAGGATGTCAAAGCCGAAATCCTTAAAAGCCGCGTGCTTGGAACCCGACTTTTAGCCACCACAGTAGCCAGCCTTCCGAGCCCACCCTCCGTGTTTCTCTCCGCCTCCGCTGTCGGCTTTTATGGCAATTCGGGATCAATTCTTATTACCGAGGATGCCTCACCTGGCAGCGGATTTCTCTCTGATGTTTGCCGAGCTTGGGAGAACGAGACTCTCTGCCTTGCCAAGCCAATACGAGTAGTGAATCTCCGCTTCGGAGTTATTCTATCACCGGCGGGTGGCGCCCTGAAGAGAATGCTCCTCCCGTTTCGATTTGGCCTTGGCGGAAAATTGGGAAACGGCAAGCAGTATATCAGCTGGATTACCCTCCCGGACGCACTGCGAGCAATTGCTTACTGCCTGACTGAAGCTGGTATCAGTGGCCCAGTAAATATTGTCGCGCCACATCCCGCAACCAACCTTGAGTTTACCAAATCCCTAGGCCGAACTCTTTTTCGACCGACAATCCTGCCAGTTCCAGCCATATTAATCCGGCTAGTGCTGGGGGAGATGGGACGAGAGCTACTTCTTGAAGGAACGCGCGCTATTCCTAAGAAGTTGCTGGATAATGGGTTTAATTTTGAGCAACATGAGATTGCCGCAGCACTCTCAGCATTGCTGAAATAACCCTCAGGAATGCGCAGTTTCTGAGGGAAGATTTTTCTGTGGACGCTTCCCCGGAACCTGAACAAAGTCGCGAATAAGCTTCGCCAACTCTGAGCTAATAACTCCTGCACTATTAAATTCCGGCTCCTCTAGCCCCTTAAGCCAAGCATTTGGTATGCGCTGCGCAATTAGCTCAGCCTGGTATCTGTGAAACTCATCAACAGTCCTGGTGTTAAGCACCAACACCGGACAATGTATCCGGTGCAAAGTAGAGCGCGCATCAAAGGCTCTTGAGATCTTCCTGAGTGGTAGGCCAAGAGGGAGAAACTCCTCGAGTCTATCAATCACTCTCGAGAAAAGGCCGGGGGCAATTCGAGTTGTAGGATTTACGAGGATTACGCGTCGCACAAGCTTAGGACTCTCGACGGCGAGAGCTAAGGTTAGACTCCCTCCAGCGGAAAGGCCCAGGACAGCGATGCGGCGCACCCCAAGCTCGACCAGCTTGTTAACAACCTCGGCTGCATATTCAGTTACGCTATTCACCGCAGGCAGCTCAGAGTCCAGAAGAAAGACCTTGAACTCATCACTAAGATGCTGCGCTAAACTCTCCCCTTCATGGTGACTACCGCTGGTTGATGGAACAACTAACAATGCAGAATTATTGCCGGAGCTACTCCCCCAGGTCTTAAATAAGATGTTCATTTCAGAGGTGGAAAATCTTTCATTTGCTTACACTTTTCCTGAGAAGCTATAATGAGTTAGTGTTTGAGTAAAGTAGCAGTTGTCTCAATAGCGTCTGACGAAGCGAGACCTGGATTTCATGACTTCCAAGCTTGGCCCTTTTGAACTGTTGAGCAATCGCGGGTTTACCGAGAGGCGCGGTTTGCAAACTGAAAGCTCAACTTCTCGCCAGCCGGTACTAACGCAGGCTTGCCCAGCGGAACTTCCACTGGAGTTCACAGATGGGCTGGCGCTTGAGCACATAGATCCCTTAGGTCGCACCACTCCGAGACTAGCAATTATCCAAGACACCTCAATCAAAGCCCCCGAGAGGAATTTTGATTGCGACAACTATGATCTCTGTCTCGGACTTGCTGCCGCACTGGACTGGAGTTCATTTAGCTGTCAGGGATGTTGCGGGAGAGTTAATAAGCAGCTTCTCTGGCGCGCAAATCACAAAGCTAAAGAAGATAAGTCTTTAAGCGGCCTCTTTAACCTTCCAAGCATCTCTCCTAGAAAACCCCGAAACAATCCAAATGGCAGCCCTTCAGATCCTCCAGCGGCTCCAGTGCCACATCTGATAATTCTAAGATCGTAAGATTACGGCAGTCGAAACAGTTGAATTTCACTGATTGACCAATCGAAGATATCGTTTGAAGAGGTTTGAATAAACCGCATGGCTTTAACTGTCTCCGATTTTGGTAGCTCAAATACCACGTCCGACTGTGAGCCAAAATACGGGTACCCGGAATCTGTCCATTGCAAACGTCCAGGCCAATCGCGAAAGTTATAAAGCTCTCTAAAATTCACCCCGTCGGTCGAGAGCAAAACTGTTATCCCCCGCGGAAAATCTGTCGGGACGTTATCAAGACCTAACTTTACTCGTGCCACCGTAACCGGCTTCTCAAACTGAACTTCAACTGTGTCGCCCGGACGCTGGTTGCGTTGTGTGTTCCAATTTGTAGTTAATTTTCCGTCTAATGCTAACTCGGCGAGCTCTTTTCCAGCACTAGCTGTAACCGTGCCATTAAAATCAGCGCCTAATTTAAGCTCCACCAACGGCGACCCCCCTCGCTCATTAATAAACGACTTATCAATAGCGGAGTCGCCGAAGATTTTAATAGCATAGCCTGATGGCGAAACCCGAAGCCGCTCGTTGAAATTATCAGTCGCAGATAGTGCTCTTGCGAAATGATTTACCCCCGACCAGGCGAAGTTAAAACGACAATCGGAAGTGGCATACTGGAGAGCAAATAATAATACGAGCGCTGCTCCCAACTTCTGCTTGGCTAGGTCGCCTAGCTGCCCCAATATCAGGACAAGTCCAACAACTAGGGCAAAAGGAGCCAACATCCAGGGTAAGTTCGATATCGCCAACCCTGGAATCGTGAAGCGCAGCACCTGAAAGGGTAAAAGGGAGGCAAGCGCTGTATATTCTCTCCCCTCGGCGATAATCATCAACATGGTGACAACTATCACCATGTATCCGGCCATACACTCTCGCCGTCGCTCTGTTTGTTGAATAACCGCCAACAAAGTCAGAAGAAAAACCGATAACCGAAAACCAACAATCCAGATGGAGTGTAGATACTCGGAGTAGACAAGCGGATTAGGTGTCAAAGAAAACCCGAACAGTGGGCTCTCCCTGAACATCAACTGCGAGATTGGGGCAACCAGGGCACCTGCTGGGTAGTTAGGCATCGGGTAGACCGGCAAGCACCAGACGGAGAGCGCCAACCCGCAAGCAAGAATAAATAGTGTTTGGGCTGACCTCGCTTCTTCTGCCAAACTCCACCGCTCCCATAGTACAGCCGCAAAGCCCGCCGCTAAAACTCCAAGTGGCGCGAGGACTCCACCCGTAAACACCCAAAGAAGCATCGCCACCACAACTCCAACGAATGCCAAGAGTGATCCCTGCCGACGAAAGGCAATCAACATAGAGATAAGCAGCGGAAGCCACTGCACCTTCAGCATGAAAGGATCAGCTCCAAGAACGAGTATCAGACTCGCCACAACTATCAAGGCCCCGAGAGCTGAGCGGAGATAAGACTCCGCCTTCAGATTCTGGCTCTGACGTAGAAGCCAAAAAACCGAGCCGGTAAAGATCAATTGCTGAACAATAAAGTAGAAGAGCTGGCTATGGCTCAGCCCTAGGCCGTTTGCCAAAACTCGAATAACTGGATCGAGTCGCTCTCGTGCAACAAGATTCAGACCAGGATATTGAATATCGATAAACCATTCAGGAAGCCGCAGCATGGCAAACATCTAAACCGTTTGCCGAGTAGGTGCAACCCCCCGGAGCAACACACGGAGCAACCCCCGGAGCAACACACGGAGAGCTGGCGAGATTTACTCGCGCACCGGTGTCGGGAGAACATAAGAGGGCTGCTTTTCTCTTGTAAGCCAGCCAAGAATTGAGTTAACCCGGGAGGGCTGAACGGTCACCACCCCATAGTGGTCCGGTGACTCATATGTAGAAAGGTCGACTACTTTAACTCCATTGGCTGGAACGGAGATATTAATCCCATTTACCAAGTTGTCTCCGGTTAAGGCCGAGGTGGTGCCAGCCCCCATAATTACACTTCCGTCAGAACGCACCATCGTTAAGTTTGTAGTGACAGCACTTGAGGTCGGATTCATTAAGGTGAGCTTCGAGCGCTGCCCGATAAAGGTGTTATACGACCCGTTTATAACTGTCCCTAACGGCTCCTTTGCGGGGACCGGATAAATATAGTCGATGCCACCATCTGCCCGGCGACCATAATGCATAGCAATAGCCATCACACTTCCTGTAATACCACCCTCAAGGGTAGCAGTCCCTGTCTGATTGGCTCCAAGGATTGAATCAGTAATAATGTGCTGTGAGGCAAAGGGCTCTAAAGGGAGATTGATTGAGGCCTTGCGAGTTCCTGCCGAGTCAAAAATCTTTACCTGAACTTGAACCGGGACAGAACTAGTATTTGCTACCTCTAAAATTGCCGTCTTCTGATTTGTGTCGAGCGGAGCCACGAGCCTCTCCCCGCTCCCAACCAGCGCCTCCACTTGAAAAGCAGTATCAAAACTATCAGCCGCGCCCGCGTTATCGTAGAAGTATCTCACCACCCGCGCCTGAACCGGTAGCTGGGCAGAGCTTGCGGCAGGACTCCATTTAACAAGACCGACAAGGGATTTTCCGAACTGGTGTCCCGAGTAATCTTGGCGCGCTCCGGGCTCAAGTGTCACTGACTGTTTCCCTAATACCGCTCCACTTTGAGCAAAGAATGTTAACTGACCTTTAACCCTCGTGTTGTTAACATTGGTAAGCTGAATCCAGTTAGCGATTAAATTGTTTTGGTCCTGCCAACGGTAGCTCGGCTGAAAGGTGTTAAAGGTTAAGAACTGGTCCCCAGCTCTGCCGTTTGAGAGTGGCGAGGCGATAGCAAACTGAAAGCGGTCAGCCTCACTCTGCGAATTAGGGTTCTGCTTGTAGTAAACCATCTGCCCGTCGATATCGCCCGAGTTGCCCTCGTAGCTCAAACAGACCTTGCCAATTTCATTCTCGTTCATCCCCTCCATGTCGTGCACAAGCACATCACATTGCGCTCCGGGGGCGATGCTGCAGAAGCGGAAACTACGGGCTGCGCCGCTACTGTCATAGAGAGTTGTCTGCACAACTCGGGTCTCGTTGCTCTTGTTAACCTGCTCGAAGATGTTCCACATTTTGCCAAGGAATCCATTCCACTCGACGCAGACACGCTTTCCGAGCCGAGGCTGCAAGCTGCCGGGGTCGAGCGGGTTGCTGCCGTCGGAGAGCTCTTGCCCGTCAGAGATTCCATCCCGATCGGTATCAGCATTTAGTGGGTCTGTGCCAATTCTGCCCTCCTCTGCATCGGTAACCCCATCTCCGTCGGTATCAAGCGTTGGTGCTCCGCTACTGGAGCTGGAAGAGGAGGAAGAAGATGATGAAGACGAAGAAGAAGAGCTAGATGAAGAGGAAGAACTGCTTGAGGAGCTGCTCGAAGAAGAAGAGGACGAAGATGAGGAGGTCGATGTTGAGCTGGAAGAGGAAGACGAGGACCCGCCACCGGTGCCCGGTGTCGAATCACATGCATCGCCTACCCCATCTCCGTCCGTGTCGAGCTGAGAGCTATTGGAGACAAGCGGGCAGTTATCTGCGCCATCTGAGTCTCCATCGTTATCGGTATCTTGAACTAATGGGTTTGTTCCCAGAATTATAGCTTCGCGGCCATCTTTGACTCCGTCGCCGTCGGTATCTGCTACCGATGCGTTCGTGCCATAAACAGACTCTCTAGTATTTGGGATCCCGTCCCCGTCTGAGTCGACCGGGCCGTGTAGTCGAAAATCATATAGCGCAGGGCTTCCGCTATATATTCCCCGACTCAAGCGATACGCCACAATCGGGTCGCCCCAAGGGTTTAGCTTCATCTGCGTATGGGCAATATCGTAAATCGCACCGGCAGAGCCTAAAGACCCGGTAATCTGCTGGGTAGCAGGAAGTCCCGATAAAGCAAATCGGGAAAACTCTACTGCACTCGCATTCCCAACGGCTGCGTTATAACGCAGATATCTGTAAGCCATCAGCGGAAGATTTCCAAGGTCGAGCGCCAAGGCGGTCTGATTGCCGACATAGTCGTCGGATTGAACGGTTACACTCCACACGCCCGCAGCTGAACGTTTTGCGTAGTAGACTCCGGTATCGTGGAGGGTAGAGGGGGACTTTACGCGGCTTGATAACACATGCACCGTGTTATCACTTCCAATAGCTAAACTCGGATACATTCCGTATTGATAGCCACCAAAGTCTACGGCTTCAATTGTCCAGTTGCCTGAACTATCCCGCTTGGCGTAGCGGAGCGACTTAGCTGAGTTGTCGTAGTAGGCAACTCCAGGGCGGGCAGAGGCATCCACCGCAATGGCACTTGTTAGCCCCACATCGTTTGCAGAGTTATCAACCGTAACCGCGCTCCAAGAGCCGGTGGTGCCGATAGCGACTCGGAGATCTTTATTCCAACTCTCCTGATAACTAACGCATATCTCCGCGCCACAAACAGCTGCAGAAGGATTCGCGGCAAGGATTGCACCATCAATAGTCTCGATACTCCAACTACCAGTACGAGATGCGTGGTTAAGTCTTCCGGATGTGGGCTCTACGAAGAAGATATGGGGCTCATTGTTTAAAAAAATCAGGGCGGTTTGCCCTGGTGTGCCGCTTACGGTTGTCACAACTGTGCGGGTTTGGGTGGCACCTTCAACTTCCGTATATACAAGTTGTCCACCATTAAAGGAGCTAAAGGCAGGGAAATTTCCGTAACGAAGCGCCATTGAGAGCCCGTTGCCGTCTCCGTTAATCCCTTTATCTGAGCCGGAGAGAACATCCGCAGCGTAAGAACGAGCGGCAACAAAGAGTATCAGGATTATTAGCAGTCCCAACTGCTGCCCCAGGCGGGTCAACCTCTTTCGACACTCTCCGTTTTTTAAACCCGCAACAACCATGTAATCGAACAAACCTCGGCCGTGTGCGGGCAATGGGGTGCCAGCGCCAGCATTCATTGGCCAAAAACCTAACTACTTAATTTTGTTCTAAATCAGCTCTTCCAGTCCTACTCCGGCATTGTGCCGGTTTAACGGTGCAGCTCAATGCGCCGTAGCTGTGTCTAGAATCGGTAGTAATCGCTCGATCATTTACAATTCGTGCCGTAAGTCACTGTTCTATGTAGGGAAATTCCACTTCTACGAAATCTTTTCCGCAGAAGACCTAACCTAGCTTCATAAAGGTGAAATTTAGACACCTCTCGTTCTACCAAATTGAACGGGACAGAGCTTCGAGATTCTCTCTTGAGATTTATTTAGCGAGGGGGGAAATATATATGGGCTGAACTTACATTCTAATAAAAACCAATTCCGATTACCTTCTTTGCGGAAAGAACTTGGGGTGGGATTCGCACCCCGACAAACTGCACCTCCTCCACACGACCTCCTCCTAGCTCGTCCGTGAAGGCTGGCACTGGGAAAAGCTCCACCCCGGGGGTGTCAGTCTTCAGTTTCGGATAATAGCGAAACTTAAGCGTCACTTCGCCTGAAGTCGCTCGAAGCGCGAACCCTTCATCTCTCGGGAGCACCTCTCCACTGCCACTTATAAAGTAGCCTGTATGCGGTGACTGCCTGACGAACAAACGGAAGCGGTCCTCTTGGTAGACCTGTTTGTAGCGCGGGTCTTTTAGACAATAGTCCGCCCACTCTCGCTTGAAAGTCACCACAGCAGTGGCGTTTACTAGGTCCAGAAACTCCTCAATTCCCTCCGAGCCGCGGCGCCGATAGCTGGAAGGAATCGGATCAACTGTGCTCCAGCGCGCATGGTAGAAATGCGAGGCATACATCGGCTTTCCAGAAAATGCCGGTAGTGGGGCAACGTGCCCGCCGTTTTGCGCCTGATAATCGATACTGCCTAGATCGTGAAGAATAAACCCCAGAAAGAAAGTTCGTCCATCCCCACCGTTTTCACGAATAGCCTGGGAGAGATTTTTAACTATTGGCGGAGCGAAACTAAATTTATCATCAGAGCGGTTTACATAAACCGCGCCGGCTACTAACGGAGTAATCGCCACCGATCCTAAAACTGCCACTAAACCTATTAGGGCTCCCACTCTACGCATGCTGTAGCGCCGAACCTCCCCAGCTATTATCTCTAGCAGACGTCGTATCGTAGATGAGATACCGACCGCTGCTGGTATACACATTACGAACGTAGCGGGAATCAACAGCCGTAAAAGTTCAAGTTGGGGTTTTAACAGATCGCCAACCGCAGCGATCAGCGTCAGCCAGCAGATGGTAATGACCAGTGTCAGCTTCTCTCGACCGGAGGTCATGAAAACTAATCCTGGGAGGAAAAATAACAGAATTAATGGGTTCATCCTCGCAAGAGATTGGCGAAATAGCTTAAGCTTCTTCGCTGCTCGTTTTGCCAACGGTGCCGGAGTTGCGACCTTTTTTACCGAGGTAACTGCCGGTACTGAGATTGTGGATGACATTCCCTGCGAGGCTACGCCCTGGGTCAGTGTTTCACCTTCGTTTGGATCCGCCCCAGGTAGCGTAGACATTGAAAGGAAAGAGAGCACTTTTGATTCTTCAATAAATATCTTAAGCCACGGACCGTTTAATAAGGCGAAAAGCAAAGCAAAAACTGCGATCTTTAACCGCCGGTCCCGCGCAAATGTCTGTCGATAAAATAGCAATGCTAAGATTGTAACCGGAACTAAGGTCACTGCCGACACTGTCCAAGCGAGCACGAGAAACGATACTAACAGTAGCGCCAGTGCAAACGACCAACTCGGTGCTTTATCAGAGAGGGCGAATTTGGCACACATTACGATACATAACGGAGTTAACCCGGCTGAAAGAGAGAACCCTAAGGTTCCGTACTTCAACACCCACTCATAAAACGCGAGCGTCCCGGCTAGGGATAGCAACGCGGCGAGCAAGGCCTCGCTACGTCCGACTCCCATCAGGCGCGCAGCAGTAAAAATGCTCCAAGGAACAAGAAAAACGTAGAGATAAGGAAATATATAATTGTAGATTTCAGCGCCATGATATCCCGAGATGTCAAAGAACGTATAGATAAACGGTGCACAGAGTAAAAAGACGTTTAACACCCCCGTCGCAAAGAACTCCCGAGCGTTATGCCCCGCATTCCAATTGGCATCATAAAGCGGGATATTGGGAAAGTGCTCTCGCAAAAGCTGTAACCGGTAGAGAAAGCTCGGGTGATCGTCGCAGAATAACAATCTTCCGCCAGCAAACTTAAGAAACAGCGCGGCGATTAATAACTGACTCCCTATGAGAATCGCTGGGGGAAAGTTAAAACTAAGGGATTTAGCATCTCGGCCACGTGGCAAGAGAAAAAGTAGCCAGATAATTCCTAGATAGAGCGTCACTGCTCGCGTGCTACGATTAATATAGAAAACAAAACCTCTTGTAGAAAAATCCGACAGCAAAAAGACAAGTAGCCCCAAAGCAAAAACCTCAGGGATTAGTGTAAGCTGCGTTCGCGGCTTACTAACAGAGCCTACAAACCAACCTCTTGAAACACCGAGGGCCCTGATCTTTGGCCAACTGTCCAGCATCAGCCAAAAAGCGATGGCAATCAGTCCGGCATAATGCCAGCTATGGGCCGAAATAAGCCGAGGGCCCTCCGCATTAACTAAATGCGCTCCACCGGTCACAAGCCCGGTAATCGAATAAACCAAGAGCAGGTTGAAAATTATATTCAGGTAGTAGGACAACCCTCGCGCTCCATAACTGTTTGTTGAGGGTAGGTTCATGGTTCCAACTCAACTGCCAACGTTTCGGTGGCAGCAATAACTCCGCCCCTTTTTTCCTTCCTAATCCCCAGCCAAAGGAACCAGCCAACGAGAGCGATGATAAGCATCTTTGCTCTTAGCACTAACGCTACTCCTAAACCTTGCGGCTTGGTGGCTCCTATTCGGCACAAGAAGAAAACAAACGCCCCTTCCTGGAGGCCGAGCCCGCTTGGGGTAACTGGTGCCATACCTACTAGCAGCACGAGCGGAACCACGACAAACAATCCGGCAAAGTTCGGGCTCTCCCAACCGACAGCCTTAGCGGTAATGTAGGTATTGACTATGCTCAGGGTGTGAAAAAGCAAAGAGTAGACGAGCGCTTTAAAAAACAGCACGTGATCGGTGCGGGCCGATTTCATTCCGCGCTCAAACTTTTCCGAAAAATTATTGAGTTTACTGATAAATCGCGACAAGCCTAAAGCACGAAGTGTTAGGCGAACAATTCCCAGGAATATTCGGTTAACGAACTCTGAATAGCAAACTAATCCCAATCCAATCGCGCCAACAGCCACGATTAAAATTGCCAACTCAACGCCCGACGCAGCTTCGCTCCCCAGCGCAACAAACAAAGCCCCCAAGAGCGACATCGCTAAAAGACCGGTATAGCGCTCGAGGAAAGTGGCCAAGAAGGCGTCTTTATGGCTATCCAGATGTTTCCCAAGGTGAAAACTTCTCGCGACGTCCCCGCCAATATATGAAGGAATGAAGCTGTTAAAGAAATAACCGATTGTATAGAGCTTCATCAGGTGCAGCACCGTAGGGTTGTGCCCTGAGGCTCTCACAAAAAGCCGCCACTTGAGGGCGCTAGCCCAGATAAGAATAAAAGATAAAACGAGAAGGACAACTATATAACCGACTGTCAGTTGAGAAAGCGCTTCGACAAGGTCTCTAACGCCAACACTATAGAGCACCGCGCCAAGGAGCAGTACGGCAAAGGCGAGACGTAAAATTTTTCCGGAGCTCCCTGTCATAATCCCAAAATTTAGCACTTAAATACCCACCATCTCGTGCGACATATCACCACAGCTAGGTAACTTTCCCTCTTCTTGTCACGATAAAGTTGGGGTAACTTAGCAGAATCAACCGATCGCGTGAATTACTGAAGCAAAAAGGCTTATTCAACCTAAGTGGCTGTAACTACTATCACATCGTTGAAGGTAGGAGTAGGGTGCACTACGACCGCTATTCACCTTGCTCAGGGTGCTGCTCTAGCCGGACTCAAGGTTCTGCTCGTAGATTTCACCGCGGACGGAGCTGCGTCTGATTTTTTTGGCGAGCTTCGCCAAGGAGCGGCCAGTTCTACACTAAGCCTGCTTGAAGCGGGAGGTGATTTACGCCTTGTCCGAGGGGATGCCATCGTAAGCGGCATCCGCCCAAACTTAGATCTCTTGCCGACACATGCCGATATCGAACATCTCTTAGGCGAGTATCCAGAGAACGAGATGATACTTGTTGGAGCAATTGCTCAGTTGGGAAGCGCCTACGAGTTGGTGGTCATAGATGGAGGTAGTTCGCTAAATATCCTCTCCCGTAATGCTCTAGCCGCCTCGGCCCTGGTCATCACACCAATTACCCCTGAACCAACTTCCGCATATTTCCTGCGCGACATCTGGGCGGAGGCTGTAAAACTCGAGGCCTACCCAAAATGGTTTGCGCTCCGAAGCCAGACCTCTCCCGGAGAATTCGAGGAGCTCCGCATGACTCACCGCTTGGCACTCGTTGTTGAAGATCAACAGTACCAGAGCTGGAAAAACTCCCAGGCCTTTGAAGACACTCCTCAGCTTTCGATTGATCTGCTGCGCACTATAATCGGGAGCGATTTCGAACTCTCGGGTTTACTTCAGCGAAGAATGACGGCCTTTGACACCAACGAGGAAAACGCTCTGGCCCAGAGCTACATGCAGCTAGTGGAAGAGATAAATGACATCTCTCTTGGCTTCGGTCAGCGCTTCGGGTTTAGTCGCGTGATTTCGGAGAGTCCGGCGGCGCCTGGGGAGGATGATCAGGCTCTAGGCTTGGGGCCGCGTCGTGCGGCTCAGGGGAAGCGTCGTCTGTTTTAAGTAGGTCGATTAGCGGCCGGAATATATATAGTCCATCGTCCGGTACGCCCCCGCTTTGAAGATACTTAAAATACTGTTTTATTTTCTCAATCGGGCTTAACTGGTAGCCGTAGCTATTTTCTTCCGATTCCCAGAGATCTGTCTTTCGCACAAACTGCCCAACGCTAGCCTGCATTGAATCTTGCTTTTTCGGCCGCTTCTCCTGCGATTGTGCTTTAGGCGAATCTAAAATCAAGAACTCCCCTACCTCACCCACGACACACACAACCTCGCCCTGAGTTAGTTTACGCCTAACCTTCTGCGTAACATCTGGCTCCGGGTAGACGGGAACTTCGTTCCGTTTTGATCGAGCGAAAAACCCAAGACAATCTCTCTTCGGTTCCGCAAAGGACTCTGTTACGCCGACTAGCGTTACGAAGAGCAAGAGCAGTAGGAGTCGACAATTAGTGCTACTGAGAAATCGGGTCATAGTTTGACATTTTACTACAAGATGAATACCCTGGCGCTGTAGATTTTCCCTATTCACACCATGCGTTCAACTACTTCATGAACGAAAATTTAAAAACGCTAGAGACGCCGCTAGAGACACTGAAGAGCCCTCGGCTACCTGCGGCATCGTCTCCCGATTTAATCTCTTCTATCAAAGAGCTTAAAAAGAAGAAAAACGCGGTGATCCTCGCCCATTACTATCAGTATCCTGAAATTCAAGACCTGGCGGATTATGTTGGGGATAGTCTAGGCTTGGCGCAAGAGGCGGCCAAAACAGAGGCCGACATTATCGTCTTTGCTGGCGTGGTGTTTATGGCTGAAACCGCAAAGATTCTAAACCCTGGGAAAAAGGTTATCCTGCCGGATCTGAGGGCTGGCTGTTCGCTAGCTGACAACTGCCCACCCGAACGCTTTGCCGAATTTCGTAGCCGCTATCCCAATCACACGGTTGTGACATATGTAAACTGCAGCGCGGAGATAAAGGCACTTAGCGACATCCTCTGCACCTCCACGAACGCCGAGAAGATCATTAATTCCATTCCAAAGGATAAACCGATTCTTTTTGCGCCTGACCAGCACCTCGGTAGCTACCTAATGAAAAAGACCGGCCGCGAGATGGTGCTCTGGAAAGGCTCCTGCATTGTGCATGAAACTTTCGACCTGAAACAGTTAGTAAGATTAAAGGCTCGTTACCCAACGGCCAAAGTTATTGCCCATCCCGAGTGTCCAGAGGCGATTCTGAATCTAGCCGATCATGTCGGCTCGACCTCTTCGCTATTGAACTACACAAAGAGTTCACCCGCGAACGAGTTTATCGTCGTCACCGAGTCTGGGATAATTCATCAGATGCATAAGGCGCATCCAGAAAAGGTTTTCCACCCAGCACCAACCGACGGTGGCTGTTCATGTAATGAGTGTCCGTATATGAAGTTAAATACGGTCCAGAAATTATATGACTGTCTGCTAAATGAGGCGCCTGAGATAACCCTTCCGCCTGAGCTTATTAAAAAGGCGTTAGTGCCAATTCAAAGGATGTTGGAGCTTAGCTAATAAGTCCAAATGGATTATCCAATATACCTGGACAATAACGCCACGACGCCGCTTGATCCTCAGGTAATGGACGCGATGGAGCGGGTTTTGCGCGACCATTTCGGAAACCCCTCCTCCCACACCCATGTTCATGGTTGGTACGCAGAGGAGTTAGTAAAGATTGCCCGGGAACGGGTGGCGGCGTTGGTTAACTGCTTGCCTGAGGAGATTGTTTTTACAAGTGGAGCTACGGAGGCAAATAATCTGGCTCTCCAGGGTGCGCTAACGACTCCGTTATTAAAGGGGCCGGTAACTGTGGTGACAGCCCGGACTGAGCATAAGTCAGTCCTCGACACCTTAGCCCACTTAGAAAAACGTGGTCTAAGGGTAAGCTATCTTAATCTCTCCACCGATGGCTCGGTGGATTACACCCTAAACTCTGCTCTACAAAATGGAACGCCATTTCTAATCTCAACAATGGTTGCCAATAACGAGATTGGTGTCCTGCATAATTTAACAGAGATTTTTAAACATTTTGGCGGCGAGAACACATTACTACACTCCGACGGCACTCAGGCCTTGGGGAAATTACCAATTGACCTAAAAAAGCTTCCCGTCTCGAGCATGTCATTTTCAGCGCACAAGCTCTACGGACCAAAAGGTGTTGGAGCGTTATTTGTCCGCGCTAATGTTCGGCACAAAATAGAGTCTATGATTCACGGTGGCAATCACGAGTTCGGCCTCCGTGCTGGAACACTGAACGTGCCGGGCATCGTCGGCTTCGGAAAGGCATGTGAGATTGCGGCTAGAACATTTACAGAGGATGCTAAGAGACTAAATAGCTTCTGCGAGACACTACTCCTTGCACTAAGCGCAAAAGTTCCTGGCGTTATAGTTAATGGACCCGAGACTAACAGGCTACCAGGAAACTTAAACATCTCTTTCTCCGGAGTTGATAACGCGCGTTTAATCGGCGAAATCAGCTCCAAGCTTTCGATTTCAACAAGCTCGGCCTGCACTTCGGCGTTAAAGGTGCCCTCCTACGTTTTAGCCGCACTAGGCCTTCCACTGGAGAGGCAAAGCAGTGCGATACGAATCGGCGTTGGACGGTTTAATACCGAGAAGGATATAACTGACGCTGTCGAGATTATCGCCTCAGCAATTAATTCTATTAGAGGTGTATGAAAAACCGCTCTCCATACCAAAGCTCCTTAACTGCGATGCTGTTTGCCTCCTTACTCTTACTCGTAGGTATGGTACTCGTGGACATGGCCCAAGCGGATGATTTTGCGGTTCCTGATTCCGAAGCATCAGGCAGTTCCGCTAATAAAACCGAAGAAACTCAGTCGCTAGGACCAAAAACTGCAACGGGGTGGATGGGTGGAAGAGGCGATACGCGCGGCCGAGGAAAAGCCGACGACCTGGAAAATCACGACACAACAAAGCGTTGCCGCTATGCAAACACATCACACACAAACATCGAGGTGTTCCAGATTGAACCGATAGGCAACATCTTCTCCGGAGAGTACCAGTTCTCCGGCGCGGTTTCCGGCGCATGCTTGGCCCAGGTTGGTTATTTCGAAGGCGGCAAACTAATCGAACAAATCGAATTCCCCCTAGACGATCGTTACGCCCGACGAGAGTTTGCACTAAAAGTCCGCCTCTATCGCCAAGGCGAACTCCGTGCCGTAACCTCGAACGGCGAAAAAACCCATGCCAGAATCGAGGATATCATCCACCGCAGACGCGGGGTAAGACGTTAACCCCCAGCTAGAACCGGAGCATTATCGCTGGCTGGTCAGTTCATCTAGTAACACGAGACAGCAGCGATTGATTATCTCGTAGACCCCCTCAAAACCACCTTCATAATAGGGATCCGGAACGTCTGGTTCCCCGTATAGCGGATCGAAGTCGCGCATTAATTTAATTTCCCCCGAACCCTTTGGGGCTAGGCGCTTAATATCTCTAAGATTCGAGCGATCCATCGCTAGGATTAAATTAAAACGTGAAAAATCTTCCAGTTTAATCTGCCGTGCTCGGTGATGACTGATATCAATCCCGTTATTCCTAGCGCTAACCTGAGTCTCGGGATGCGGAGCATCTCCCACTTGCCAATGTCCCGTAGCGCAAGAGTCCACGAGGAACCGCTCTCCGACCCCGCGCTCGTTTGCTAAATGGAGAAAAACGCCGTGCGCTAATGGGCTCCGGCAATAATTTCCGAGGCAGACAAAGAGCAGGGAAAACTTCTCTTCAAACTTCTTAGGCATCCAGGCTAAAGTCCCGGCTTGGTCATGCTCATCAAGTCCAGCACCCGCTCCAACTCGGCCTCTGGTAGAACCTGGTGACGGCGGGCGACTTCCCTTAGGGATTCGCCCGTTTGATACGCCTCTTTTGCTAACTTTGCTGCTTTATCATAACCAATCTTCGGCGCCAGCGAGGTCACGATACAAATGTTGGCTTCGGCTAGTTCATTAATGCGTTTAGTGTTCGGTGCTATCCCCGAAACACAACGCTCGGCAAAATTCCCAGCGCTCGCCGCTAACAGGTCAATCGATTGCAGTAGGTTATGTGCGATGACCGGCATCATCACATTCAGTTCAAATGTGCTACCACCAAAATCCCCTAAGGTTATGGTCGCATCATTTCCAATCACCTGCGCGCAAACCATTAGCACTGATTCCGCAATTACCGGATTAACTTTGGCCGGCATTATCGACGACCCCGGCTGCACCTCTGGCAGAAGCAACTCCCCAATACCACAGCGCGGGCCAGAACCAAGCCAACGCAAGTCGTTTGCAATTTTCGCCAGACTGCAAGCGACCGTCTTTAACTGACCGCTCATCTCCACCAACGCATTCTTTGCCGCCTGAGCCTCGAAATGGTTTTCGGCTTCAACAAACGGCAGGCCCGTTCTCTTGGCAATTTCAGCGATTACATTCTTTGCAAACTCGGGGTGGGTATTAACACCTGTGCCGACCGCCGTGCCGCCTAGCGGAAGTTCGTAAACACTAACAATCGACCGTTCAATTCTCTGGATACTATGAGCAACCTGGCTCTGATATCCGCTAAACTCTTGTCCGAGTCTAATTGGGGTTGCGTCCTGCAGATGCGTTCGGCCGGTTTTAACAATTCCATCGAACTCAGCCGACTTCTTCTTCAAGGACTCTTCCAGCTTCTTCAAGGCAGGAATAAGCTTATGTTTAAGCCCTAATCCGGCCGCCACGTGAATTGCGGTCGGGATTACGTCATTTGAAGACTGGCTCATATTTACATGATCATTGGGATGCACCTGGAGCTCGCTTCCAGACTGCTCCTTTGCCAACTCCCTTGCTCTGTTAGCAATCACCTCATTAGCGTTCATATTGCTCGAGGTCCCGGAGCCGGTCTGAAAAACATCTACGACGAATTGATCGTCCAGCTTTCCACTTTCCACCTCCTTGCAGGTTTCAATTATCGCCTGTGTCCGAGGAGCATCTAGAAGGGATAACCCGGAGTTTACCGTCGCGGCCGATCCTTTAATAATCCCGAGTGCCGCAATAAAGGTACGGGGTAGCCGAATTCCCGAAATTGGAAAATTCTCAACGGCTCGCTGAGTCTGAGCCGCGTAGTAGACCCCTACTGGGACCTGCATCTCCCCCATTGAGTCCCGTTCAATTCTATAGCCGGATGACGCACTACCTTTAGTCATTGTGGTTAAAGCTCCTGAGCAAAGTGGTTATAACTTCAGCTAAGTTACTAAAATAATTAAGGTCTTATCAGCTAACCGGGCTAAGATCAAAGCCCTAGAGCTAAGTCTATCTATTACCTGAGTCTCAATGAATCTCCTATTCAGCGCCAAGGGAATTGAACCGATATTTCTAAAGGATATGAGGGATTAAGCAGTTTCTGACCACCTCTCCCAGTGAGGGCTGAGTATAGCCGCACAAGGACCGGAGCCGAGATGTCAAAGAATTCAGATACAGGACGCGGAGGCGATAAGATTGCCGCGCACGAACTCAGCGCGGATAATTCCAGTTCGCCAGGCGGCTCTCCACTTTCACTTCTTATGCCTGCTCAGGTATCAGTCTTAAACAGGGCTCGGGTCTTGGTATCAGACACTAACCTGAGGATTGACGAGCTAGTTAGCTGTATCTCGAAAGATCCGGTAATTCTCTTAGAGGTCTTGCGAGTTGCTAACGCGATGTTCTCCGCTGGCGACCGGCCTCCTATTACTACTCCACGAACTGCAGTCGTTCGCCTGGGCTCTGCAAACGTAGAGGACATTATCGAGCACCTTGTTCAGCGCAATCCAATTACTGAGATAAGCGTCAGCCAATCGTTTGAGACATTGCGCACCTTAGGTAGACGCATCGCCGGTGTGGCAAAAATTATTTCGGAGAATAGCTACAAAGAATTTGCGGACGACGCGGCTGTTGTTGGGGCCATGTCGGTAATGGGGCAGCTGATTGCCTGCTTACATTTTCGGCAGAAATATGTAGAACTCTCCTCGCGCCTGAGCCGAGCCTCGTTCCATTATAAGCTTGCAACCGAACATCATTTTGATGTTCGCTCTATGCGCATCCGTTATCTAAAGAAACAAGGATTTCCAGCAAATCTACTATTTGCCCTCGACCGCGAACAGGCGCCCAAGTCCGTAGATCGCATCGCCATTCGTTTTATTGTCGAGTCTGCGGAGGAATTGGTGGATGCGTTTGACCATGGGAAGTGGGAGAAATACGCTCCCGGCACAAAGCTTCCAAGTCAGAGTTCGATACGACTCTTACAACTGAGCGACCCTCGCTACGAAAACCTATACCACCTTTGCACCGAATACCTAAATGGATTCCGTCAGCGTCAGCTTGATGGCTCAGGCACAATGAGTTCCATCCGCCCGACTCTTGGAGGAGCAAATATTGGACCGCAGGAAGCCGGCAAAGAGGGGCAGCACAAGGCCGATGCTATAAAGGAAAACTCCCTTCCCAGTTTAGAAGATGCTGTCGGTCAGCTCTCCCTACTTGATGATAGAACAATAATTCTTTCATTTAATGGTCCCGTTTCTGAGACGGAGGCCGCCCGTAACGCCGCTAATGCTGCTTCCGCTCCCGGCAATGACGCCGAAACCCTGGCCCCTGTAAAGGCTGATTCGAAATGGGAGAGCTTCGCTTATAGCAGCATGGATGCGAGTAAAGAGAAGTCTATCCAATACGTAGAGAAGGATCCAGAATTTGACGACACCCCTCAGCTTCATACAGACAAGGCGCAAGCTGTTCTCGCTGAGTTTTGTGAGCTCTGTTCTGATGCGGAATCCGCAGAAGAGTTGTTAAGGCACCTTCTTGATAAGCTAATCTGCGACGGGCCTTTCGCTCGGGCTGCGCTGATTGTTCTCGGCTCTGATCGCAGGTCTGCCACAATTCACACCGCCGTTGGAGACGGACTTAGGGATGGTTCAGAAATCTCGCTAAACGATCCACTCTCCCCCGTGATTAACTGTCTCACAAATGTAAAATCTTTTAATGCTAAGGGGCTACAAGATCTCCTTTCACCACTCGGTATTACCTCGTATGCAATCTCCCCCTTAAATGTGGAGAACTCAACACCGGTAGTACTTTACGCAGATTGCGGAGAGGACGGGGCTCTGGCCTTCGATGCCCGCAGAATATTCCGTTACGTCGTGGGGCTCATAAACAATACCCTTCCGACACTTCCCGGTGGGTTACCTTCTAAATAGCCTCCGGGCCATTCCGCTCCTCTATTCCTTCCATTGCTCCATATTTCTCTCTTCCGATAGGCAACATTCTCAGGAAATGGCCGAATAGGTGTTTGTAACGACAAACAATATACGGTGGAAATATGGGCCAAGTTGAATCTGGATTTACTCTTTTGGAGTTGGCGGTGACCTTACTACTTACAGGGATTCTACTAACCATGGCGACGCTTCATTTATCTGAGGCTCAGGGCCGCGGCGCGAGATCTAGTGCCAGTGAGCTGATGCGAGTATTGGAGCAGTCAGCTCTGAGGGCAATTAGGGAGAGAGGTGATGTAAGGGTTGAATTTGTTCCTACTAGTTCCACATTTTCTGTTAACGGCAGAGCGCAATCACTTATTGGTAAGTCAACCATTTCTGCTGTGCGATTTGCAACAATAGACAAGCGCAATTCTACCTTAATCCTTAGAGCCGATGGCTCAGCTTCACCTGGCAAAGTGACAGTTCGAGATTCATCCGGGATGGAGTGCGCGGTAATTCAGGCACTGCGCGGAGCTAGACGAATCGAATGTAGTAGCAAACAATGATCAGCAAAGCGCAAACGGGAAATTTTACCTTAGAGCTGCTGTTTGGCATCTCGATTCTCGCTATCTGCCTGTTTGCACTTATTCGCGAGCAGGGCATGTTGTTGAGAGTATTAGGCGAGCTCGGTTCCCGAAATAAAGCATTAAATGGTGCGATGTTACAGGAAGAGCTCCTGTATGGGGGAGATGCTGGAAGTGATCCAAGTAACTCGTCCGCTAAAGCGTTGGCGAGCTGTCAGCAAGTAACCCAGATAGCACCTTACCAAGCGCTTAGATGCGGCGATGATGCCGCGTATCGTTTCTTAGTATTTGGGGAAGCGCAATGAGATGTGCCAATTCTCAACTTGGAATAGGACTTTTGGATCTGCTCGTCGCACTTTCCCTAATGAGCGTCATCTGCGCTCTTTCTGTTCCGCTAATTCAAACCAGCTATCGTGTCGCGAGAGTTGTTATTGATGCGGAAGAGGGAGTTACGAAGGAAGAGTTTGCTTTGCTGACTATTTCCCGTGCGCTGGAGGGGGCAAACGGCATTTATTCGTTAAAAACCTGGTCTGTAAATAAGGTTCGCCCGGCGGACATTAAACCAGGCTCAGACTCTATTACTGTCATTGACTACAGAGAAGATGCCATCACAGAGGTCATCGACATAGGATCTCTCGCAGGTTTTAGCGCTAGAATTCTATTATGCGATCGAGGTCGCCGGTTCGCAGAAGGAGAGATTGCCGAGCATTTTCTTGGTGTCGGGCATGAGGGAGCAAGCCTTATCGAGGGGCGTGTCAAACAGATTGCCCTAAGTGGCAATGGCTGCTCCAAGGGGGTGGTTTACAGCGGAACTTTTAAACCTTTCAGCTCCCCACTCGCAGAACTTCTTGCGCTCGGCCAAAATCCATCGGAGCTGATGGAAGGAACTCAATTAATTATACCGGTTAACGATAGCTTCTCCCTCTACCTCTCCAATAAGAATGAACTTCGACGACTCTCGCATATCTCATCGGAGAACCAACCCCTTGTTCGTAACCTCGAGACGCTTCTGATTAAGGAACGGGATATAAATAAGCGGCTACTTGATATTACCATCTCTAAGCTGACCACTTCCCTCTCCCCTACTCACTCTCCAAACATTGCAGACGACATCAGCGAGGTCATTTTGAGATGAAAGAAGTCAATCGTGAATTCGGTTTTATCTTCGTTGGGCTTTTATTTATCTCGCTCGTTGTGGCGGCGAGCTGTGCTCTGCTCTTTTCCAGCGTTATGAGAACCGGA
The DNA here is from genome assembly GCA_964393905.1 of uncultured Bdellovibrionales bacterium. GTDB lineage: Bacteria > Bdellovibrionota_C > UBA2361 > SZUA-149 > CAYMWO01 > CAYMWO01. Next base: position 33,966 of record CAYMWO010000002.1, on the reverse strand, counting down.
GAGGGTGTTATTTCGAGAACTAAGGGGTTTAAGGAAGAAGTAAGAGCGCGCGAAAGATTTGCAAAGGAACTAAGCGATAAAGAGTTAGTAACAGCTACGCCACTAACCTCGGCCATTTTTCTCTGGGAGAATAAGAAAATTGGATTGGAGCGGTCAGCTGGGGTCCGTTACTTAACAAAAAGTGCGCCTGCCGAATTTCCATTCCCGAAATGGGGACAGTTGCGTGGTTTTCTGCCCAATATCCCATGCCCTAAAGCGAACCAGGTCGGGCGCCGCCAGGAGCTTCCTAAACTAAGTTCGGAATGTTCCGGGAATCACGAAGTTCATCCCCCAGGCGCCTACTTTCTTGGGGAGTTATCTCTTGACGAACTAACACTCCCAGAGGGCTCGAGAGAAAAGTTAATCATCGTAACTCCCGGAGAAGCGACGATTAAAACCCTCAGCTTCGCAGACTCTTATGGAATGGAGATTGAACTGATCGCCGGAGGGAATATCTCCATCGAAAAGCTATCAGCGGAAAACTCAAACGCTAGTACGCTATCCCTTTATTCAGCAAGGGGAGTCGTCACAGTGGGGGAGCTTAATAATGCGACTTTATGCGCAAGCGGCGAATTGACAGATTCAGAAACGCGGCCGGAAGCGATCACTGAGGAGATAGCGGCCTTGGGAATCAAGCCCCTGAAAGTACATATTGAAGAGCCTGGGAAAAACGTATTAGGAATCGAGAAAAATCAGGTGCGCGGCTGCTCTGTCATAAAAAACAAAGCCATTTGGACAACTCTAAAGATTGTTGGCGGAAACGCCTTTTAGATCTTCGACTCTTTGTAAATCACGTGCTTACGAGCAACTGGATCATACTTCTTGATCTCAATCTTCTCAGTCTTTGTTCGCTTGTTCTTGTCGGTCGTATAGAAGTGACCTGTGCCAGCTGAAGACTGTAATTTAATTTTCTCGCGCATCTCTAAACTAACGCTCCAATGTGGTTCCTCAAATTTGATATTTGAGAGCCGCACCTTATAGCAAAACCTCATATATTAGGACAAGTTATCGGAGATAATAGTTATCCTACCGAGTTCCCATCGGGGCTCCCTAAGAGGACCTGAAGCTCCAAGATTATGTCAACTACCTAATATTACAGAGATTTTTATCTACTCAATTCCCCTTGGATATCACCTGTAATGGGGCTCCAAATTGTAGCCGATAAGGAGAGAGACGGGGAAATGCTTTGCCTCTAGCGATAAAGCTATAATCCCCGCATAAGTTCTTTATCACGGGACGTTAGGGTTAGACGGGGCACATGTCACAGAATAGATCGATACTCATAGTCGACGATGATGATGATAGTCGAGCGGTTGTTAGAACAATTCTCACAAGTAATGGATTCGAGGTTGAGGATTGCCCGAGCGGAAAATCGGCCTTAGAAAAACTCAAGACCTACGCTCCTGCTCTAATTATCTTAGACATCATGATGCCAGAGATGAGTGGTTACGATGTAGTCGTTCACATGAAACAAAAGCCCGAAACGCAAAACATCCCAGTGATTATGCTCACTGCAAAAGCTGAGCCGGAAGATCTAATCACCGGATACAAGGATTATGGTGTGGAGTATTATATCACCAAGCCTTTTACGACTCGTCAGCTGCTTGCTGGAATTAAGCTAATCTTGGGATATTCTTAAGATTCCTTAAGTTCTAAGCTCAAACTCCTAGTTGCATCTATTAGCTTGCTCACAGCTTGATTGCCCGTGCCTATTCTTCTATGCTCCTCGAATGGGAAAACTCTAGGAGTAGCTTTCATGCCAGGATTTATCTCTTTAGAAGGAATTGAAGGTTCGGGGAAATCTACCCTCCGAGCCCGGATTGCGGATGCTGCGCGAGAATTAAATGAAGATGTAGTTCTCACCCGCGAACCGGGTGCGACAAATCTTGGTAAAACCCTGCGCAATATCTTGCTCGACTCAGCTAACGGCAAAATCGACTCAGTTGCTGAGCTGATGCTTTTCGCCTCCGATAGAGCCCAACATATCGCAGAGATTATCAACCCAGCTCTGGCGCGCGGCGCGCTCGTGATCTGCGATCGCTTTATCCATTCAACGCTTGCCTATCAGGGATATGGGCGCGGTATCGATCTCGAAACACTAAAACTCTTAAACCAAGTCACCACCCGCGGAGTCGCCCCGGGACTCGTCCTGCTTTTAGACTTAGATCCGGAAACTGGATTGAGTCGGGCGCAGAAACGCACGGAAAAGGCCACCGGTAGCTTCAATCCTCAGGAGCTGATGGCGGGAAGAGGTGCGGTTTCAACCTCTTGGAATCGCTTTGAAGAAGAACCGCTTGAGTTCCATCGCCGAGTGCGAAATGGTTTTTTGGAGTTAGCAAAAATTCCAGCCAATAACTTTCAAGTCATCCCGGCCGCAGAAGACGCAGACACCGTGGCCGAACTGGCAATTGGTCATCTCAAAAAATTCTTAAAGAAGTAATCATGGAATCCTCCGACGCACGAGATCCCTTAGCAACGGTCATAGGACAAGATGGTGCGATACAACACCTGCGCAATCTTCTTAAGCGTAAGCTAGTGCCCCATGCCCTTTTGTTCTCTGGACCTGACGGAGTTGGCAAATTTCATACGGCCCGAGCTTTCGCGGCAGAGCTACTACAAAGCTATTCTGCAACTGGGAACCCCCTCTCGGGCGGAGGCGAAGATCATCTGCGCTTTGCCCTAAGTGGCACACATCCGGACCTACACACTCTTGCAATTGAGGAGGGGCAAAAGGACATCCCTGTCGATAGCGTGCGCGAGTTGACTAGCAAACTTCACCTAAAATCCTACCTCTCTTCGGCTACCGTTGCCCTAATTAACGACGCGCACCGCATGAGCCTCGCTGCAAGTAACGCTCTGCTCATGACTCTGGAAGAACCGTCAGCAAATAGCTTTATCATCCTCGTAACAGATGCTTCGCATCGGCTACCTGCAACAATCTTATCGCGCTGCCAGATAATAAATTTTTCGCGCTTAACCCCGGCTTACATAGTTCAGATTTTTGAGCGCTTATTAGGATTGCCCATCGACTCGATTCCTGACATCGAAAGGCTTGTCTCAGCACTAGACGGCTCGCTCGAACCGTTACAGATGCAGCGTTTCTTAAATCGGGCCACAGGAGAGCTAATTGATCGCGATGTATTTAAAGACGAATTGGAGAAGAAATCTGCGGAGGTTAGTGCATTACGAAGCAAACTCCGGAACATAGTCGCAGCAAACTCTACGCCGCCTCTGCCACTTACGGACCTCATCTCCTCAGCCTCTTCATTTTGTGAGGATAAGGAATTTAACCCGCTCTTTTGGAGAGTTTTTCAACTCGAACTGCGAAACGCCATTCGCAAGGCCGCTCCAGAGTCTGTCAGCAGCTGGTCTTCCTTACTCACTCAGTGCATATTTGCTGAGCAGAGTATTCGCGAGCGAAATGCCAGCAATGTCTTGCAACTGACCTCACTCTTTCTTAAAAGTGGGGATATCGCTGAGCAAGCCCTAGAGCTTCGCACCAACTAACCTCCCCCACTCTTTACAAAATTAGTCGATATCGCTAACTTCCAGACACAATATTTCGCAGGACTTAGGATTTCTAACTCGCATTAACACGTGACAAAAACCAAAACGCTACAACCGAGCCGTTACTACGTCACGACTCCAATCTATTATGCTAACGGGCATCCCCATTTAGGGAATACCTACACCACCACTCTGGCCGACTCTCTAAACAGGTTTTACAAATATTGTGGATACGAGACTTTTTTTCTAACTGGCACCGATGAACACGGAGACAAAGTTCAACAGGCTGCGGAGGCAGCTGGTAAAACTCCGCAGCAGTTTACCGACGAGGTAAGCGACCTCTTCAAGCGCACTTGGGGTGAGCTTGATTTGAAATACGACCGATTCATCCGCACTACAGAGGAGAGTCATAAGCAAGTTGTAACCGGCCTTCTACAACAAATATATAACCAGGGTGACATCTATTTCGGAGAATATGGTGGCAACTATTGCGTTGGCTGCGAACGATTTCTCACGGACAAAGAGCTTGTCGATGGCAAATGTCCCGATCATCAAACGGTCCCACAATACGTCGAGGAGAAAAACTATTTCTTCAAAATGGAGAAATATCGTGAACGTCTAATTGAACACATCACGACCATCGCTCCGGACTTTATCCGCCCTGAGCGCTACAAGAACGAAGTCTTGGCGATGTTGCGGGAGCCACTTGAGGATCTCTGCATCTCGCGACCTAAAACCAGGCTTACGTGGGGCATAGAACTGCCGTTTGATAAAAGCTACGTTACCTATGTTTGGTTTGATGCGCTAATAAACTATCTCTCGGGGATTGATTTTCCAAAGGGCGAGAACTTTGAGAAATTCTGGCCTGTCTGCGAGCATTTCACAGCCAAGGATATTATTAAACCACACGGTGTCTTCTGGCCAACTATGCTAATGGCGGCAGGGCTTCCGCTTTTTAAGCACTTAAATGTTCACGGCTACTGGGTGACCCCGACGGGGAAGATGTCCAAGAGCTTGGGGAACGTAGTTGACCCTCTTGAAGTCAAAAAGCGGTTCGGGATGGATGTCTTCCGTTATTTTATCTTTCGCGAGATGACTTTCGGTCTTGATGGGACATTTAACTTTGATTCGTTAGAGACCCGCTACAACGCAGATCTCGCTAACAACCTCGGAAACCTTGTGAGCCGGTCATTGGCGATGGTGCATAAGTACCGAAACGGGGTGGTCCCAACCCCGGACGGCGAAAGCGAGCTTGATACTGAGCTTAGAACTGCCACCGTTAGCTTGCCAAATGAGGTTATCTCTCACATCCAGAAGCTTGAAATTAGCCGAGCACTCGAAAAGATATGGCTGGTTGTTGACGCGGCCAATGTTTATATCGACCGCACCAAGCCCTGGGCGCTGGCTAAGAACGAGGCAAGCTCTGCTGCAGATAAGGCGCGATTGGATACCGCACTTTATTATCAACTTGAATGTATTCGGGTAATCGCCTCTTTAATTTCACCTTTTATGCCGGACACCTCATCGCGAATCCTTAAATTTCTCGGGTTCGCTCCCGCAGAGCTGCTTAAACAGCAACAGTTGAGCTCCGTCACGACCTGGGCCGGTCTGCCATCAAAGCAGTTGGTAGAACAAGGCGAGACATTATTTCCCAGAATTGAAATTGAAAAAAGTAATTCAGCAAAACCACAGGACAAGAAAAAAGTGAATGCACAGCTCCCAGCAGAAACCACTCCCGCTAGTGACGGTCTAATCAGTTATGACGAGTTTTCTAAGGTTGAACTTCGGGTCGGGCAAATTATGGCCGCCGAGCAGATTGTAAAATCTGAGAAGCTGATTAAGCTTCAGGTCGATGTTGGCGACAGCACTGGGCCTCGTCAGATTATTGCCGGCATCGCAAAGTTCTACAAAGCTGAGGAGCTGGTCGGAAGGAAGGTGGCAGTGGTTACTAACCTTAAGCCCGCAAAGCTCATGGGCAACGAGAGCTTTGGCATGGTGCTCGCTGCAAGCGATGATTCCGGAAATCTCGAACTGGTCTCCGTTGGTGCCGCGCTGGCCCCTGGGTCGAAGATTAAATAGTCCATGGAGCTAGTCGACACCCATTGTCACTTAACCTACGCTAACCAGGAACTGCTTCCTCAAATTCTCTCGAACGCTGCGCGGGTTGGGGTAAAACGCTTCGTTTGTATCGGAGCCGGGGATGGCGCAGCCTCCGCATCAGGAGCAGTGGCGCTGGCCGAAGAGTTTCCTGATGTTTGGGCCAGTATCGGAATTCATCCTCATGATGCAGAAAAAGAACGGAGCCTAGAACAACTCGAAAAGCTCGCGGCACATCCAAAAGTAGTGGCGGTCGGTGAGACCGGATTGGATTACTTTCGTGACTGGTCCCCTTTTGATTTACAACTCGCGCTGTTTCGGAACACGATTGCCTTTGCAAAAAACCATCGAAAACCTCTAATCATTCATTGCCGAAGCGCGGCGGCGGATACGCTTAAGGTCATTCGTGAAGAGAACGCGAAGGAAGTAGGTGGCGTATTTCACTGTTACTCAGAAGACGCCGAGTTTGCCAAAAAGCTCGCAGATGAGAATTTCCTCGTCTCCTTTACAGGCAATATTACCTTTAAGAAGGCCACGGAGCTTCGCGAAACGGTAAAGAATATTCCCTTGAGTCAGATGATGCTTGAGACGGATATGCCCTATATGGCCCCAGAGCCTTTTAGGGGAAAGGAGAGTGAGCCGATGCATGTATATCAGGTCGCTCTCAAGGTTTCCGAGGTAAAGGGGGTCTCCTTAGATGAGGTGGCTGCCTGCACTACTCTGAACGCCGAGAGACTTTTTGGAATTTGTAGAAAATAGTCCCCTAAGTTTGTCAGCGAATCTCCTGTTGACGGTTTCGTCTAATGTTCTAAAATGCCGGGACTCAATAAGGGGAATATATGCTTAAGTCTGACGAAAGCTTTGTCACTACTAAACTCGATGCCGCCATTGGTTGGTGTCGTAAATATTCACTATTCCCCTATCCGTTTGTAACCGCCTGCTGCGGCATGGAGTTCATGGCTGTTAGCTGTTCTCATTATGATACGGACCGTTTCGGCGCGGCTCTTCCGCGCTTTACTCCCAGACAGGCCGATCTCCTCTGGGTGGTGGGAACAATTACTCACAAACAGGCGCCGGTACTAATGCGTGTTTACGAACAGATGACCGAGCCAAAGTGGGTTATCGCCTTTGGTGCATGCGCGTCCTCGGGTGGGTTCTATGATAATTACGCAACTGTCGCTGGGGTAGATAAGCTAGTTCCTGTGGATATGTATATCCCCGGCTGCCCTCCTCGACCAGAGAGCGTGCTAGATGCGTTGATAAAACTTCAACGTGATATTCACCGCGCAAAACAGCCGATCATCTCGGGACAGGATACACAGCACGAGGATATTCTCTCTTCATACGCCCCGCGCCCTGGAGAATAGTAGAAGAGCCGACATCAAGCATCAGCCGAGTAGGTTCGATCAGTCATTTCGCTACAGTCGACTTCCCATCCGCTTATGAGTCGATTTCTTGCCAAACTTGGCTTGATAGAGTTGTTGCAAATACCCCATTAACAACAACACTCCGGGATAGAGGAGCCAGCGCGCGACTCCGATATCAAGCCACTCTCCAATTGTGCTTTCCACTACCGACTCGAATACTGTTTGGTCAATCCATATTGAGATACCCAACGCTATCCCACAGAACATAGCTTGGTTTAGATACTCCTTGGCATATTCGCGACCGGGAACTTTAGCGAAGCGCTTGATGACCGCCCAAATTGCCATCAGTAAGAAGGCCAAAGGCAATAGAAACCAAAAGAAGTATAAAAATTCACGCATAGAAAACCCTCTCGGCTTTACGGCCCACCCAACAAAGGGCGATTACCACCTACCCCCGCCAGTTAATAAAAGTCACATCTAGAGTTATCGTTTTAATTGAACTACCGCATAACAATTTAGAGTCTGAGGATGGGGAGCTTTTCGAAGTCGTAACTAATTGATATTCTTTGGGGTTTTACGGGGTTAGCAAATGTCTGAGCGTAAAGAGGTTAGGGCGGAGGATTTAAGGGTCGACGGATCGACTGAGGCGCAATACGTCACAATCGGTGAGGTGAAAATCCGCCTGGCCCGGCCACTAGAGTTAAGCTTCAAATGGGTGGGGGCTAAACAGGCCCTAAATCAACTAAAATCAGCCTGGTATGTCGCCGCCCCAGGAGATATCCCAATGAACCCCCGGCTGATCGGCAAACCCGGAGTTGGTAAGACTGCGCTAGCCTATAGTGCAGCGAAGATGGTGGACCTTCCTGTCTACTTCTTCCAAGCGACCTCCGACACTAAGCCTAACGATGTGCTGATTAACCCAGTGATTATCGAAACCGGCAAAGAAGAGAGCCGTATTGAATATGTCGCAAGCAGTCTCGTGACGGCGATGATTGTCGGCGGGGTGATAGTGTTTGACGAAGGAAACCGAATGCAAGAGAAGGCCTGGGCGGCACTTGCGCCGCTATTGGATTCTCGCCGCTATATTGAATCTGTAACCGCTGGTGTAATGATTAGAGCACATAGCAATTTCCGCTTCGTCTCTACAATGAATGATGATGCGAGCTGTTTCGATTTACCGGAATACATCCAATCCCGGCTTCAACCGCAGATAACCCTAGCCTTCCCGGACCGTTCAGAGGAGCGAAAGATTCTCGAACATAACCTGCCGCATACTACTCCCATCATCTTGGATTATGTCGCGGATTTCCTCGAGCTTGCGCACCGCAACGATGACCGTTTCTCCGTGCGAGAGGGAATTCATATCGCGCACTATGCAGGAAAGATGGTGAGCTTCGAAGCCGAGTGCGGCAGAGAACTCGACCCAGGGCAGGCTGTGATTTTGGCCGTCGAACAAATTCTCGGTGTGCGCCAATCCCGCTACATAAAGCAGATTCTGTGGCAGAAACAGGAAGCCGCCTAAACTGCTAGAATTCTTTTCACTCTGGTGATTACGACCGCAGGGCTTGAAGCCTTGCTGATAAAGTCATTAGCGCCGGCTTCTAGCAGGGCTATTTCGTTGGCTTCATTGTCGGAGCCGGTTAACATAATAACCGGAACGGAGGAGGTTTTCGGGTTACCCCTAACAGAAAGTAGGAACTCTCGGCCGTCTACTTTCGGCATCATTAAGTCGCATAGCACCAGGTCGGGCAACCACTGCTGAACTCGCTCTAGCCCGTCAGCGCCATCGACTGCCTCTTTAACATCGTATTCCGCACCGCGAAAAGACTCAGCCATGATCTTTCGCACATCCTCATCGTCATCGATTATCAGGATACGCCTACCGCTGGCTGATTGTGGTCCATGCCCTAGTTCTTTTGCTAGCCCGGCAATCGACTTCCCTTGATGTTTGCGCGTTGGGCGGGAAAGAGTGTCCGTCACCAAAACCGCTGGCGCGACCTCCACCTCTTCTGATACTTCAGGTCGTCCAACAACCCGCTCAATTTCATCGAGCGTCGTAATTCCAGCCTCAACCATCTGCAACCCGGAGCTAAATAAGTCGTGCATTCCATGGCGCTTGGCAATTTGCTCTAGCTCAGCATCACTTTTCCCCTCACGGATGGCATGGCGGATATCGCTTGTAATCTCCAACAGGGAGTAAACCCCGATTCGCCCTTTATAACCGCTATGCCCGCACTGTTCGCAGCCTTGTCCGACTCTCAGCTTTTCTGGTTTAAGGTTTGACCTACTTAAAATTTCCGCTAACTCCTCTGGTTTGGGAGCACGCGCGCAACTCTTACATACCCGCCGCGCAAGTCTTTGGGCTAGAATCCCGCTCACTGAGGAGGCGATTAGAAACGATTGAAGTCCCAAGTCGGCCAAGCGGACGACTGCGGAGGCTGCCGTATTAGTGTGTAGGGTAGAGAGGACCATGTGTCCGGTCTGCGCCGCCTGAAAGGCGATTTCGGCGGTCTCAAGATCTCTAATCTCTCCTAGAAAGATCACATCCGGATCCTGTCGGAGAATAGAACGTAAACCATTGGCGAAAGTCACATCGATTTTCGGGTTTACCTGAATCTGAGTTACGCCCTCTAAGCGAAACTCAATTGGGTCTTCAATGGTGATGATATTCGTTGTTCCGCGTTTGATAAAATTCAAGGCGGCGTAAAGTGTCGTAGTTTTGCCCGATCCAGTCGGTCCAGTGACTAAGAAAATCTTATCCGTTCCGGCAAGCAAGCCCTCGATCTTTTTTGCCAGCTCCGCGGGCATATCTAAACCGGAGAGATCTACTTTGGCGAACCCTGGATTTAGAATTCTAAGTACTATTTTCTCCCCAAGCGGGGTCGGCACGGCTGAAACACGGATATCCCGATAAAGGTCGGCATTTGGCTTCGCACGAAACCGTCCGTCTTGTGGCTTACGCTTTTCCGTAATGTCCATCCCGGAAAGAATCTTTACCCGCGTAAGCACGTAAGGTTGAAATTTCCGCGGAATTGATAGCTGATGAAGCATAATTCCATCTATCCGGAATCGAACCTCTAGCGAGCTCTCATTCGGCTCAAGATGAATATCACTCGCACCTGCTGAAATGCCGTCTACTAAAATCTTATTAACTAACTTAATAATCGGAGCGGCCTTAGAGCCGTGCTCAATTGAGGTCTCCTCGTCTATCTTGGCTGCGTAAATCTCGGCTTTTGTCAGCTGTTCAGCCTCGAGCCGTTCAAAATCGCCAAGGTCGCTGGTATCATCAGGGAAGTTCTCGTTGACGAAGCGAACAATCAATCCTTCGGACGCGAGAGCCGCCTGACACTGTGTCTGTAAAAGAAACTCTAATTGGCCGATGGTTTCAAAATCCAGTGGATCGGCCATTGCTACGAGCACCCGACCGTTATCTGCCGTAAGTGGGAGGCAGCGATTCTCAAGCACGAACTTCTTATCGACCTGGTCGAGGTATTTCGTTCCGGAGTCCGCTCCGAGCTGTTTTAGCTTTGCGTTATCAAGTAGATCAATGCCTAGGCTAGCACTGATTTGCGCTAAAGCCAGATCCTCGTCCATTACTCCGGCAGCAGATAGTGCGGCTAGAAGTTTGCGGTTCCCTGCATTCTTCCCCACGCGCAGTGCGGTTTCTTCATCTACGAGCTTTAGTCGAAGAATGAGTTTAACCAGCCCGGGGGAGCTTACCCTAAGCGGCTGAAGCGCTGACACCGGGACACTTATCACTACTACATCTCCTCTGCCTGGAGCCTTACTCTGGATGGAACCGAGATCATCGGAGTCGCCGCGCACGGTTCGACTAGCTGACTGTTACTTCCAAAATCAAGCTGCTTGAGCACGGATTCGATCTTCTCCAGCTCACTTACCTTATCCGAAGAGAGCCCGGTCTTAATGCAATCCAGGATATCCGCTACCTCTGAGGTCTTCTCACGAATCTGATTAACGAATTTTTCCATTACATCTTTGTAATCTCTCTCCTGTCGCAGTGCTGCTGCCACAACGCTCGCCGAGATCATCGGCAGGGAGATTACTAACTGGACGAGCCCGTCAACAAATTCGGGAAAGCCGTCAAACATCACAGCAAAGTAGCCGAAAAATCTAGGCTCAGAATCCAAAGTCACAAGCATCTCGGATGAAAATGGAACAAGAAGCGTATAATCACGAGGAAACTTAAAGAACGCACTATGAGTGCATTGTCCACCGTCAAAATGTGGATAGGGCCAAGAGAACACACTATACGAGACAGCGCTCATGCGACGGCTTAAGTCCCGGGTGGCGTATTCATCTATGCCACTAGACATCCAAGCGTTCGGTGCGGCTTTAGAAAAATTAGGCGGTAGCGCAACTCGCTTCGACGAAGCCCAGGTATATTCCGGCTTCGTGGTCGTTCCGTCGTGGCGGAAAATGACCAGAACATCCTTAGCCCCAAAGTTCTCTAGAACAGAGGAGCCCAAATTATTGAGGGCGTTCTCGACTCCAAAAGTTTCGGCAGTTGATTCAAGAGCAATTTTGAACCCCTGAGGAATATCTCGCGGAAGACGTAGCATGATAATTTCCTTTGTAAAAACCTAATGCCTGAGAAACACTATAGTAATCGACCAGTTATGATTTACTCTTAACCGGAAAAATACTCTCAAATATTAAGGGAAATACCGGACAGATATAGACATGGATTATGTCGACAGATGGGAGAAAGCCCACTTTAGGGGAATCCGAAATGGGTAGTTAAGAGTCTGAAGTTACGGGGGCTTGGGTTCTCTGCTCGGCTCAAAACGGGCCCTATGAATATCCCGGCTCCACTGTAATTTTGGCTAGAGGCAAGTTGAGATGCAAGACATTATTGGCGCGCTAACCCCTTACCTATTGGACCCGGGGGTTAAGGGAACTCTCGGCTACGAGCTTGCCCCTAAACTTTTCGGAAAGCTTTTTGGCTCCCTCACTCCAAGCCCAAGTCTGGAGTCGCATATTTTAAATATTCCGTCTGAGACCACACCTTACGAAAGAAGATTCCTCTATAATTTCTTCGCACACATCTGGAGTGGCTCGGGAAATATCATAGAAATTGGACCGTTTCTCGGCGGCACCTCGCGCGCTATTGCTAAAGGAATGCTGGATAATCCGCAGCGTAATCCAAGTTCGCTGTTTTATACCTACGATAAATTTACCGGTTACTACGATGGTGCAGGGCTGGCCGACATGCTGGAGCCGCTTTTCCAAACAGGGGAGCTTGATTTACAGATTAAGGAGCAATTAAAAACCGGCCAGCATAACTCCCGCTTTCTTGATATCTTCAACTTCATTCATCAGGGGAAGGATTATTGGCCGCTGATGCGTCCATCGGATAATGTATTGCCAGACCTTCCGGAGCAGGTCTACTCGCAGCCAAACACACTATTCTTAAGTCCTGAGACCAAATTCGACGTGGCGTTTGTCGATGGCTGCAAGTCCTGGTTCTCGACTAAGTTTTTTCTGATGGAGATGAGCAAATGCTCGAGCTCAGGGGCGTATTTCATCTTCCAAGACTACGGAATGTTTACCTGCTTCTGGATACCCGTGATAATCGCGATGTTTCGCGAGTATTTTGAGCTCGTGGCCTATGTCGATTACACCTATGCTTTTCGTTTGATTCAACCCCTCGACGCCAAAATAATTCACGAACGCTGCCCTGACTTCGCCGAGAAATTGTCCATAGATTTTTTTAATAAGATATTCTTAGAGCTAGGCTACGAAGCGGGGGAGCGAAATGATCTGGCTTCCATCGTTAGACAAAAGCTCCAACACGCCGGCGCTCTGGCCTATATTGGCGAAAAGGATTTGGCAAAGCAGCAAATTATTGAACTCACCAAGGAGTCCTACGCAATAAAATACGGTGAGGAGATAAAGAAGGCGTTAAAAACCCCGACCTACCGTCCGGGGGAGACAATCTATCTCTCCTAAGAAGCGACTAGGCTTTCCAGCTCGGGGGAAGGTTTTCTTCAATTTCAATCTCGCCGAACTCCTGACTCTTTCTCGGGCCGTGTGCCTTGGCCCACTCCGCCATGGTTCTGATACCTTCCTTAAGAGAGATATTTGAACTCTGTGGAAAGAACTTCTGTACCTTCTCATGAGAGGAATAGGCGTGTTTCACCTCATTCCGCTCCGGCAGGTAGTTCACCTTAGGAGTTACTCCGAAAGCCTCTCCCACCTCCTTCACTAAATCGTTCACTGAATAAGGTGTATCAGCTCCAACGTTAAAAATTTCACCGAAGGTCTTGGGGTTGAATGGTGCCTTTGCGATGATTCCAGAGAAGTCCTTGATATAGCTAAAGGCTCGGGTCTGAGTGCCGTCACCAAAGACCGTTAGCGGCTGCCCGGACATAATCTGGTTCATAAATATACCAATAACATTTCGATACTTGTCGCCGATATTCTGGAACTCCCCGTAAACATTATGTGGGCGAAAGATTACATAATTTAGTCCGAACATCTCGTGTGAACACTTAAGCTCCATTTCAACGGCATATTTAGAGATTCCGTAGGAGTCTTCAGGTTGCGGAACCATATCCTCATGCATCGGTAACTGCCCGGCGCCGTAAACTGCGATAGAGGAGGTAAAAACAAAACATTTTACCTTATAGTTCACCGCGGCGTTTATCAGGTTAACGCTCCCGATTAGATTGTTCTGATAGTTAAAGCGTTTAATGAAATGGCTGAGTCCCTCAGCGGCATATGCGGCCAGATGGTAGACATGATCGAAACCGTGTTCGGCGAAAAGCTTGTTGACTAAGGCGTGGTCTAGAATTGACCCCTGCACAAATGTCGCCTCATCTGGAACATTGTCACGAAAGCCTCCGCTTAAATCATCCAGCACAACAACCTGGTCCCCCAATTGAAGGAGCTCGCGCACAATATGCGCTCCGATAAACCCCGCACCACCCGTCACTAAACTCTTCATACCGATTGTCCTTAAATCCGCCCTAAATCCATCAGATGCTGGAAACAAATACCGAATAATCCTATAAAAGGCCAGTTGAAAGGGGCAGAGTAATAGCGGCATCAACTAAGGTTTATCTGCGCTAAAGGGCTGCTAATGCTTGTCTTTATGCTCCCTTTTTTGGGTTGCTAGCGTCTTAATAATCTAATGAAAAAAGTTTTTCTAATTTTAGGGACACGGCCCGAGGTAATTAAGTTCGCGCCGTTATACTACGCGCTCAAAGCGAGCGGGAAGTTTTCTCCTTTTATCATCGCTTCGGGACAACACCGAGAGCTTGCCATGCAGGCCTTCGCCTCCTTTGGTCTTTCTCCCTACAAGAACCTTGGGCTAATGCGCGATAATCAGACACCGAATGGACTTCTGGGAACTCTACTGACATCGCTCGAACCACTTCTAATAAGCGAGAAGCCTGATTGCGTTTTGGTTCAGGGGGACACTACCTCCGCATTGGGCGGTGCGCTCTCGGCGTTTCATCTAAAAATTCCCGTCGGGCATGTCGAGGCAGGCCTACGCACCTACGATTTCTATTCTCCATTTCCGGAGGAGATGAACCGCTCTGCAATCAGTAAGCTGGCAAGCTTTCATTTTTGCCCAACGGACATTGCGGCGAAGAATCTAAGGCAGGAGGGTCTCACCGAACGGGTTTTTATGGTGGGAAACACCGTGGTAGACGCAGTTTTGGATATGAGTAATCGGCTTGCTAGCGGCCAGGCTCAAGTTGAACCAGGGATATTGAAGCTCTCAAACGCGGCGAAGCGATTGGTGTTAGTGACTGGTCATAGACGCGAGAATTTCGATAAGCCGCTCAAGGTATTATGCCAGACGATTGAGGCCTTAGTGCGAGAAGAACGAGAAGTAGAGGTAATTTTCCCGGTTCACCTAAACCCAAACATTTATGGCCCGGTGCATGAGATTCTCCAAGGCAAGGAGCGCATTCATCTTGTTGAGCCGGTTGATTACCCAACTCTCATTCATCTTATCCAGGAGAGCGATTTAATTATCTCGGATTCGGGTGGAATCCAGGAAGAGGCACCTTCCTTTCACACACCTGTAATTGTCACGAGAAAAACCACAGAGCGTCCGGAAGGGCTGACAGCGGGCACCTCTTTTCTTGGGGCGTTAGAAGATTCCGATGGGCTTTTGTCTTTAGCGAGAAAGCTTCTTTCGACTCATGTAAAACAGCTGGCAACTGTCGCCAATCCCTATGGGGATGGAACCGCTTCGAAGAAGATTACTGAAATCCTCGGTTCTTTCCTCTAGCTAACCCCTACCGCAGCTTTTAAGCCCATCTGAGCGAATAAAGATCGGATTATTCCTATTACCGACAGCATTTATGACCCTATCCCAACAGATCTGCGTCCAATGGCGATTCGGCGCATCAAAATCCTTAGCAGGTATCGTATGTTATCAGTAATGTAAGATAGTCACATAGCACACGGGTAGAGCACGATGGTTTTCAAAGACCAAAATATCCTTGTAACCGGCGGAACGGGATCATTCGGGAAAAAGTTTGTCGAGACAATTCTCCGCGAACATAAACCGGCGAAGGTGGTAATCCTCAGCCGTGATGAACTAAAGCAGCATGAGATGCGCATAGCTGGTTACGATGATCCGCGTTTGCGCTACTTCATCGGCGATGTCCGAGATCTCCCACGGCTAAAGCGCGCATTTAAGGGCATCGATATTGTTGTGCATGCCGCAGCGCTAAAACAGGTGCCGGCCTGCGAGTACAACCCTATCGAGGCTATCGCTACAAATATCGATGGCGCGCGAAACGTAATTGACGCCGCACTAGACTGCGGAGTTAAGAAAGTTCTAGCCCTCAGTACAGATAAGGCAACCGCACCGGTCAACCTCTACGGCGCGACAAAGCTCGTATCGGAAAAGCTCTTTGTGCAAGCTAACTCCTATAGCGGTAGCGTGGGGACGACTTTTTCCTGTGTGCGATATGGTAACGTTGTTGGTAGCCGCGGTAGCGTCGTACCACTGTTTCAGGAGCAGCGTAAATCAGGGAAAATCACCGTCACCGATAGCCGTATGACTCGATTTTGGATTACCCTGGACCAGGGGGTGCGCTTTGTCTTGGCGAATATTGAACGCATGAAAGGTGGGGAGGTCTTTATACCAAAGCTTCCCAGCATGCGCATGCTGGACCTCGGTAAGGCGCTAGCGCCTGAGTGTGAAGTCGAAAACATTGGTATCCGCCCCGGAGAAAAGCTGCATGAGTGCCTGATCTCCGAAGATGAAGCTCGGCAGGCCGTCGACTTAGGGGATTGTTACGCGATACTTCCCGCTCATCCTTGGTGGTCTGAGGCTAACCACAAGGAAGCAACAAAAGTTACCGAAGGCTGGTCATATGCCAGCGATAATAATAATTGGTGGCTAACTAACGAAGAGCTGATGGAGATGATCAATGCCTGATGACCCGAAGCAGGGAGATGCCAGGCCAGTTCGAGACACACTTCTTCCATACGGAAAGCATTCAATAGACGACGAAGATATTGCTGCCGTTGTAGAGGTCCTAAAATCCGGCTGGCTCACCACTGGCCCTAAGGTAAAGGAATTTGAGGAGCGCTTCGCCGAGTTTGTTGGTGCTAAGCATGCCGTCGCTATTAGTAATGGGACCACGGCACTTCACGCGGCAACCGTAGCGCTCGGTATCTCTAAGGGTGACGAGGTAATTGTCACTCCCCTGACTTTTGCCGCGAGTGCAAACTGCGTTTTATATCAAGGGGGGACGCCGGTATTCGCTGACGTTATCCCTGACTCATTGCTAATCGATCCCGAGCAGGTTAAGCGCAAATTAACTTCGCGCACTAAAGCCATTATCGCCGTTGATTATGCAGGCCACCCTTGCGACTATGACGCGCTACGCGAAATAGCCGACCACGCTGGAATCCAGATTATCGATGACGCCTGCCATGCCCTAGGGGGAAGCTATAAAGGTCGGCCCGTCGGAACACTCGGTGACTTGAACACCTTCAGCTTTCATCCCGTGAAGCCCCTCACCACTGGCGAGGGAGGAATGATTACCACCGATAACGAAGCATACGCCAAGACAATGCGAACCTTCCGCAGCCACGGCATAGCCACGGATTTTCGCGAACGCGAAAAGACGGGAAGCCATTACTATGAGATGATCTCTCTCGGGCACAACTTTCGCCTAACAGACATCCAGTGCGCCTTAGGGCTCAGTCAGTTAAAAAAACTTTGCGAGTTTACTAAGCGCCGCCACGACCTGGCTGCTTTTTATGACAGATCATTTTCTGCCCTTCCCTTCGTCACCCCCCTCTCTGTCAGTAACCAGGTTTATCACGCCTATCATCTTTATGTCGTGCGCTTCGATACGAAGAGTCTGGGCAGAACTCGAGATGAAATCTTCGCAGAACTCCGCGCGAAAAATGTCGGAGTAAATGTTCACTATCTTCCGGTGCATCTTCATCCATATTACCGTAATACCCTCGGAACCAGGGCCGGACTATGTCCAGTAGCGGAGAGCGCCTACCAAGAGATAATCACCCTGCCGATTTTCCCGGGAATGACGACCGAAGATGCTAAAGATGTGGTCGAAGCCATTAATAGATTAGCTCGCTAAGGGGGAGTTTTGCCGTGTCCACTGTCTGCATCATTCAAGCACGCACCGGCAGCACCCGGCTTCCCGGCAAGGTTTTAAAAACTATTCTTGGCAAATCCGTCCTCTATTGGGATATCCACCGGGTTAAGCAGTGCAAATTAATTGATAAGGTTGTAATCGCCACCACCACCCTACCGCAGGATGATATCATCGTTGAGAGCTGCAAACGCGAGGGCTGGGAGTGCACCCGTGGAGATGAAAACGATCTGCTCGACCGCTACCTTCAGTGCGCGAAGCTCCACGAAGCGTCTACCATTGTCAGAATCACCTCCGACTGCCCGCTGATTGACCCAACTGTTTCAGACAATGTAATCGCCGCTTTTAATAGCGCGAATCCAAGTGTCGACTTGGCAAATAACTACGCTGAAAGATCTTACCCTATCGGCTTGGAGACCGAGGTATTTAGCCTCGCGGCACTTGAGCGAATCTGGCACGCGGATAAAGACCCCGCGTGGCGAGAGCATGTGACAACCTACTTTTATTACCATCCCGAAGAGTTTCGTTCGGTTTGCGTTAAGAACCCAGTTGATTACTCCCACTACCGACTTACCTTAGACACTCCTGAGGATTTTGAGCTGATAACAAAAATATACCAGCACTTTGGCCACGGGGATTTTACCTGGCAGGAGGTAACCGCATTGCTCGATAGTAATCCGGAACTTGTGGCCCTAAACAAAATGATTAAGCAGAAGGTTGTTTAATGAAACACCTTGTCATCAGAGCGGATGCAAATAAAGACATCGGGGGCGGACACCTGATGCGCTCGCTAGTTTTAGCACAAGAGGCCAAGAAAAGCGGAGTAGACGTTTCGCTCTTAGGGTCGGTGACAGGGGATGCTCTATTAAACAGAATCCGGCGGAGCGGCGTCCCCTTCATTCCGCTTACAAATACCTATCCTAATTCCGAGGACCTTGAGCTCACCCTGAAAGAGTTAGCGGCTAAGGGAGCGTCGACTTGGCTGGTTATGGACGGTTATCATTTCGACGAGACATTTCAGCAGGCTGCCATTACTGCCGGACATAAGCTTCTGGTAATAGACGACTACCATCACCTAGACCGTTACAGTGCGACGCTTTTGCTGAACCAGAACTTAAGCGCCTTCGACCTCGATTACTCAAAAGATTCTGTCTCCGGGTTATTAATGGGGCCCGAGTTTGCTCTATTACGTGAGGAGTTTCGTAGCGGGCGTTTGGAGCGAGCCGTGCCTGAGCACGCGTTAAATATTCTGGTCACCTTTGGAGCTGGCGACGATTCCGGCCTCACAACTCTGGCCCTTGAGGGCTTAGCTGGGCTTGTTACACCGGAACATGTGATTCGCGCCGTAATTGGTCCTGAGAATCCGGACTTTCGCGACCTTGTGGAATTTGTGCAGGATTTCAACTGTGATGTTCGGCTGGTCTCAGCGCCAGATAACATGGCGCGACTAATGATTGAGAGCGATCTTGCAATCTCAGCCTCGGGCAGCACGACCTTGGAGCTGTTATGCATGGGGGTACCATCGATACTGATCACCACAGCGGACAACCAACGTGGAATAGCGCGGCGTCTATCACAGGATGGAATAGTCACATCACTTGGTTGGTACGGTAATATTAATCGCAACGACGTTCGCACTGCTGTTGCTGAACTTGCGGCAGATGTTAAATTGCGAACAACTTTTATCGAGCGCGGGCAAAAGCTTGTGGACGGGTTTGGAGCCCAGCGGGTCATCGACAAAATGATTGAGGCGGACGCTACCCGATGAGAATTATCTACTTCGCCAATAATTGGACCGCCTGGCAAATTCTTCTCGGGCTAAAAAAGCGAGGCGAGGAGATTGTGGGCTTGGTAATTCATCCCGAAATAAAACGAAAGTATGGAAAAGAATTGCTCGAAACCGCGGCTCTGCCGCCGGAACAGGTCTTTGACGGTTCCAAGCTAAAAGAGCCCGAGGTGCTTGCGAAACTAGCCGCCATCAAACCGGATATGGGACTCTCGATTCTGTTCGATTATATTCTTAAGCCCGAACTACTTAAGCTGTTTCCTCGCGGCGTAATAAATCTACACCCAGCCCTACTGCCCTATAACCGCGGGCAATATCCAAACGTCTGGAGCATTGTCGAGGGCACCCCTTCTGGCGTCACCATTCACTACATTGATGAGAAGATAGATACCGGCGACATTATCTCCCAAATTGAAGTCCCGGCTACTCCGACAGACACCGGAGAATCTCTCTATCGAAAACTCGAACTCGCCTCAGTTAAGCTATTCGAGAACAGCTGGAACCAAATTAGGAACGGAACTGCTCCAAGAGTCCAACAGACGGGTGCTGTCGGCACCTATCACAAAACGAGAGATGTAGAAAATATCGATAAAATCGAGCTCGAGAAGAGCTACACTGGGCGGGAGCTAATCAATATCCTCCGCGCTCGCACGTTCCCGCCATACAAGGGTGCATACTTCGAGCAGGACGGTAAGCGAATCTATCTTGAACTTCTCCTTAAAGATGAAACCAAAGAGGAGAGTTAATTACTATGAGAGTTGCCATCAGCCAGCCTCGCTACTTACCGGCCGTAAACTATCTGCAGCGGATAGTTGATGCCGATAAGTTTGTGCTGCTGGATAATGTGCAGCATCAAAAGCGGGCATTTGAACACCGAAACCGGATTCGCGACGAGAGAAAAGAACATTGGCTTTCGATTCCAATTGATAGGTCGGCCGGGGCTTGGCCCCTAATATCGGAGTTAAAGGTGACTGACCACTCGTGGGTTGAAGATCATACCCGCAAGCTTGAAGCCTACTACGGAAAGTCTCGCTACTTTGATAAAAGCTTATTGGCTAAACTATACGAGGGACTTGCGGGGGCAGAAACACTTACCGATATTGTTCAGGTGCAGCTAGAACGCATTCTAGATCTCTTCGGTTTCTCGCATCAGGGAAAGCTCATTAGAAGCTCCTCACTAGGAGTTACGTCAAAGGGGTCAAAGCAGTTGGCCGATATCACCAGAGCGCTTGGCGGAACGGTTTATATCTCTGGGCCAAACGGTAGAAGCTACATTAAGCCCGAGGATTTTTCGGAACTTGAAGTCGCTTATCACGAATATGATTTCCCAATTTACGACCAGCAAGGCCCAACTTTTATTCCCTGGTTAGCCTGGATAGACGCATATTTCAATGTTGGTCCTGAGCTCACTAAAGGTATGATCTTAGAACATGGTAGGTTTAGCCCCACTTGAACCGGTTAAGGAAAGAGCGAAATGAAACAGAGTAATAAAACAATCACCATCAAAGGTCGGAAAATCGGCGTCGGGTATCCGACCTACATCATCGCTGAGATGTCTGCGAACCACGGACAAAATATCAAGGAGGCGATTAGAATAATCGATGCCGCAAAGGAGTCGGGAGCGGACGCCGTCAAGCTTCAGACCTACACACCGGACACAATCACAATTGATTGCGACAACGAGTATTTTACCATCAAGGATACAATCTGGAAGGGACGAAAACTCTACGAGCTATACGCCGAGGCCTTTACCCCTTGGGAGTGGCATGCTGAGCTAAAAAACTACGCCGAGAAAATCGGGCTTGATTGCTTTTCTACACCGTTTGACCCAACGGCGGTCGATTTCCTCGAGAAGCTAAATGTAGATGTTTACAAAATCGCATCGTTTGAGATTATCGACTTGCCGCTAATTCGACACATCGCGCGCACGAAGAAGCCCGTGATAATGTCTACCGGCATGGCGAGTTTAGCTGAGATACATGAAGCGGTAGCCACCCTCAAACAAAATGGCTGTCCCGAAGTTGCTCTTTTAAAGTGCACCAGTGCCTACCCGGCGCTGGCTTCTGAGATGAACCTGCGAACTATTCCAAACCTCTCCGAAACTTTCAATGTTCCGGTTGGTCTGTCCGATCACACCCTTGGAATTGGTGTGGCCGTAGCGAGTGTTGCTCTTGGCGCCTGTATTATCGAAAAACATTTTACGCTAGACAGAAAAGTTCCTGGTCCAGATAGCTCCTTCTCTCTCGAACCAACGGAATTTCGGGAACTAGTAAACTCTGTCCGACTGACAGAGCAGGCCCTAGGAGAGGTCCATTACGGAACAACTTCAACTGAGAAGCAAAGTCGCGTATTTAGACGCTCGCTTTTTGCCATACAAGATATCAAATCCGGTGAGACTTTTACTGATGCTAATGTGCGCTCAATCAGACCAGGTGACGGGCTACAACCAAAGTATCTTGATATCGTCTTAGGGAAGAAGGCGCGGCAAGATATCAAACGCGGAACCCCTATTAGTTGGGAGCTTTTACTCTAACGTAATCTTTCCGCGACAAAATTCCAGGAGGCGAATTGCCAACCATCTTGCGGCTCTTTGCGCGAGACAACCTTATGCTCAAGAACGGTCAGGTTGAAATCGGCCAAGAGCTTACGAATATGGGCCTCGTCAGAAAAATGCACCTTGCCAGTGCCTTTTAGCCTGCCGGAGGTAAAATTTCCGCGGGTATATGGATCGTCGATAATCTCCCCGCAAGACTTATCCGAGAAATCAGATGAGTACCAATCAATCCCGATAAACTTCCCTTCAGTCTTTAATTTCGCATTTACCAACTTGAGACAACGCTCGATTGAGCTCTGTGTGTTGCATGTTATCGAACCACGATCGAAGACCAGATCGAATTCACCCGGGACATTTAGCTGCTCAGTGAAATCTCCGGTCACGATACGACCATTTAGCTCGGGGAATGTCTCGATCAGCGAGCTAACAATCTCACTACTCCCCTCGACACTGTAATAATCTGCGCCGATAGATTTAAAAAACGGGATATTTGCCCCTGCTCCGCAGCCAATTTCGAGCACTCGCATCCCAGCCCCGGTAGGACGGGAGTAGCGCATTACAAAACTCACCAAGTCGCTCCACGGCCAGACACTGAGGTGAGTTCCCTCCTTGTAACGGCTATCCCAATCTTTTGAAAAACCCATACTTGTTCCGGTGATAAAGTTCGTTTGCGCTGTATTTGCACTGCATCTATCAGCGACCAGTTAAAGCAGCTAACACCTGGGAACTTTGGGCGTCAATTTAAAGCTCAGAAAGGGTTGACTAAAGGGCCTATGAGCCACAGTCGAACTATCTGTTTTTATTGGGGATTTACCTAGAAAACAGCTCTCACCCCCAGGCCGAATCAGGCCGATAGTTAGGAGTAGATTCCGGTAACTACTTATTTCTTCAAACTTGTAACTCTGGTGGCTGATGTCGGTTGAGGCGCTACAGCAAATTGATTCCATTCTGCTCAGGGAGTTACTGAAGCAAGTTGGCTCGACAGCTCCGGATATTGAGCTGCTGGATACCTATGCCGCACCTCGAAGTGCGCAGAATACGCCAACGAACGGAAACTTAATCGCCGGAACTATTGCTACTAGCGTAACTCTAGAGGGTGAAGCTCAAGAAGGGGTCATCATTGAGGGAAAGTTTCTCGCGGCCTCTGTGCCACTAGAGCTTAAAACCGGGGACAAGATTCTTGCACGTTTGATTGATGACGGCTCAGCTCAGACTCTTAAAATTGTTTCAGTCAACCCGGCTAGAGCGCTAACAGAGGCAGCACTCGCTACTCTAAACTCGCCGTCGGAGGACTTACTTAAATTTTTTGAGGCATTTAAAGATCAGCTTCCAGTTCTGCGGCACGCTTTAGAGCGAGTTCCGACTACACCCCGCACGGACCTTCTTGACCTGCCTAAATTAGACCTTAATCTAGACTCGCTAAAGCCGGTAAATAACCTTCTATCCTCCCTAGCGACACTCTCCGCCAAAGACGGTGAGATAACATCAACTTCGCTCGGAAAGTTAGCCACATTACTGGACCCGAGTAACACAAAAGAGACCCTCGCTTCACTCGGACGATTGGTGGATATCTATTCACTGCTAAGCTCTGTTGAGACAAGCTCGGAAGATATTCGCTCAAGCTTAGTCTCTCTTCTGAGTGCGAACACAACCCAGGTTGAAGCTGAACAGCCAAAGGAGGCGCCTTCAGTCAGACTGGAGAAGCTTATTCAGCTCCTTGCGTCACTTAAGCCTGTCACAGCTGAGCGTTCTATTGGCACTTCGGAGCCGCCCCCTACTTCCATCAGCAAATTACTGGACTCTCCCCAGGTAACGCCTCAGCGTTTACAGTCGAGCCTAAACGCAGCGGAGTCTGGAGAGCCATTAGCCTCTCTTATCAATACTCTCGAGCAAACCAAAGCCACGTTTGCAACATTTCAGAGCTCTGTCTCGGCTGACACCGCAAGGTTCTTTGATGAACTTATTCTCCGCACAACTGCCGTGAGTAAGCTTCCGCTGGAAGACAAACAGGTACAAAAGGTGCTCTCCGAGAGTCTTGACAAGGTTCTACTACGGTTCGGCACGGCTACGATTCCCGAGTTTCAACCCGCAACGCCAGCTTCTTTTTCCGTCGACACAAGAAGCAATCAAGCCTTTTCCGCCAAGTATCAACTGGTAATTCAACAGTTAGTTGAACAGATGACTGTCGCCCTATCGAGTAGTAACTCAGATAGTAACCAGCAAACTGCAATCAGCACTAAAGGCTTACTTCAAACAGTCACTCAGATAAACACAGCTTTTAGCTCACGCTCGCCGAAGGCAGAGGAGCTACTACTAGAGTTTATTGATGGCTTAAAGCAGGCATTAAAAGCTGTTCCACTTCCAGCCCCAGCTCAGACAACAAGCCCAGCCGAAAAGCTCTCTTCAATTGCGGCAAAGGCTCTGACCGAACTAGCTAACACCTTAACGGATATAGCTGCTGACCACCCAAACTCTCTGCAGAATACGCTTGGTCCTGAGATATCAACCAGGCTCCAACAACTAGAGCTTAACCTTAAAGCGTTAGCTTCACCGCCCAATGCAAAACAGGCCCAGAGCTCGGCCGATAATGTCTCTAGGTTACTTACACTGCTTGGGGGATTAGGAGATAAGTTAGTAGAAAAGCCTGAACTGTCCGCTACCCCACCCTCTACTCCAACGCGCACATCCTCGACTAATGCCTTGACTCAGTTTGTTAAGGACCACATGGAGTCCATTACCGGTAGAGAGTCTCAACTAAGGGAGCTGCTTGCGGAGGGTGAGTCCTTGCCCAAATTGCTGCCCCAACTTTACCCTCAGGTTCGTCCGCAGGAACAACTTCGAATTCAAACTCAGGTTCACCCTCAGGCATTAGAGTCCTTAATCAAGAGCGTTGATCTTCTAGAGTCCGCGCTCAAAGATTCCCTAGATGTAAAAAAGCAGCTGACTATTCTCACGAAGGGCTTAGAAAACACTCTTCTATCCATTCCGCCAGAGCAGAATCCAGACGAGGAGTCGCTCACAAAATTAGTTGAGTTCTCAACACAACTAGAAGCAGTTTCCCGCAAGCTAGATATTCCGGCACGGAGTTCTGCCGAGGGCTCTCAAAACATCAAGGAAGTCATCTCCCGATTACGAGAGCAGCTTCAAAATTACATCGACAAGAAAGCGCCTTTGGCACAGCTACTCCAGCTCGCGCAATCAGCAGAGAAGCTCTCTACTGACGAGCTTGAGAAAAGTGGGCCGGAGAAACTTCTGGCGGTGCGAGAGGTAAGGACCCTGCTTGGCTCAATTAAGGACGGTTCTAGCGAAGGGGCGATAAAAACTGCTCTTTCTACCTCACTAAATCGAATCTACCAGACATTTGCCAAGTCACCAGATGTTCCGCTACCTCAGCCTACCCTTCTGGGAGCCGACCAACCACGAGCCGTGCAAAATTCGCTAAAAAGCATCACAGTGCAAATTCGCTCGTTATTACTGGAGTCAAGCAACCCAATACTAACCGCACCAGCGCAGTTGGTTCCGCCAACTAATATCACCCCTGGAACCGGGGCGCCTACTATTGCGGTCCCAACTTTAGATGAACTACTAGCAAGCTTTGAGACTCTTAAGGGTCTCAGCGTCGGTTTGCCACAAACTCTTTCGGCAAAGCTCGAAGCTTTCATTAAATCGGCCGAGCTTTCATTTCAGCAGCTCATTGACCCCAAATCTCCCGACCGGCTCTCCCCGGGTAAGATGTTCATGGGAATCAAGAACCTATTTGACGATGTGCAGCGAGTCTCGGAGAGCCTAGATGACGGGCACACTACTACTCAGGTAACCGACCGAACCCCTGAATCCGCAACAACTTCTGAAACACTAAAGAAAGTCACCGACGGGCTCAGGTCTCTCGAGCAAAAGCTCCGAGCCGTTGGGGCAAACATCATTGATAAACAGCTAATGCTCGCTGACACAGCACGCTTTTCCGAGCTGTCTTCCACAATGGCTGAGGATATTAGCGAGAATTTACAATTCCGGGCATCCTTGTCACCAGCACCCCAGTCAACCCATATCGCAAATATTTCAACGCCCAGCCGCGAACGAGTTGCCGCCGCGCCCTCGCACGAGCAGGCTCTCGCAAACCTTACTCAGCTATTAAAACGCATCGAATCCGGCCCCGAGAAGAGTAGTGCTGGAGATCAACAGCTCGCCGAAACCGCTCGCAAACTGCTAAGCCAGATAGAGCGTGGGGGGAGTGCTGCGAAGAATACAACTATCGATATTGACCGACTGCAAAGTTCGCTCACGGATCTCTCAAACCGCTTCGGAAGTGGCAGCAATGGCGACCCGACTCAGCTTGCGCAAAATCTAACTGCACTAAAGAGCCTAGGGAATTTAATTCGCGGGCAGGAGTTTATTAACCAACTTAACCCCATCATGCAGGCCGCCGGAGAGCCAGCGTTTATGCTTTTCCCGCATCTAGTGCAAGGCATCCTTTCTAAATTAGAGATGTCGTTCTTCCCGGCCGGGGTGCCGAATACGGAGAGTCGCGGCAAGCAGACCGAGACCAGAACCGGTCAAAACGAAGAGTCCGATAGCGCGGATAACGAATCTAACCAAGACGACAAAGACGGTAAACGCGAACCGTTTAGGCGAATTTCCTTCACCGTAACCTTACCAGAAGCCGGTGCAGTGCAGGTCGACTTTGCCCACTCATTAAATGAATTGCTGCTGAATATTACGGTTGAGGACCAGGGCTTTTCCGATCTTATTCAACACAGCTTCTATGACCTAGAAAAAGCCCTCGCCGGAATGGGCTATTCCAAATGTCAGCTATCCGCCACAAGGGGAATTGTCCAATCCGTGCGACCCGAATGGCTTGAAACCTGTCTGCAGTTGCCGACATTAATCGCCTAATAATCAATTTTTCGTTAATTCTCTTTATTAACACCGCTTCATGACTGTGCTAGGCTGCAACCGTAAACTTAACCCAACCAAGGTGCAGATAAATGTCTCGAATTTTAATAGTTGCAGCACACCCAGATGACGAAATACTAGGCTGCGGCGGCACAGCTTTAAATCATATCGCCGCAGGCGACGAAGTCTACTCCCTAGTACTTGGAGAGGGCATTACCTCCCGTTATGAAAGGAGAGAACTGGCTCCGAAGGCAGATCTCGAAAAGCTAGACGGCTGCTACACCAGCGTCTGCAAGTTTATGGGCTTCAAAAAGTATTGGCATCTTAACTTTCCGGATAATCGTTTTGACGGCATGGATCTCCTGGATGTCGTAAAGGCTGTAGAGCGAACCATTAAAGAGGTGCGGCCTGATATAATTTATACGCATTTCGAGGGGGACTTAAATATCGATCACCGTGTGACTTTCCAAGCCGTGCTGACTGCCTGCCGCCCGATAGGAGATAAGGGAGTTAAGGAGATTTACGCCTTCGAAACACCCTCTTCGACCGATTGGATTTCGCCCGCTAATTCCGGCGCTTCGTTCCGGCCAAATGTCTTTGTGGACGTAACTAATACAGTCGAAAAGAAAATTAAGGCGATGGATCTCTACGAATCGGAGACCGCGGCATTTCCACACCCTCGCTCGCCGGAGGCGCTGAGAATCATTGCCCAGCGTTGGGGCGTAACTGCAGGGTTGCCGGCCGCTGAGGCCTTTATCCTTGTACGAAAGATCTGCTAAAAATCTACAACACCCAGTGAGTCAGGACGCAAAAAAATTCTACAACAGCGATTCCCCAGAAGCTGTCACTTATCTGGAATTTGGTTCGCAAAACCCTCAAACCCTTCATAACTCTGTTTGGGACCGGCGAGAACACCAGGAAGCCTATGATTTTTTCATGGTGGCTCGCTATCTTAAAGACATTATCGTCCTTCGCGAACTAATCCGTAATTCGCAAACTCTCTCTCCAGACGAACAACTTGAGATTTTTGGACGGGAAATATTCACCAAGGATCTTTACAACTCGTTCTCTAAACTCGCGGCACTCCATGTTACAAGAAGCATCAAGGGGCCAGAGCCGGTATCCTACGTTGAGCTTGGAAGCACTTTGATGGGGTGCATTGAGGGGATGGAGTTCATTCAGCGGTTAGGGCGGAGATTTTACCGAGAGTTTTCGACGCTGAACTTAAAGGATGTCATTTACTACGGCGTTGATATCTCTGATTTTCTCAACAAGGTCGCCGTAGAGCTGCACCCCGAACTTCAGGTCACTCCATATACCAAGCTCTCTTTATTGCCGAAAAAGCTAGATGTGTTTTTTGCCAAGGGGGTAAGTCTGCTCTATGCCTGCAAAGGCACAAAAGACCTCGCACAAGCACTCACTACTGCCAGGGTAGCCCTATTCGATTATTCATTTTCTCTCACATCGGAGCAATTAGAGACTCTAGGCACCGGCAAGCAGGTTGCGTTTACACCACTTAGAGAGTTTCTCGATGCCCTCAAGCTCGTTTCGCCGACAAGTCAGCTAATGATTCAACGCAGCACCGCGCTGGTTGACCAAGAAAAAAAGCGATTACGGGGAGTTTTTATTCTCGGCACTAGGGAGATAGTCGAACCGGTAATTACTGAAGAGCTTCGCTTAAAGCGGGAGCTTTATCAGCTACTAACTTCTACAAGTTCACGCGCAGTGTTGTTCTATAATCAAAGGGAGACTCCACTAACACCGGATTTTGTTCCGTGCGAGGAGTATATTCGTGAACTTTAGTCCACCACAGCTTGCTCTGATTAAAGACCGAATAGCCTCCCATGCAGCAAATCAGCGCTACGATGAGGCTGCTGTTTTGAGTCTGCATATAGCGCAGACAGGGGTCGATAATGAAAGTTTCTTTCAGGCCTGTAAGTATTTCTTTCTCTCCGGTAGCTACACCTCGGCGCGGGAGTTGGCGATCGATCTGTGTAATGCCGGACAGATTAATAACATTCCACTTTTTAGAATTTTTGGCCTTTCGCTGGCGCTCAGTGGAAATCTGGCGGAAGCTCAAGAGATTTTTGCTATTGTTATAGACGCGGACCCCAAAGCCGACTGGGCTCGCTTCTTTACGAGCGCCTCCCAGGGAAAACTGCTCCTTTCAATGGCTAGGAACTCTCTGTTTCGCGCAAAGATACTCACTGCCCTATCCGGCGCTCGGGACCACTACATTGAAATCAAGGTCCAGCTTCTCTGCGAGGAGTGCGAAAAGCCCTTCGCCGCCACTGTTACCCATTCACTGTATCGACTTCCCCTTACGCCGTGCCCAAATTGTCTGCGCCCTTATGTAATTAATCCGCTGGATTTGGCTGACCGGTTAAAGAACTCCAACACCTATGACTCTAACTTACTTTTGAGTTTAGATAGCGATGTTGTCAGTTGGTGTAATAGCAATCGGAACACCAATCCCACCGGTATCCAACTAGGGGTTGGAAACGGAAATCTGCTGCAGATGATGAGCTTCTCTATGCGCTATTGCCTAGGGCGGCTATATCCGCGAATTCTTCAGCGCACGACTGTCGAGGGTAAGCTTGTGTGAAAAAGCCGGCAATAATATACTCCTACCACTATTCGCGCTTCACTCCATTCTTGCGTGAGCTTGGCTCAAAGTATCCCGGAACTATTCTCGTAGATTTCGAGCCTCAGGCGTTTGGCTTAGCTCTAGATAAATTTAGAGATTTTCGCCAAGTTGTCAGCGCAGACACCCTTCGAGCAGAGAGCTCTCGGCTTGTGGCTGAACGACTTCCGGCGGTGCTCACGGCTCTCCGCGAGAAGTATCCCCAGTTACCTAAGCACGAACTGTTCGGAGATGAAGAGGTAAAAGAGCTTAATCAAGCTGCCTCAACGAGCCTGAATGACATCTTTCGGTATTACCTACTCTTTGAAAATTTACGTGAAAGCTACGACCTTCAAGCAGTTGTTTGCTCATTGGCGCCGATAAATTCGAGTCAGGCTCTGATTGAATGCGCTAAGGCGCACTCAATTCCCACCGTCCATCTAGAACACGGTAGCTATCCTCAACCCGAACCTCGTTATCCCGAACCCGCTGATGTTGTTTGTCTAGGGGATGATTTCTGCGCGGAAATTCTCCTACAAACTAGGGAGTCCCCGATGCGTATCGCCGTTACTGGTCTCCCATTTAACACCAACCCGGCGAGACTCGACGATGCAGCACGCCAAAGGGCCAGGCACGAGCTAGGGCTACTAGAGAGTGATAAGGTCGTACTCTATTTTTCTAGTTGGTTAGAGAGCCTTTACATTGCCCAGACAATGTTTGCTCACGAATCTGTGCAGTCGCTCAAACTTGTCATTTCAGAGCTCATGCAATTAAAGTTGCAGGGGAAAGGAGTGAAACTTCTTCTTCGCCAACATCCAACGATGAAGGAAAAGGAGGATGAGGATGCATTTCTTTTTATTGCAGCAGAGCTCGGGTTTAACGATTTAATTCTCGCAAACGGTTCTCGCGAACAGGCGCTTGCGGCGTGCGATGTGGCAATTGTGGAATCTAAGCGCAGCACTGTGATACTTGATGCATTCTCTGCCGCCCGGGCGGTGATTGCCCTGGACCTGATGCCAACCTTCTCTCATGAAATAGCGGACATGCTGATTGGTGACCGACTGATATTGGCAGACTCACCCACGGCGTTAGCGAAGCAACTGTCCGCTGTTCTTGGCGACAAGAGCTTTCAGTCAGAGACAGAGGATAAAGTTTTCAATTTTATTCGCGGGGCACGGAGATATAGCGAACAAGAGGCGGTTAAAAACATGTGTGAGCTGATTCTGGGCTTAGCTCAGAATGGGAACTCATTCTTGCAGCAGTCTCATAGCTTTCGTGTTCTATAAATAGTCAGAGAAGCTTCCGGAATATCAGCTCTCGCTCCCCAATTTTGTTCTCGAGCAGCTTTAACAGCGATTCATAATCGGATTTCAATTGAAGAGCCTGATTAATCTCTTCCTGGGAGGGGTTAGCTGAAGTTTGCAACGCTTGAGTTTTCGCTACTAGATCACGACCCATCTGATGAAAGCGATCTAAGGAGGAATTTATCTCCGTAGATAACCGGCCATAATCAAGCGTTTGGTGCATGATTCTATCCACCATCTCAGATGATACGGTCGAGTTCGCGCGTCGTAAAATATTGCTTTTGGCCTTAGCAATAAGGTCAATCATTCTGGTTCCTAAAAATCGCAGCTCGAAGCAGGTTTTAACCCTTTCGCGAGCGGAGGCCCCCAGTGTCCGACACATTCTGATATCGGATAATAACTCACGCAGCGCCTGAACGTAATCTCTCACTTCATGAATATCATCCCCGCGAGATACAAGCCTACCGCAACCAGGTGTAACCAACTCGCTTTGTCCACCTACGTCAGCACCGACAATTGCAAGCCCCATCGACATGGCTTCGTAAATCGCTAAGGAAATGCCCTCCCACTCCGAGGGAAGAAAGAAAATATCACTTCCCGACATAAATTCCTGAACGCGTTCATTAGAGTTCGCACCAAGGAGCCGGACATGACTCTCTAAGCCGTTCTCCCGAACAAACGCCTCTAGCCAGGGGAGGTCCTCTCCATCACCGCTGACGAGACAAAGGAAAGGAATCGCTAGGTTTTTAAGTTCTCGCATCACATAGGCGAAAATCTTCGGCTGTTTCTGTTTAACTATCCGACAGGCGTAAAGAATAATTGGCGTATCGTCAGCGACATTAAACTCAGCTCGAACCCGAGATCTATTCTCTGCGCTGGGAGTCCATTTTTCCGTATCAATATTCGTATACGCAACTTCGACCCGCTCTGGCTTCGCTCCACGCGAGACAAGCCAGTTCTGCAAATGAAAGGATGAGACTACATTTAAGTCAAAATACCCACCGCGCTTTACAGCTAGGTTCGGATAGCCGCCATCTAGCCAATCAAGCGCCTCGAGATGGCAATAATCTAGATAAGCCGGTCCCGGGCAACGGAATCTTAAGTACGGCAACAGATAGTAACCAAGCTCGGTGTGTGAAATCAAAACTGCATCGGGTTTTCGTGACTCGATTGCGTAGCGGAGAAATCTCGGTTGGTCCCCAGGCCGAAGGAAAAACGACATTGGGAGAATATCTGTCGTATAGCGCATAAACTCCGCCGTCCACTTATGCGGATCGGCAAGCGTAGTTACAATCGTTACCTCCCAGTTGTTGCGCTTTAGCTCTTCGACTAGGTCTAAATTGAACTTATCGGAGCCTCCCATTGTTAACCAAGGAACAATCATTAGAAGGCGAGGTTTAGAATCTCTAGTTTTTAGAGAAAAAGGAAGTTCTTCTTCCGGGTGATAGAGTTCTTGTAGGTTAAGTTGGCTATCGGGCAGTGGCCGGTCGAGCGGCATCTCTCGAAGAGTAGGAACGTTTTCGAGTTGTAGAAAATTCTCCCTATTACATATCGGCGTGAAAAGGTTTGAGGCTCTTGGTCCGAACGAATGATAGGCCCAAAGGGCTCGCTCAAGGTAGGTGGAGAAGGGTAGCTCTTCCGCTCCGATTCTCATCAGCTGAGGGGCGCTGGTTCCTTCTAGTGCAAGCTCGAAAAGCGGTAAGTTACTTTCAAAGTCCGGGGTTTCGATAAAACGTAATCGCTCAGTTAGCTCTCTGTTTTCATTAAGACCCGACCGAACTTGTCCAAGCTCGATACGACTTCCCAATACAATCCATTCCCAAGCTGAGAATGTCTGATTTAATAATGTCTCAGCAACTAATGTCAGATTTTGCATTAGTTCCGAGGCGCGAGATATTATCGCGAGTGTTGGCGATGCGCTTTGGGGCAGCATCACGGACTCATTCGAAATCTTAGCGCTAGTCATAGGGATATCTACTTTCGACTAATTCCTACTTAAAATACCAGCCATTAACCTTAACGAGTGCTAATTAGGCGCTTTTATGTGGCATAACCACCTAATTCTACGTAATTTTCGTTTGTTTTAGCATCTACCACAAAGATATACTCATCTCATTCCTTAGGAGTCCGAAGAAGTAGGTTTTTTAAGCTCACTCAACTGCTACTACAGGGATGTATCTGTAAGCTGATGGTCAAACCTAAGCTACTAATAATAAAAACCGGTTACACCGAGTTTCTAACGGAAGAGGCCTCGGGAAGTCCGAGCTTAGGCGATGTATTTCGAGCCACTTGCATCCTCTCTGAGTTCTCCTCGTATGATGTAACCTGGCTAACTTCCGAACCCGCTTTACCTCTGCTCCCAGGGGCGCCTCTTATTAAACAGGCATTGACCTTTACCCCGGCTAACCTCGCCAAGCTCGAGATGTCACGGTTCGATCTCGTTATTAATCTGGAGCGCTGTATCGATATTGGAAAGTGGGTTGAGAGTTTTCACAAGAAGACCGGCTCTCCTATTCTAACCGCCAAGAAAAGTACTCCCGGTCAATTGCCAGTAAATGGTTTGGCTCAGAGCTTAGCTAGCCCTAACGCGATGAACGGTTCAGGTAAATCCAAAATCTCTCAGGACGCTTCGGAGCTCGTACAAATTGGAGCAAGAGACAGAAGCATCTACTCACTGCCAATCTCTACAATCGATCACAAACCGTATCAGTATCATCTTTTCAAAGCCATCGGCCGTCCCTGGAATGGACAGCCGTATGCATTGCCAAAGGCGGCTCAATTCTCTACCGCACCCGAACTCACAGTCGGTTTTAACATCTCTGTCGGCGCCAAGTGGCCGGTCAAAGCCTGGCCCGAGTCACATTGGCAAGAGCTGGCTAAATTGTGTGATTCGCGTGGCATATCTTATTCATTTCAGGACGGCTTTGATAACCTTAATCGGTATTTTGAATGGATTCACAACCATCACGTAATTGTTAGTAACGATTCCTTAGGACTCCATCTCGCCTTAGCAATGAAAAAAAACGTGATCGGATTATTTGGACCGACGCGAGTTAGCGATCTCCATTTTTACGGCCTAGGCGAGGGTCTCGAGGTTGAATCCGACTGTCCAAAACTCCCCTGCTTTCAGGGGCAGTGCGACTATCATACCCACTGCATGAAGACTATTTCAGCACACCA
>CAYMWO010000001.1:0-62784 GCA_964393905.1 uncultured Bdellovibrionales bacterium | reverse complement strand
ACATATCCCCAGCTCCAGTATCATCAACCGCTTTGGTCATAAACGGATCAATCTTGAACTCCTGTCCGTGGGCGGAGACAAGAGCCCCCTTTTCGCTCAAAGTCATTACTACTTGTGGGGCCGCCTCACGCAACTTTGACCAAGCTTGCAAATTATCCGATTCTCCGGTGAACCGTCGTGCCTCATTAGCGTTTGCGAAAATTAAATCACTTTGCCCTACTACCTCTCGTAGGTGTTCGCCAAAGACATCAACAATAAAGCCATCAGAGAATGTCACGGCGACCTTAACCCCATGTTGCTTAGCCAATTGAGTGGCATGTTTTGCCGCCGCTTGACCTTCCGCCGTGGAAAATAAATAGCCTTCGATATATAGCCAATGCGAATTCTTCAGATGCTCTTCGCTGACATGCGCTGGAGCAAAACTTCCGGTGACCCCTAAATGGGTGTTCATCGTTCGCTCGGCATCTGGAGTAATAAGAATAAAGCTAGTGCCAGTCTCTGAGTTGGGAACCGCCGCGTTGTGGAGTATGACCCCTAACTCTTTCATCTCATGAAGATAAAATTTCCCGTTCTCGTCATCACCAACAATGCATCCATAGGAGGCCGATCCCCCGAGCTGAGCGATGGAGATAATTGTATTCGCTGCTGAGCCACCACTCGCTTTATGTGGAATGGACCCGCCGAAATGTTGCATCAATCTACTCTGTGCGGCAGCATCAACAAGTTGCATTGCCCCCTTTTCAAGCCCTAGAGTCCGTACGTCATTCTCTGTCACCTGAAGCTGCAGATCGATAATCGCGTTGCCAATTCCATAAACATCAAAATGCTTAGACATACTCTTCTTATGCTCTTTTCCTATTAAACCCTTACATAAACTCTTAAAGCGCTGTTTAACCACAGATTCACGAGGGTTAAAAGCATCTTATCTTCAGGAGTCAGTGTCTTACCCAGCTCCAATTCAGTTGCCACCCTACCAAGTAGTGCCCTATGAGAATAAATGAATGAACACAAAAAGGGTCATTACTGATTTTCTTGCTTTGGATCGAATTAGAGGGTTCCTGAGCGCGCTTTATCAGGGAAGTGCCCTCGAGCAGACACCTAATGTTGGCTCTCTACTTGTTGCTGTGTCATTTGCCGTTGCTTGCGCTCCAGCATTTGTCACCTTTTTGGTTCAACGGCTTGGGCATTCAGACCTGGACGTAACAACTATTGCCCTTGGGCTTGCCAGTATTTGTGCGATTTTTATCCGCATGCGGCTTAAACTCTCAATTGGCATCGGCTCGGGGTTTCGACAGGCGCTTAGCCACACGCATACCGGGTTTGCTCTCGGATGCATCCCTGCGGTGATAATCATCATTCTTGCCCCTGAGTTCTTAACGTCTCGGCAGGCGACTCTGACTCATGCCGTTTTCCCCACCGGCCGCCCGGAGTTCACCACAGGGTTGGTTTTTCTCCTCACAATCCGGCTTGCTCTAATCGCCCTCTGGGCAGCAGTAACTGAGGAGCTAATTTTCCGTGGTTTGCTAATTAGCGTTCTGAGAAGGTGGCGGGCAATCTCGTCGAACCAACGTGAAAGGGATATTTTTGCGGCCGCCGTTAGCTCTATTATTTTTGGCGTTTCGCACTATTTTACTTGGGGACCAGTGGCGGCAATGGCCTTAGCCGGTTTAGGGTTAGGGTTTGTTGGAGCTTACATCGCTAATCAGGAGCGATTGGCTCCGCTTTTTCTCTATCACTTCATCTTTGATGTAGTGAGTTTGTTTGCTGGGCTATTCCTTAGGCATTAATTGTCGTTTTTCAACAACTTAGAACATTCGTCCCACCTTAGCGCATCTTAAAAACTCGAACTGAGACAGTAAGTTATTTCATTGGGGAATGAAGGTGGAAGACTTTTACCGCGAACCTACCGGATACGGGGCCCGTCGGGCGAATGAGCTCGACCAATCTACTTTGATTGGGGCAGCTGCTGCATTTGGTCTCGTTTTTCTTGCAATCTTTTTGGGTGGGGGACTCGCATCGTTTTTTGAGTTTCAGAGTTTACTGATTGTAATCGGCGGGACACTTGGTGGTACCTTAATAAATTTCCCCCTGGACGATTTTAAACGCAGTATTGCTGCGCTCCGGACAGTATTTTTCCCTGATTATTCCTCGGCTACCCTGAGAATGAAGCGCCTCGTTGAGCTTTCCAAGAAGAGTCGCGCGGCTGGGCTATTAACACTGCAAGAGGATATCTATCGTGAACCTGATTCCTTTTTGAGAAAGTCTCTTGAGCTCGCAGTTGACGACCTGCATCCTGACGATATCCGCCGCACGTTAGAGATTGAAATCGCTTTCCTCGAGGACAGGCATCGCCGAGCGGCACAACTTTTTCAATCGATGGGCACTTTAGCCCCAGCTATGGGGCTAATCGGAACATTAATCGGTCTAGTGCAAATGCTCCGTACAATCGAAGATCCCTCCACTATTGGACCCGCGATGTCGGTTGCTCTGTTAACAACATTCTACGGCGCCATGTTAGCTAACCTAATTTTCCTTCCACTGGCCGGCAAACTACGAACCCGGAGTGAGGCCGAAAGGTTAATTAAAGAGATGACTCTCGAAGGAATTATCGATATCGTATACGGCACAAATCCACGCCTTGTAGAGCAACGACTTCTTAGCTTCCTCCCTCCCGAGGAGCGGCGTTCGCAATTTAACTAGAGCAGCCTTATGTTAGCTCCGTTAATCACCGGGAAGAAAAAGAATCGAGAACTTGAAGCAGATCCCGATACGGTAAACGTCACTTTGACATGCCTCTCGATGATCATGCTCTTGCTGTTTATATTCCTAAACTCTTTGACCACTCCTAACCATAGTCGGAAGGAGGCGGTATTAAATTCTTTACACCAATTTTTTCCAAAAAAAATTGAGAAAAGGCCCTTAATCCCCAGTGATACACTGCAATCTGGGACACTTCCTCCTGCAGGTGAGGCCGGGCCAACGGCTGATACAGATCGCTATCCAGCGCATTTTAAGACATTAGAAACTCTTCTTATCCCCAGCGGTTTTGAAGTTTCACATCAACCTGGGGCCTTTACAGCACGAATCCATCTTAAACAGGTTTTCGATGATAATAATGATCAGGTCAGGGCTCAGATTATTTCAATATTAAGTAAAATGGCGAATCAGGCTTCGAGTTTTAACCTTAAGATTGAAATTTACGCCCTTATCGATGTTGAGGATTCGAATATCGAGAATTCTCAATTAAGACAGTCTGGGCGTTCAGGGTTAGAGCTTGCCGGACTTAGGGCTATGGCACTTGTCCGTTTCTTCATCGATCACAACGTCCCTGCGGAAAATATCTCTGGTGGAGGCAAGTCGGTAAACGCGGTGTCAACTACGGCAGATTCTGGAGCGCCTGGCGTTAACCCAGTCTTACCAGGTGATTTAATGCTAATCATAAGCGAGCGCGACTAACAGCAGATGTACGCCGGAAGAACATTTAAGACTCAGCGGGACTCCGCACCGGTAAATGGTTCAGTAAACGGCTGGATGGTAACCTTTGCTGATCTTTTAACGCTCTTATTAACTCTCTTTGTTGTCCGCTATTCAATGTCCACTATCGAGTTCAAACCTGCCCTTTCAGGTGAACGAACCCCTCCTCCTCCGAGCGCGGATGTTCAATTAGGTGTACCAACAGACCGTCCTTCCGGAATTGAACTTAAGAGTAGGTTAGAGACTCAACTTGTTACAAAACTTGCTGAACGCATGGGCAAAGCTCTCGGTAGTCCAGAAGTAGAGCATGGCTTGGGTGGCTATCGCTTTAAGAGCGGAATTGAACTTAAAAGAGCTGGCACTAGTGTAGTCGTAATCTTTGATGGAACGACATTCACTCGTAGCTCAGACGAACTAACTTTTACCGGGCAAACAAACCTCAAGACATTTCTAGATGCTCTCAGCGGCATGACTCCGATTTTAAAAATTGCCGGACACACAGACGCTTTGCCGATTAATTCGAAAATTTTTCCCTCGAATTGGGAGCTTTCTCTGGGAAGATCTCTCGCTATTAGGCGACAAATGATTGACGCTGGTGTCGAAGGACAGTCTATTTCTGTCATAGGTTTTGGCAGTTCCAAGCCTGCTGTACCTCAAAATTCACCCCTGGCAACACTGCGGAATAACCGCATCGAAGTTGAGCTGATTCCAGTTAGCTCCCTAAAATAATCCCTTCATTCAGATTACAAAAAGCTACTTAGTTGCAACTTAGGGCTCAGAAATCACGTCTAAACGAACAGCTAGGAATATGCTTTTACCCTTGCTTTTTAGGGGGTTAGCTGATTCACTGGCGATGTCTAATGCTACTTGTAACGTTCAAACCACTGGTAAACGAAGATGGCCGAGGAAAAGAAAGAAGGCGAAGAGGGCGGCGATTCAAAGGCGAAGAGCAAGAAGACCCTATTTATCATCATTGGTGCGGTTGTATTACTCATCGTGATCGGAGTTGGCGCATTTTTGGCATTAAGTGGTTCGAAGAAGAGTACGGATGGTGAAGAAGGAGATGACACCGAGGAGGTTGCGACCGAAGGTGAAGGCGGAGCAGAGGGAGAGGGCGTTGAGCTCCCAGGAGCAATTCTACCGCTAGAGACCTTTATCGTTAACCTACAGGTTAAGGGAAGCTTCTTGAAGACAACCATTCAGCTGGAGTTTGCTGAACCGGAGCTTCCACATACGATTGAAAGTGATGTGCCAAAAATACGGCATGCAATTATTCGTATTTTGAGTGCTAAAACAGCGGCGGACATTCTCAGCGAAGAAGGCAAAGAGAAGACAAGAGAAGAGATTAAAAACGCTGTGAACGAGACTCTGGGCTCAGAAGATGTAGTCCAGATTTATTATACGGAATTTATTGTTCAGTAATCCTTAAGCGTTACTGAAATTAGATTTCTGGTTTTTAGGTTTTTTTTGCGGCAGCGTCGTATTGTCGCGTGGATTTTAGGTTAAGCTAAAGGGTTTTCTCGGTTATGAACCAGATTCTCTCTCAAGACGAGATTAATGCGCTACTACGTGGTCTGTCAGATGCGGATATCGAAACCGATACCTTTGAAGACACGCAGGAAGAAGGGGTCAGAAAATACGACCTCGCGAGCCAAGAGCGCATTATCCGCGGTCGTATGCCGACCATGGAGCTTATTCATGACCGCTTTGCTCGATCGTTCCGAACAGGCCTTTCGAAATTTCTAGGCCGCACCTGCTTCATTAACGTCGGCGGTATCGAAATTGTGAAGTTCGGCTTCTTCATGAAGAAGCTTCCTCTCCCTTCCAGTTTACATATTTATCGTATGCCCCCACTTCAGGGGTTTGCACTCCTCGTAGTTTCGACCCCACTTGTTTTTGGAATCGTTGACAGCCTCTTCGGCGGAAAAGGCTCGGGCAAAGTTAAGATTGAGGGTCGAGAGTATACAGCGATTGAAACTCGCCTAATCGGCAAAGTGGTGATGATGGCGCTTGAGATTCTAAAAGAGGCTTGGGCTCCAATTCATCCCGTTGATTTTGTTTATGCACGGTCGGAATTTAACCCGCTGGCAATTGCCATCGTTCCTCCGACCGATGTCGTGATTATTGTAACTATCGAAGTCGAATTAGAGCAGGAGAGCACTACCTTAACACTCTGCACTCCATATTCGACGATTGAGCCAATCAGACAGAAGCTCACCACTGGATTCCAGAGCACACGACTCGAGGTTGACACTAACGTTATTAAGCGAATGGAGACTAATATTCGCCGGACGGATGTCAACATGAGTGTTGAACTTGCGCGAGGCAATGTTCTTACTAGAGATATTCTTGAGATGAATGTCGGTGACATTTTACCGCTCGAAACAAGCCCAACCGACGAAGCAATCATCAAGGTGGAAGGGATTCCTAAATACAAAGGCTATGTCGGAAGTTATCGTGGTAGTAGAGCAATCCGCATCACTGACGGAATAACGGATCCTGAAGATTTAAAGTAGAAAAAGCGCTTATTAGGTAAACGTAGAGGTTAGATTATGGCTGAAGATACCGAGAAACTAGTCGAATCCGTTGCCTCAGCAGCTGAGGGAATAGTTAAGGCCACCGCACAAGCCCCGCAGGCTCAACAGGGAACCCCACGCAACTTGGATTTCCTGTTAGACGTGTCGCTGCAGGTGAGTGTGGAAGTAGGGCGAACCAGATTATCGATTCAAGATCTCCTCCAGTTAGGACAAGGATCTGTTATCGAACTCGCCAAATTGGCCGGCGAGCCGTTGGATATTTTTATCAACGAACGGCTGGTTGCACGAGGTGAGGCGGTAATTGTTAACGAAAAGTTTGGTGTGCGTATTACAGATATCGTTTCGCAGCAGGAGCGCATCGAGAGCTTGGCCTAAAATGAAAAAGCTATCTCTCGTTTCGGTTATACTCCTGGCGCTTTGCCTAACCTGTTTCCTCGCCAATCCGCTGTGCGCGGTGGCAGAGGATGTAGGGGTAACAGGGAGTAGGCCCTCAGTTGCGGCTTTATTGCAAAATCCAATTGTTGGAGCGGATGTCCCAAGCACTCAAGCTCTAGGTTCATCAGTGGCAAAAGGATTGTTGTATTGTCTAGGGGTATTTCTGTTTGGCGCATCGATATTTAAGCGCTTTTACTCGAAGAGGAAAAATGGGGCTCAATTGGAGCATATTCAAATAATTGCGAAAAAGAGTTTGGGTCCCCGAGCGCATCTTCTTATTGTTCAAGTCAATGGCGCTAACCTTCTACTCTCGCAATCTGGAGACAACATCTCTTTAATCTCATCTTTGCCAGATGAAGCTGAGAAAAGCACGAAGGTTGTCGAACTCACAACTCCAGTTGGCAGTTTAGCTTCAGAGCGAAGTTATCGAGATATTGCAGATTCTCCCGGACTTTCCAGAATTAATTCAGGTGGCCCAGGTAGACCGTAGTGAATAACATAGCCAAAAACACCTTTTTTATTTTCGGCGTGCTCGCGGTTGGGCTGTTATTGCCAGCTATAGCCTCAGCTGAATCTGTCCTCCCGTCAATCACGATAAATACGTCGAGCTCAAGTTCGGTAACTAATAGTGAGATCTTTACCGGCCTCAAGCTATCTATTCTGCTTTCGGCGTTAGCATTTATTCCTTCAATTTTGATGAGCGTGACCTGCTTTACAAGAATTGCAGTGGTTCTGGCACTAACTAGGCAGGCGCTTGGAACGGCCCAAACTCCGCCCAACCAGGTAATTTTAGGGCTGGCAGTATTTCTAACTTTTGCTGTGATGGGCCCAATCTTTAACGAAATCTACACTAAGGCAGTTGTTCCGTATTCGGAGGATCAAATTGGACATGCCGAAGCCGCACAGAAGGCCTTTGAACCTCTTAGGACCTTTATGCTTAGGCATACGCGAGAGGCTGACCTTTCCTTGTTCCTAGAAGTTACAAAAACAGAGCCGCCCGAGTCTCCAGAGCTTCTCGGACCAAGTGTGGTTATTCCAGCGTTTCTCGTAAGCGAGTTAAATTCTGCGTTTCAGATTGCGTTTCTTATTTATCTGCCGTTTCTAATTCTTGACATGATTATCTCATCGGTTTTGACTTCGATGAGCATGATTACCTTACCGCCAACGGTGATCTCGCTCCCCATTAAGCTGATGTTGTTTGTTGTAATTGACGGCTGGCATTTGATTATCGGAAATCTAATAAAAAGTTATCACGTATAGAGGTTAGCCCAATGAAGCTTGAGGATTTCCTTCACATCGCCTCTTTCGGAATTGAGACAGCAATGATGGTCTCGGCCCCCGTGCTTCTCTTTGGTCTTATTGCAGGTGTGCTTGTGAGCATTCTCCAAGCGGCAACTCAGATTAACGATGCGGCCTTGGCGTTTATTCCTAAGATTACCGCCTCAATCGGCGCCTTGTTAGTATTTGGCCCTTGGATGATTTCACGAATGGCAGCCTTTGCCACTTATGCCTTCGGACAGATACCTAACATCACGCAGTAGGATTATGGGACTGATGTCATTAGCCGGAGTAGACTACACCAACCTCTGGGCGTGGTTTCTAATCTTTGTTCGATTAGAAGGGCTGATGGTCTCGCTGCCTGGAATTGGAACTGATCAGGTTCCTGGCACATTCCGCAACGCACTCGCCCTAGCACTTTCCTTTTCCTTGGCGATGACAGGCCTAAAAGCCGTTATCCCGGAGACCGCGGCCGAAGGGGGCCTAATGATTGCTTGCGAGTTTATACTCGGCTACCTGATCGGGGCTATTCCTAGTTATATTATTAGTAGCTTAGCAATCGCTGGTCAGACCACTTCAGGAGCAATCGGCTTGGGCCAGGCAAATATGATTGATCCCTCATTAGGTGAATCAATTGCCGTCCTTGCAAGGCTTGGAATGCTTGTGGGAACTGTGGTTTTCCTTACGCTAGATGGTCACCATATTCTTATTCGAGCAGCCTCCTCTACTGTTGGGGATATCGGTTTAGGTGTATTCCGCCCAGATGCCAGCACAGCGAAACTGCTAATGGAACGATTCTCTCGGGCCTTTGAACTCGCAATAGTGATAAGCGCACCGATATTAGTTACTTTGCTAGTTACTCAATTCGTTTTAGGACTAATCACGAAATTCATCCCCCAAGTTAATATCTTCATTATCAGCCTTCCATTAACTATCGGTATTGGGCTCTATATTACCGAATTCACTTTTCCTGGAGTGGCAAACCACATGAGAGATGAATTTGCGATGATTCCCGAATTTCTCTCTCGACTTTTCACTGCAACCGGAGCCTGACCATTTCTACTAAGTTTAGCCAACTAGTAGTTATTCAAAACAAAATAAGCAGCTGAAGAACCGTTAAGGTTTTGACCCGCTGACAAAGTTCACCCACTCAGCTCACATCAAACAGCGCTGAACGGGCACCTGGGACGGATAAGGCCAAGGGAGTTGCAGGCACGTAGTTTGCAAAATTGAGATGACGTCGAGATTTCGTCAAAAGTCCGACATTTGTGCAAGGCATTGCTTAATCCAAGCAACGGTTTTGAGTATTAGGCGAATTAGCGGTTATACGAGGTTTCACGGATGGCTGAGGATAGTGATAGCGGAGAGAAAACCGAAGCCCCCACCGGGCGGCGGACTTCTGAAGCCCGCGCCGACGGTATGGTCGGTAAATCGGTTGAACTCAGCCAAGTATGCGGCATTGTTGCCGCCTTCATCGCCTTACAAGCTCTAGCTCCTCACCTCTGGCAAGATCTGCTTATTGTTTTCCAAGGTAGTC
This sequence comes from uncultured Bdellovibrionales bacterium, assembly GCA_964393905.1. Taxonomy (GTDB): domain Bacteria; phylum Bdellovibrionota_C; class UBA2361; order SZUA-149; family CAYMWO01; genus CAYMWO01. The sequence continues at coordinate 53,523 of CAYMWO010000001.1, read as the reverse complement.
TGACATTCAATGCCGGCGAAGAACCGTTTACAATTGAGCTCCTGAGACATCAATTTTATGGAATAGTTCGTCTCGTCCTCCCTCATATTATGCTGCTGATGGTTCTGGCCGGAGTCGCTGGTGGTGGCGTTACAGCAATGCAGACCAAATTCCTCTGGTCAAGCAAGCTACTGAAACCAAAATTTTCGCATTTAAATCCAATCACCGGAATCAAGCGACTCTTTAGTATTCACAACTTAGTCAATGTTGGAAAATCAATTCTTAAATTGATTATCATCGCTCCGATAGCGTATAGCGCATTCTTCGATCTCTTCCCGCAACTTATGGGGCTGATGGATGTAGGTATCGACTTCCTTCTTCCCTTTACATCGTTTGCCGCCGCAAAGGTATTCTGGCGTATTATCTCGCTGCTCCTCATCCTCGCGATAGCGGACTTCATTTGGCAGAAGTATCACACAATGAAGAAGCTAAAGATGACGAAGGTAGAAATTAAAGAGGAAAAGAAGTCAGTTGATGGTGACGAACAAACCCGGTTAACAATGCGCTCTAGGGCCTTACAGCGTGCCAGAGATCGAATGATGCAGTCTGTGCCGAAGGCCGATGTCGTTGTCACCAATCCCACTCATCTTGCAGTTGCTCTTTCTTATAAAATGGCAAAAGGCAGCGCTCCAAAGGTTATCGCCAAAGGTCGTGGATTTGTCGCGGAGCGTATCAAGGAAATCGCTAAACAGAATGGCATTCCTGTTATTGAAAGAAAGCCCTTAGCCCGAGCATTATTTAAGGCTGTAGAGGTCGGGCAGCAAATTCCATACGAACTTTATTCAGCAGTCGCAGAACTATTAGCCTATGTTTACCGGCTCAAAGGAAAGCGACCTTTTGCTGCAAGCAGCTCAGCTAATAATCAAAGACGGGTATAGGATAGGACTAGCGGAATTATGGCCCGAGCGGACATGACTAAGACCAATTCAATTATGAGCATCTCCGTACCGGTGATGCTTGTTGCAGTGGTCATTATCATGATTATCCCGATTCCGTCGTGGATACTTGATATTCTACTGTCCTTTAGTATTACACTCTCGTTAGTGATTCTCTTTGTCTCTCTGTATCTCGGAAGGCCGCTGGAGTTTTCCTCATATCCCGCACTGCTACTGATGACGACACTGTTTCGTCTTGCGATGAACATCTCATCAACGCGACTGATTCTGTTGTATGGAGATCAGGGTCTCGACGCGGCAGGTCACGTAATTAAGGCCTTCGGAGAGTTCGTCCTCGGAGGAAATTTCGTCATTGGTGTGGTCATCTTTATCATCATCGTGATGGTAAACTTCATGGTTATCACCAAAGGTTCTGGGCGTATCGCGGAAGTTGCCGCACGATTCACTTTGGACGCCATGCCCGGTAAGCAGATGGCGATCGACTCCGACTTAAACAGCGGATTGATCTCGGAATCCGAGGCCAAGAAGCTAAGAAAGAGTATTGCCGCCGAGGCAGAATTCTACGGATCGATGGACGGTGCTTCCAAGTTCGTGCGCGGAGATGCCGTAGCCGGCATTATCATTACATTTATCAATATTATCGGCGGCTTCTTCATCGGTGTCGTTCAGGGCGGCATGGACTGGATGAAGGCCGCAGAAACATATACCCTTTTAACCGTCGGTGATGGACTAGTCAGTCAAATTCCAGCGCTGATTGTCTCTGTGTCAGCCGGTATTATCGTAGCTCGCGCGGCATCGGGTGCAGATCTCGGTACTGAGGTAGGTGATCAGCTAACTAAAAACGCTAAGCCACTTTACCTCGCCTCCGGCGTGGCCGTGCTTTTTGCTCTTGTTCCTGGACTGCCTTTTTTCCCGTTCATGGTTCTCGGTGCAATGTCAGGCCTGATGGCTCTTCAAGCCAGCGCAAATCCGGTGATTGAGGAGAAAGAGGAAGGCGCGAGGGGTGCCGCTAAGGAGCTGCCTGGCCCGCCACCTCCAGGTAGCACCGAAGAGGTGAAGACCTTACTTGGAGTTGATCTACTTGAACTTGAGGTCGGATACGAACTTGTTCCAATGGTTGACGCCTCCAGCGGTGGAGACTTGATTGATCGGATTCGAGCATTACGCCGTCAGTTTGCTTTGGATATGGGATTTATTGTCCCAGCAATTCATATTCGAGACAACGTACGGCTTGAGCCCACTCAATATCGGTTAATGTTAAAAGGGGTTGAGATTGCCTCTGGAAATGTTAAGCCGCATTACTACCTAGCAATGGATCCCGGTAACAGCGAGGCCAATATTCCCGGCATTCCCACAAAGGAGCCGGCGTTTGGGCTGGATGCTCTTTGGATTGCCGAGGCCGATAAAGAACGTGCGCAATTTTCGGGATTCACAGTTGTTGATCCGCCGACAGTTATCACGACACATATTACAGAGGTCATTAAAGGACACTCACATGAGATTCTTGGTCGCCAAGAGGTGCAAGTCCTTCTCGATAACCTCTCCAAAAACTGTCCAAAGCTCGTTGAGGAAGTTGTCCCGGTGGTTCTTCCTTTGGGTAGCGTGCAGCAGGTACTGGCCGGCTTGCTTCGAGAAGGTGTTAGTATCCGAGATCTCCGCACAATAATGGAGACTTTGGCAGATTGGGGCCCATCGACCAAGGCACCTGAACGACTTGTAGAGCATGTCCGGCGGGCGCTTTCACGCTCGATTACCGCAAAACATATCAACACAAATGGCGTTCTGACTCTGCTCAGCATGTCGCCAACACTTGAGCGTGCGCTGAATGATGCGCTCCAGGTAACAGACCATGGAAGCTATTTGGCGTTAGAACCCTCGTTTGCTCAGCGGTTCATCTCTAAACTCAAAAGTTTTGTTGATCGCTTTGGACAGTTAGGAACCACACCAGTGCTCTTAGCCCCAGCCGGCATGCGTCCTGCACTGTATTCCTTTACCGAAAGATTCATTCCGGGGTTTGTCGTTCTTTCTCACCAAGAGATTTCGCCTACTACGCGTGTTCAGTCGGTCGGTGTCGTCGCAGTTGAGGACCAATAAGCTATGGCAAAAACTATCAAACATTCCTCTGAAGCTCTTCGCGAACTGTCTAAGCTATTAGCCAAAGATTCTCGCGGCGCATTAGAAACCTCTATCGGGAACCTAAACCCAGGACGGGTTTTTCGTTCTGGCGAGCTGCCAACTTCAAGACCACTGGGAGCGTCGATTGAGAGTTTTCCATACGGCACTCTCGGTGGAGAAAATCCATTTAAATTCGCAAAGAAGCTCACCCGCCCCCAGGCACCAAAAAGCGCGGTAGATACCTTTGGTGACCTGCTTCGACACTTTGGAATCGACAGTAAAGTTCGTGGACGGTTACTTAGTAGCTATAAGAGTAGCGCAGATACTGAAGAGAGTATTGATTTAACCCTGCTGACTTCAATCATTGGGCAGGAGTTAAAGCTGGGTTACCCTAAAGGAAAGGGCAATAGAACTCTGGCACTCGTCGGGCCAACTGGAGTAGGTAAAACTACTACCATTCATAAACTTGGAGCGATTGCGGCACTGCATAAAAAGCTGAGTGTCGGCTTCATTACAATCGATACCAGGCGTGTTGGCGGAGCAGAACAACTTGAGCAGGCGGGGGATCTAATTGGTGCCGAGACCCTAACGGCGTCAACAGCCAGCGAACTTTTGGAGACACGGGAGCACTTCGCCAGCAAAGATCTAATTTTTATCGATACAGCAGGGAGCGGACCTTGGGATGAATCACGTATTCGCGAGCTGCGCGAGGTTTTAGGAACGGGAACGGAGGCTGGTAATGGAATTGAGCGCATGCTGCTTTTACCTGCGTCAGGAAACTCCCCGGACCTTAGGCATACACTCAGCGCATTTCGTGGTGTGGGAATTCAAAGTATTGGGGTCACAAAGACGGATGAGACATCCTACTTTGGTCCCTGCTTAAACATTCTGTTTGAGGCCGGTTTGCAAATCGAGCTTTTCGGAACAGGGCAGCGAGTTCCTGAAGATATCGAGGCGGCTTCAGCGGAAAAGATTGTTCAGCTTTTGGTTAGACGTTCAGATAAATAGGAATAGGGGTGTAGCTAACAAGGGATGGTCCCCTGTTTCCTAACCTCAAAGAAACATATTATGGTTCAAGTGATCAGCTTCGAAGAGCAGAAAAAAGCCAGAGAGCGGGTAGTCAATTATATGAGCAAGGGTCCGGCAAGAGTTATTTCGGTGACTAGTGGAAAGGGTGGGGTCGGTAAAACCCACACCTCTGTGAACCTCGGTCTAGCTCTGGTAAAGCTCGGTAAAAGGGTTTTGCTTCTTGATGCCGATTTAGGTCTGGCAAACATTAATGTGCTTCTGGGATTTAAACCGGCGGCCACTTTGCAAGATGTGCTGACTGGTAAATCCTCAATCGCTGACATTCTGGTAAACTATCAACCGGGTTTAGATATAATCCCGGCTTCAAGTGGAATTCCCGAGCTGACACATCTAAGCGAGGCCGAGCGCCTATCGCTCGTTGCTGCGGTTGACGAGCTGGGGTCAGACTACGACTACATGATTGTCGATACAGCAGCGGGCATCGGTGACAACGTATTGTATTTCAATGTTGCCGCAGAGGATATTCTGATAGTGGTCACTCCCGAACCAACTTCAATCACGGACGCATATGCCGTGATTAAGGTTCTAAACGCCAATCACGGAATTAAGAATTTTAATATCCTAGTAAACCAAGCGGCTCCAGGGACTGATGGGAAGAGCACTTATGCTCAACTGGCAGCTGCCACTGATCGCTTTCTTAGCGTTAGTCTTAAATTCATGGGATCAGTAGCCTCCGATGAGTCTGTTCCCGCCGCAGTTCGGCAGCAGAAGCCATATCTACAGCTGTTTCCAAGCTCGAAGGCCAGCCTAGATATTGCCAAACTTGCCCGCAAACTCGTCTCTGAGGAAAACACCAGAGTCGCAAAAGGCGGGCTTCAGTTCTTCTTTAAGGCTCTGTTGGAACAGTAACGACTGCGACGGCGGGTGTAAAAATATCTCCCGAATCCTTTTACCGGCAGCAATAATCTAAATACTCGCCATGGCTGCGAACAAAAAAGCCCAATTGAGAGAGCAATATAAGAGCCTTCACCGTTACTTTACGGGGCTTGTTGTTGCGGCTTTTATCGTGACTGTTGCCGGTTCGGCTATCTCTGGAGCACGAGCAATTACAATAACTTATCGAGGTGCCGCAGTTATTGTAATCCTTGGGCTGATTGGCCGCATCTTAATCAAATCGTGGGCTTCGTTAGAGGAAATGTGGCGCGCTGAATCCCGGGGGGGACGCCGCTAGCTAATATTGGGGTGTTCATTAGCTGTGAAGACAAACCGCAAACCATCAGAAGCCGAGTCTTACCGCACGGTAGATGACTCAGAACGGGAAGAGTTAATTCGAAGCTTTCTTCCCTTAGTCAAACGGGTAGTTCATCGACTAGCCGGCAGATTACCAGCCGAAGTTGATGTTAAGGAGATGCTCAACTCCGGAATTATCGGACTCGTTGACGCCTTAGAAAAATACGATCCACGTCATGAAACAAATTTCTCCACCTATGCCCAATTTCGTATCCGTGGGGCGATTCTTGACTCTTTCAGATCTCAAGACTGGGCCCCGCGTTCTCTACGACACAAAGCTCATAAGCTTGAAAGCGCCTATCAAAAACTGGAGCAAGATCTAGGTCGTCCGGCGGATGATGCCGAAGTAGCGGCAGAGCTCGGGGTAGATGTTGATCAGCTACAGAAGATGCTGAGCGACGTAAGCGGTGTCGTGATGCTGAGCTTTGAGGAGCTCGGCTTTGGTCACGGCGAAGAGCGCTTTATGGCTGATGACTGGCTGCCAAGTGCCAGACCAGATCCACTTAACAATCTACTCGACTCCGAAAAGGTTGAAATAATCGCACGCGCACTTGATCGGCTCCCCGAGAAAGAGAGACTCGTTGTCTGCCTCTACTTCTACGAAGAGCTTAATCTAAAAGAGATTGGCGAAATTATTGGGGTTACAGAGTCGCGCGCATCGCAGATAAGATCGCGCGCATTACTACGGCTGCGCTCATACCTAAAGCGCGCTCTGTAAAATCGCTGAAAAGCCTATCGCTTAGAGAACTGTGGACGCTTTCTCGCTTTGTGACGGCCTGGCTTTTTACGCTCAACCGCACGCGAGTCCCGAGTTAAGAAACCAGCCTTTTTAAGCGCTGGGCGGAGTTCCGGCTCAATCTTCTCCAACACGCGAGCAATTCCATGAAGCACCGCTCCAGCTTGGCCTGTTGTTCCGCCACCAGCTACGCTAACTCTAAAGTCATACGTTGCCATCCGATCAGTGACCTGAAGCGGTTGACGAATGATCATCTGTGTAGTCTTACGTGGGAAATACTCATCCGCCTCACGACCGTTCACGGTGATCTTAGCCTCATCACCCTCGGCTGGGAAAAGATACACCCGAGCACTTGAAGTTTTTCTTCGTCCTGTTGCGTAAACTGCTTTACTAGCTGCCATCTATCTATCCTAATTTTTTAAATGCCTAAGTATTAAACAACAGGCTGCGGGTTCTGTGCTACATGCGGGTGTTCTGCACCAGCATAAACCTTCAATTTCTTGAGCTGTCCTCTTCCAAGCGGCGTTTTAGGTAACATGCCCTGAACAGCATTAGTGATAATGAATTCTGGCTTGTCCTTGAGCAGCTCTCCAGCATTTAGTGACTTAACACCACCGATATAGCCGGTATGGTAGACATATTCCTTGTTGGCCATCTTGTTGCCAGTAAAACGAATCTTATCGGCGTTTACCACGACAACAAAATCGCCTGAGTCGTTATGAGGAGTAAAGCGCGGATTTGTCTTCCCTCTTAAGATGGAGGCAATCTGCGATGCGAGCCGACCGACAACTTGGTCTGTGGCATCAATTAAAACCCACTTACGATTTTCGCGGGCATCCTCAGCTGTTTCAAAATGGGTTTTCATAAACAAATAGTTGAAAATTCTTAATATATTCGACTCTCACCCTTCGACTTAAGCTATAAGGCTTGAGGGCGGGAGAGAATATCACAAATAGCTTTACGGTCAAGAATTGGCGTGTTAGCTGTAATTTACTCGGTTATTTAGGGGTTAACCCTAAAAAGCCTTTATTGGCAGTTAATTCTCACGCAGAGAATAGTAGAGGTACTTTCTGAACTATCTGTCCCTAGGACCAGGCTCTCACCGTTTAAAACAGCCATCTGGGTTGAAACAAACTCTTCTTCCGACCCTTGCTCCCTCCAATCAACCGTTAACTGCACCCGAGACTTGTTTAAGGAATGAGGGGTCACGGACACTATATTTACGCTATCCCCCTCCCCCTTTAGATTGAAAACCTCCTTCGTGTTCAGCTTGATCGGCCGCTCAATTGAATCGATTATTTTGAACTCTGCAAAGGGAAGTGGGTCCAACTGTCTCTGAACGTCATCAAGCCCTTCTAGATTTTTGTAGGTAACGTGGGCTTTCGACCCCCCCTGCCCATCACCCTCCCCTTCTGTAGCTTGAGCTTTATCACCCTTAACAACCCGCACTCTGAGCGTACAGTCTGAAACTGCACTGCTTTTATTTCCAAGCGTTTTACCTAATTCTTTTGCCGACACTTTGTCCGCAGCCAGAGCAACACCCTGAGTAGCTATCAAGGCTCCAACGATGAGAAATAGAAGTCTGCTCTTATTTGATAAAACCAACATTAACCAACTCTTTGGTGGGCAGTTATAATTAAGACTTTGTCGTCGAGTAGTAATAGATCTTTACAACGTTACCTTCTGTTCGCCACCCAAATGACTGGGGGAGCGCTTCGGTCACCTCCTGGAAGAATGCGAAACGCATTCTGGCTACGAATCCATTTAATATCCGCGCCATTTGTCCGCAACCCGCCTTGGACAAAGTTATCGTCCATAATTTGGGAGACTGGAAGCCGCATCTGCAACTCTGCACCAGAAAGTTGGAGATTTGGCTCAAGCGGATTACTTTCCCCTAAACTGACTGGCACTAAGAGATCCCCTCCGATACGAGAACGATATCGACCCGCCATCGACTCTGACATTGAAAGCGGAGAACGAGAGTCAAGCTTTACTGGAAGTGTGTTAATTGCCTCCTGTAAATCCGTCGTCAGGTTATCTACTCTCGAGCTAGCAACTTGGGAGTTTTGAGACTCGGTGACCCCGATTTGTCGACTAATTCTAAGCGATGCAACCGATACAACAGTCACAGCCAAGAGCGCTAAGCCCACAGCAAATCTCGGAGATAAGATTGATCGCAGCGCATCCGACCAACGCGGAACAAAACGAAAAGCCCCCGCCTTTTTCCGTTCAGCCAAGGAATTTACCTCATCAGCAATTGCTGACCACACATCCAACCGCTTCTCCCGGCCCTGAAAATCAACTGTTTGTGACTCATGCCAAGAACGAATTCCAGCCCGAACTTGAGATAGCGATTGCAGTTCGTCTAGCACCGCTCGGTCACCACCCACGACACTGGCCTCCAATGCAGCTTTGACGGAAGGCTCAACCTCCCCGTCGAAAAAGGCGCTCAGTAATTCCTCTGCGGAGATATTGCCAATTTGCGGATTATTGTTGCGTTTGTTCATGCGACTCATTCCTTATCCCAGTAAGTTAACTTCACTTCTTAGCAACCAAAAGTGGGCCGCTGTTATTATCAAAATTTTCGTTTTCTGAGCTTAGAAAACGTCCTAGCGATTTCTGTAACTTCTTTCGCGCGTGATGTAGCCGACTCATCACAGTCCCTTTAGAGCAGCCGATTAGGTCACTTATCTCCGAGTAAGAAAGTCCCTCGATTTCACGCAGCACTATTACCGCCCGATGATCAGGGCTTAGCTCGGCTAGAGCCTTTGAAATCTCCTCGCCTAGCTCCCTCCGAGTAAGACTTTCGTCGGGATTCTCAGCCCTGCCTACGGCTGGGCTTGAGGCTTTTTGGGCCTTTTGCAGCGAAGTATCCAACATTACCGAGTCACCAACAGATGACTCAACATGGCGATATTTCTTGCGGCCGTAATCAATCGCTAAGTTATAGACGATCCGATAGAGCCAAGTATAAAAACTCGACTCCTCACGAAAAAAAGAAATATTTCTATAAGCTTTAAGGAAGGCGTCCTGAACTACATCCTCTGCATCAGCATAGGAGCCGACTATTCCCATAGCAATTGCATGGGCTCGCTTTTGATAGCGCTCCACCAGTTCACGAAACGCAAGGACATCGCCGGCCTTAACTCGCCGCACGAGCTCCCGATCCTCATCAGTTTCTACTTGCGCAGATATGGGAACATCCCTTGCGATAGAATCCACCTTTAAATCCAAATTAAGTCTAACTGTATCTAAACAGGAGGCTCCCATGATCATTCCTCCCCCCAGGTCGCGCCGACACGAACATCAACCTTAAGTGGCACACTGAGCTCCACCGCTCGCTCCATCCCCTCCACAATTAGGGGTTGAAGTTCTGCAACTAATGGCTCCGCTACTTCAAAAACTAGTTCGTCATGAACTTGGAGCACCATGCGTGCCCTCGCGCCGAACTCAGCAATCCGGCGATGCAAGTTGATCATCGCCAGTTTAATGACCTCCGCCGCCGTTCCCTGGATAGGTGCATTAATTAAGGAGCGATTTGCGTAACCAGCGTCACGGCCACTTATATCAATATCCTTAAGAAACCTCCGTCTCCCGAACAGCGTCTCAACATACCCTAGTCTTTCAGATTTTTCAGTAAGGGAGTCGAAGTACTTTTGGACTTTGGGATAACGCGCAAAATAATCATCAATATATCTCTGAGCTTGGGCCCTACTTACGCCTAGTTCACCAGAGAGCCGAAATGCGCTGATGCCGTAAATAATTCCAAAATTGATAGTCTTGGCCACGCGCCGTAGACGGCTCAGCTCCTCTCCTGCAAGACCCGTAGTCCCAAAAATCTCCTGCGCAGTTTTTAGGTGAATATCCTCTCCTTGGATAAATGCCCTTTGTAAATTCGCATCTCCCGAGAGATGCGCCAAAAGACGGAGCTCAATTTGAGAATAATCAGCCGAGATAAACTTATAGCCATTCTCCGCGATGAACGCCTTTCGGAGCTGGCGACCCCTAGGATTTCGGATGGGAATGTTCTGCAAATTTGGATCACTTGAACTAAGCCGCCCAGTCGCTGCAACTGCCTGATTATAGGAGGTGTGAATGCGGTCAGTTTTAGGATCTCTTAGCCTTTGTAAAGCATCAACGTAAGTTGTTTTCAGTTTGAAAATTTCACGATATTCGAGGATTCGTTCCACAATCGGGTGTTGATCTGCAATTTTAGATAAGACCCCCGCATCGGTGGAGTATCCACCCTGGGTTTTCTTAATCCCATGTGTGGGGATTCCAAGCTCATCGTATAGGACCTGACTAAGTTGCTTAGGAGAGTTTAAGTTGAATTCGTGACCGGCAAACACCTGAATCTCTTTTTCGAGATGTTCCAGGGCAGAAGAAAATTCAGTGTCCAACCGTTGGAGAAAAGGAACATCCACCTTTATACCAGTACGTTCCATCTGGGAAAGAACCGGGATAAGAGGCATTTCGATCTTCTCAAAAACATATCGCGTAGAGAAATCACCAGCGGATTCTGGCCCCAAAAGAGGATCGAGCACGCCTTTTAAACGCCAGGCTGTTTCAGCATCTGCGCAGGCATATTCGGCCACCTTCTCCAACTCGACTTGGCCAATATGCTCCAGTTTGCCGACAAGCTCCTTAAATTCAAGCATCTCCTCTCCAAGATAAATACGAGAGAGAGCGCTCAATGAGTGTTGGCGTTTATCTGGATTCAGAACATATGATGCAAGCATAGAGTCGAATGAGATGCCCTGCACATCGTAACCCTTAGCCGCCAGCACGCTTAGATCGAACTTACAATTAAGCCCAATTTTCTTAATATCCGAGTCTGCAAATACAGGGGCCAAACTCTCGCGAACTTCCTTTGCCTCTAAAACCTTATCCGGAGCGCTTTCAAAACATAATGGTAGGAAATACCCCCGACCTTCTTCCCAAGAGAAAGAGATGCCAACTAGCTCACAAGTTAATGGGTCCAAACTAGTTGTCTCAGTATCAAAGGCGAACTCCCGGACGCCAACAATTGACTGAGCGAACTGAGGGAAGGTTTCGGCTGTCACGATTCTAAAATCATTACCACTTTTCGACTGGGCATTCTTAAACGCATCTGCTGATAAATTCGGAACCGAGCTGATAATTTTTTCAAACTCTAGTTCTTTAAAAAGCGGGGTTAAAAGTTCAGCCTTTGGAGCCCGCCAGGAAAATTCCTCAAGATCGGTAATGCTATTAAAAGGCTCGACCTCCAAATCAAGCGTCACAAGCTTTCGGCTTAGACGGAGCATCTCTGGGTCTGATTCAAGCTTCTTCTTGATTGAAGCCGCGCCCCTAAGTCCCGGGATTGATTCCAGTTCTTCTAGGGAGTTAATGATGTTTTCAACTGTCCCGAAGTGATTGATGAGCGCCACTGCTGTCTTTGGCCCAATGCCTTTGACTCCTGGGACGTTATCGGAAGAGTCCCCTGTCAGCGCAAGATAATCAATAATCTGCTCAGGCGTGACTCCGAACTTTTCTCTCACCCCCGCAGGATTAAGAGATACGTCTCGCATTGGATCCCAGACCGTTATCTTCTCGTCCACAAGTTGGGCAAGGTCCTTGTCCCCGCTTACGACAACTATCTCGTCAACTTTATCCCTGAATTTTTTGGCTACCGTTCCAATAATATCATCAGCTTCCACGCCAGACTTTTCCATCAAACGAATACCCAATGCTTCAACAATCTTTCGAAAGTATGGCATCTGTGGAACGAGATCCTCGGGGCACTCCTTACGATTAGCTTTGTAGTCTGAGTACAAAGCTTTTCGAAATGTCGGCTCAGCCATATCGAACATAACTGCAATGTGTTCAGCCCCTGAGTCTCGAAGAAGTTTGATAAACATCCTCGTAAACCCAAACAGCGCGTTGGTTGGTAGGCCCCGACTGTTTGTCAGCGGTGCGATTGCGTAATAGGCGCGGAAAATATAACCCGAACCATCAACCAAATAGAGTTTTGACATGTTTCCTAAGTATTTGGCTGTTTAAGAGCTAGACAGACTGAATTCATACAGTAGCGCTTACCGGTAGGCTCAGGCCCATCGTTAAAAACGTGCCCTAAATGTGCTCCACAGCGTGAGCATCGAACCTCAGTGCGTGTCATATACCATGAGCTATCATCGCGCAGATCAACCGCCTGAGGATTAATCGGCTGAAAAAAGCTCGGCCATCCGGTCCCAGATTCGTATTTTGCATCCGAGGAAAATAGCGGCAAGCCGCAACTTGAGCAGAGATAGACGCCAGGCTTCTTTGAGGTAGCGTACTCTCCGGAATATGGTCGTTCCGTTCCAGCCTGTCGACAAACCCTTATTTGTTCTGGACTAAGCACTTCGCGCCAATAGGATTCGTTCTTCTCGCGCCAATTAACCTTATCAGAACCGAACTCCGCGGGAGGTCCCACGACAATCCTTTTAGTGTCTTCAGCAATAATCCCCCCATGACGAGCGGGTATGAGAAAAAAAAATAATACGAGCAGCGATAGCGCGAGGAGTAAGCGTCTCATAGGCTATACTCTACCAGCTATCGTGTTTAGGGTCACACCGCTGCGATCTTTAATGAGGTCAGCTAGGGCTGTCTGCACAAGCGCGATCTTATCTTCTAGATTAAGCCCCATCCCTGGATGCTTTTGAATTCTTGAATCAAGAACATCTTCCCAAAATCCGAGAAAATCGACGGCGTGAAACAGATAGTTAATTGGTCCTGTGCGCTTTGCAGCAAAGCTTGCAATAAGCGAGGCCCAGGCAGGAGAAAGCAGGTAGCGAAAGGTGTGGTAATACGGAATTTGTCCCCAACGAGTGGTTGTTAAAGGAATTTCTATAATCCCACACCTGGTTTTGTGAGGCTCTCCCGGGAGAAATATATTTCTCACGCTAGAAAAAGCTCCTTCACCTTCAAACCCGCCAAGTTTACTAACCTGGTGCCGAAGCACGGCTAACATCCAGGATGGAAATAAGGAGGCGTCGTAGCGATATCCCGCTCTCTTAAGTGCTTCAAGTAGGGGCTCCGAATAATAATAACTTGGTGCTCGAAAGCCGAACACTTGACTGCCACAGGCATCTTCTAATCGCGTCTTAGACTCCTGGATTTCACGGTTTGAATTCTCCGGATCGGAAATATCAAACGGCACTGGATGTGTAAGCGAGTGGCACGCAATTTCATGTCCCTCTCGGAGGATTTCACGTAAAAGCTCTGGATGATTTTCCGCTTCTTCCACAATCACAAAAAAAGTCGCTTTTATCCCTGAGATAGCAAAGATTTCTAGTGCGCGTGGCAACGCTACTGTGTAGGCCTTCTCGTCTCGTGCCGGATCAGAAATTCCGTATCCTCTTAAGTGGGAGGCTACCGAATCGACATCTACGCTGATTCCCGCAAGTTTCATCTAAGTCTTACCCGAACTGCGCTCGAGAATGAGCTGCGATACTTTTTTTGCCAATCTCGTCGATCCCTCCCATGAGGTAATCTCAGGGTAGACCTGAGATGTCGTAGCAAGAAAAACACGCCCGGGGACAAGCTCTTCGGGAGGCTTTCTTTGCAAGTATCCAAGGGTATACAGGGTTTCAACAAATGGAGCCTTAAAAACAAAGCGTTCAACAATATCCGACTCCTCAATTTGAGGGAAAAGCCGTCTAAGCCCCGCGACATACTCATCCGCAATCTCTCCATCTTCTCTTTGAAACAGAGGCTCGGTGCGATGGCAGTAGTTCATTAAGTATATAAGGTGATATCCCGCTGTATCCGCTCGCTCTAGTAAGACTGAGCTTTCAACAATTCCCTGAAACGGGACATCTTCATCTATCGCCGCCACCCAGTAATACGGAGTGATTGCTCGCTTCAATAGTAGCACCACGTTTACCACGCCTTGAGCATCAATCGAAGAATCAACCCTTCTCGTCCACTCGAGTATTCGACCCTTAGCGGCCATTTTATGCAAAAAGAAGAGCGGTGCGCAGAAGATGACTCGATCAAACGAAATGGCCTCGCCAGAAATAGAAATTACCGGTTTTCCGTCCTCTCCCAGATCGAGACTGCTAATTGGAGCATTTAAATGAATCTCGGCTCCTCGTTCAATTAGAGAGGCAGAAAGGCGATCGGTTAGGTGCTTGTAGCCGCCGCGAATATAACCCTTCACCTCCTTCTTGGTGCCTTTCTCACGGTTAAATCGCATCCAGAACCAAAGTGCCGGTACCTCGTGATAACGGTTGCCAAATTTTGCTTGCAACATTGGCTTCCAGAAAACTTCGAATGCGCGCTTGCCGGAGAGATTTGTAAGCCATTGAACCGTTGTTATCTGATCTAATTTCTTCCCTCGTGTAATACTTCCCCATAGAGCGGTTAACCCGATTCGAATACGATCGCTAAAAGGTAAAAGTTTAAATTTAAGGAGTTCCAGTGGAGTATTGAGGCCAAAAAGGCGGCCCTTACTAATAAAGCCGAACTCCGCTGTGCGCCAATAAACGTCAGATTCTAACTTCAGAAATTTAACAATTTCCAGAAGCTCGTTATCTCCCGGCAGAACGCAGTGATAAAACTTCTCGAGAAACTTGTCTCGGTAAGGGAAGAAGGTTCCCAAACCCCCTAGCTTATCGGAGGCCTCAAATAATGTAACTTTGGCCCCAGATTCAGTTAAAAAATGGGCGGCAGCCATGCCAGCAATGCCACCACCGATTACCGCAATTCGATCTTCTGTTTTGTTCTGAGAGGCTATCTTATCCGACACTAATCTTGGTGACCTCTAATTGTCATTTACTTACGGCTTGTCTTAACAGGGGGCGGCAATATTCCCCTATAGGAAACAACAGCATAGCGGGCGATTGTTCTAAAGATTTTCATTTTGCTATTCCCTGTCTTCAGATCATAGCGAAGCACCATTGGAACCTCTGTAACGCGAGCACCAATCTGCCTTAGCTTCAGAAGAATCTCAAACATACAGGCAAAACCGTTTTCCGTTACGAAGTTGTCGCCATAGGCCTCCGACAACTGCTTCAATATAGAGCAGCGATATACTCGATAGCCGCAGGTATAATCGCGAGCGTTCTTATATGGGAAAAGCAGCCTCATCATGCGGCTGGCCACTTCACTTAAGAGGACTCGATGGAGAGGCACACCAATAACCTCCGCTCCAGGCTGAAATCTGGAGGCAATGACCACATCGAAACCACCTTTGATCTGTTCCAACATCAAGCTGATCAACTTAGGATCGTGCGAGTTGTCAGCATCCATTGTCACAACTACCCCGTCTCCGGTCATAGCCGCCTTTAATCCAGTGCGAATGGCAGCTCCTAAACCCATATTTTTTGGATGCTGAAGAAGCTCAATCGGCCAGGTTTGGGCCTGGCCCCGAACTAAATCTGCAGTCTCATCCTGGGAGCCGTCATCCACTACCAGAATTTTAAAGTCCAGCTGTTGATCCCATAGCGCCTGGCCTATGCGAGACAATAGCGAGTTGATATCCGACGCCTCATTATAGGCTGGTAGCATTACCGTAACTTGCATCAAAATTACTCGAGATCGGAATCGATTACATCAGGCCAGAGAGCGTAACTATCAAGTGCTGATATCTTAAACACCCCAAACTCATCGCCATATTTATGGAATCCGTAACGCACAGCAGCCCCTTTTGAGCGCAATAAATCACGGGCCTCCTTTTCGCGACCATTCACCCGGAGACCACGATAATTCTGCAGCAACTCCTGATTGAGCATGTTCACCGGATCCGCGATTACTAAGCAGCGGGTGTCAACAAACACCCGACCAACCGCTTTAAGCTGACCTTTGTTATTTGAAATCTCCTGCAGAATTGTCGCTAAGGGATCTTCGATTTCGCTGGCCTTTTCGCTTGGACAGAATGCAATTACCATCTGCTGCGGTTCGCGAAATACATCATAGGTGCCAACAGGTAAGCTAAAAACCACACCGCCATATTTGTGAACTACCTCTTGAAGCCCACCGACCCGTTTAGAGTCTAAAACATTTCCGGCATCGGTGTCGGATAGATCAGTATTAGGAAGTTCGGATACAAATTGACGATTCCCCAACATGAACTGATCAAGCAGCACGACGTAACCGCTGGAAACGCTGAATTGCTCCTTGCCACTTCCGCCTCCTGTTCCGTAACCGGAAGATGGTCGATTTTCACTTTCCCCTACCAGATAATCTAATTCTCTCGACATAGTCTCTTTTGCTTATTGGTTTTGGTTTACTGCATCGGCTAGGGCCGACTTAAATCGATGCTAATTTATATTTGATAACTCTCAGTTTTGAAACGCCGTACCTCTAGGGCTCAATCTGGAGGTATACACTTCACTTTCTCCCCAGTTTCTCAATTTGCCCCTCATCGGCCCTCAAAGCGATAATTCATTAAGCCTAACTTCATTAAACTAAAGCGCTATCCTCTATATGCCGACTAACTACTAAGCGTTATGGGGAGTTAGCTCTTATCAATAACACCCCTAAGACACTACATAATTTCTTGTGGGCTAGAGCAAGGTTTTAGAGGTTTTCGATGTCTGTAGATATTAATAGCCTTAGGCTAGAAGTCAGTTGTGACAAGCAGGGTCTGATCTTCGATGCCGATGGGGTGGCTCTATTTGGTCGTTACGCAGACGAAATGGCAGCCTTCAGGGCTCGCAAGTTATGGATGGAGATTTTTAGCAATTATTTCCTTCTTGAGCGGGAACGGGATTATGAAATCGCTATTTCCCACTCGAACTCCAATTCCCAATTTCTCCTGGGCTGCAGCTTTTCTTCCTCATGCGGGAGATACGCCTTCTGGCGACTGATTAATCACCAAGCACCTGAGGCAGAGCAAAAACTGTGCGGTAATGTACGAAAAGCTAACAGCACGATACTTTCATCGTTGTGGAAGCCGACAACTCATCCGGCCTGGATTCTTTCGGGTCACACCTTAACCCCAGCGAAAAAGGCAAGAGGAAAGGGTTTTGTCAGCACCCTAATTCGAAAATTTAGAAAGTTGTTTAATTGACCTCGACCTTCCCCTGCAACCGATTGCCGGCTTTTGCCTCCAGTTCACCTGGTGAAACATCCGCGGCTGAGCCTTCATCCACTTCGTAAATGTAACTCTGCTTCTCTAAGAAGCATAGGCTGGCCACCCCCCCGGCCTGAATCTCACCAGACATAAAACCCCCTTTTGGGTTGAGCACAAAGCCGCGTGGTTCTTTACAACTAGTAGATACAGCATTCATTTTGAACTTAACTCTCACAGGTTTGGAGCTTGCGTTGATCCAGTTAACGGTAGTTCCGGGCTCGAGCTCAATTGCACTAGGCGTAAGCTGGTGATTTTCGATTTTAACGCTTACATTTGCCCCCTCAGCCGCAATATGTGGCGGTTCTTTTTGGCAGGCCGCAAACGCGGTTAAAAAGGTACAAACCGCAAAATACCTGACCACAACGTCCTTTATTGGGCTCATATGAGATTCTCTCGCAATATTCTACAGTTGAAAAAGCCAACTTTGATTACTGTCTTCATCCCTGTCCTTATGCCGATCAATCACATACCGATTTCGGCCTCCATAAAAAGCTTCGTCGCTCCTGAGCGGAGAATCATCTCCGAGCGGAATTACCTTAGTAAGGTCCTGCTCTGCCAATGCCAGTGTACTCTCAAGCCAATTCAACCCCTGCGAAAGTTCTTGTTTGGCAAGATCGCCAATCTCATCCAGCAACGTGCTAGCCTTGCGCGAACATTTTTCATAATACGACGGTAAATTGCTCTTACAGGCATTGACTGTGCTTATAGACAGCCCCTTCACTGAACTTACAATAGTCTGGCCATGTTGATTGTTGGTCTGGCTAGTAAGCGTTACTGCCGGAGCTGTTGGAGCTGCCTTCGTCGTTTCTCTCTGAGCTGGTGCCAATGCTATTGGCATAAAATAACTTAAAATGAGAACGCTCCAGACAGTAGCGCTCTTCCGAAGCTCGGGATTGGCCAGGAGCGGCTTCATCCATGAAGAGAGATGACTACCACTCCGCTTAGCAATAAGCAGCAGATTTCGAGTGGCAGTTCTTGGTATCCGATGCTGCAAAATAATCCCCAATAAAATCTTGATTTATCCCCGGCTGGTTTGACTTATCCAGGTTTTAACCCTAATAAAATTATGCCGGGCACATTATACACCTTGCGTTAAAAAATAGATAAATTCAGTTCTTTAGCTTCTAAGGCAACGATCGCTTGTTCCTCCTAAATGAAAATACTGAATAATTTCAACTTGATCTCCTACTAGCCCATGTTATCCCCGATAAATGATGCCATTTCATCTCTACATGACGGGCGCTCGGTCTTACTATTTGATGACATTGGAGACACTCCGAGCTCCTACCTAATTCAAGGCGCAAAGCACATAACGCCAGCTGATATTACGTTTTTCATAAATCACGCTCGCGGAGTTATTTGCGCCGCACTCACAGAAGATCGGATCCGTGATTTGGGGCTCCCCTTAATGACATCCCTGACATTTACTGGGGCGCCGAATTTAACGGTGAGTGTCGAAGCTCGCCAAGGGGTGACTACCGGAATTAGTGCCGCCGACCGTGCTCGCACTCTTTCGACATTAGCAACATCACTAGATGCGAAGATGGACTTGGTAATGCCAGGACATATATTCCCTGTACTTGCGAAGGACGGAGGAGTACTAGTGCGGCATGGTATTCCCGAGGCCAGCATTGATTTATTGCGACTAAGCAATTCATCCCTGGTTGCTGCATTCTCTCACTGCCTAAACGCTGTCGGCGAGCTTGCATCGTTTGAGGAAATATCAGTCTTAGCTAAGGCCTACTCACTTCCCCTTGTGTCTGTCTCAGACATTATTCGCTATCGCCTAGCCACTGAACAAATTATTGAGCACATTGCTGAAGCCGAACTACCGACTGAGGTAGCTGGGCGCTTCCGAGCCCATGTATTCCGTTCCAAAATTGACGGATCCGAGCACTTGGCGCTGGTTAAAGGAAATATCAGCCCCATAACTGTTGCTGACCAACAATTACCGATCTTAGTGCGAGTGCATTCGGAACATCGGCTTGGCGATTTACTAAATACTCCTGATTTAGGTTCTCGCAAGGTGATGCTCGGCTCTCTTAAGCGCATTGAACAAGAAGGCCGGGGAGTATTTGTTTATATTCGTCACCCGAAGCAGGGTGTCCTCGAGGAGGAGTTGGGAATTTTATCGAAGAAGCGTCCTAACAGGGAAAGTGCAAATCTCCGGGAACTTGGAGTTGGAGCACAAATACTATGTGCGTTAGGAGTATCGAAAATAAGGCTTTTGAGTAATTCCACCCGTGAAATTAAAGGCGTTGAAGCGTTTCAGCTTCAGATTTGCGAACGGGTCGGTTTTGAGCTGTATAATGATTCACAAACTTAAAGGCCTGTAGCTCATAACTTCAGGGAGATGAATTTGGAACGCGTCGAACAGTCCAATCAAATAACGAAATCCGCAGTAAGTTTCGCCGATGTAGCGCATCAGATGCTGCTGTTTGATCCTTCAGAGAGAAGCGCTGAACTGATTCTCAAGCTTATTGACACACGATGGATGCAGCGCCTGAGGAATATCCGCCAAACGGGCAACACTCATCTCGTTTACATGTTTGCTGAACATTCACGCTTTGGCCATTCCCTTGGTGTCGCTTATCTTGCAACTTTGCTGATGAAGCATCTATCTCGAACCTCACCTACTCAGGTTGAACCATTCAGGGATGCCGTTTCAGCAGCTGCACTAATGCATGATATCGGGCATGTGGCTCCAGGCTCCCATCTTGCTGAGCGGGTTTGGGCCCCAGAACAGGGTGGGCAGCATGAAGAGATTAGCACGCGAATTATCCGCGAAGACGCTGAAATTCAGAGAATACTTAACAAGTTCTCGCCAAGTGTAACTGAGTTGACCACAAAAATTCTCCTCGACGACGAATCTCTCCCAAACTGGACCAAGGCAATTATCTCTGGAGGGGGATGGAATGCGGACCGGGGGAACTGGGCGATTGTTGATAGCGCGATGTGTAGCGTCTCTTACGGAAGATATAACGTTTCGGCGCTAATAGATTCCTTTCGGCTAACTTCCTCAGGTGAGCTGGTGCTTCTAGAGAATAGACTGGATGCGCTCACTCATTTCTTTGTCGCTCGCGACTCAATGTATCGACAGGTTTATCAACATCGAGTCCTTCAATCTGTGGATGCTTTGACGCAGAACATTGTCATTCGGCTGCGGGATATTTTGGGGGCAGGAAATCAGGTTGAACGTGCAAAGCTAACTTTTGCGACAGCCAGGGAGCAATTTAAGACGTTGGATATTTTTGCCGACGAGGCGATGATTTCAGCTATTATCGCACCGAACTATGCTCAGAATATGGAGCTGGAGCAGATATTCCACATGACGGAAAGTTGGTGGCGCTATCACATTGATCATTGGTGCAACTGTATCGATCCGGTCCTTAAGGACCTTTCAATCCGACTTAGAGATCGTAGATTATTGAAGACCGTTCGCCTATCTGCTGAGACAACAGGGGCAGGGGTTATAAAGTACGACGAGGCGCTTATTTCTAAGACCCAAGATGTTGCTCGTAGTCTAGGATTCGATCCCAAATATTACGTAAACATTGTGCATGACTTTGATAAGCACCGCGGAAAGCTTGAAGAGCCGCCGCTTGTGCTGCTCGATAGCGGAAGCGTTGTTCCGGTGACAGAGGTAGAGCCACTCATCGCCAAACTGTCCGAAAGGCCTGCCGCGCTTAAGAGTTGGCTAGCTGTCCCGCAGGAGGTGAAGGCCAAACTCGGACTTCTCAGGTAGGCAGCCTTTATTAATTAAATAGGCGCTAACACAGCGACTTTGCTGCCCGAAATGCAGACAGATTGAATGAATTCCGACAGTTGGCTCTAATGTGCCGAATTGGCTGCTTTTTCTAGTATTTCATCGCCAAACTCACCTGTGTCATTGTCCGCTAAACCTACATATGGTTTATTCTGGCCACCTCAATTCGAGGGCTTGCACTGACTAAATTTTGGCAGGGCATTTGCTTACAAAGATCATCAGACTTGTTGATGTGGCTTGCTGATTAAGTAGTATCTCACACCTCCCATCGTTGCTGTTCGGATGGATCTTGGATGAGAATTTCGCGGCCAACCCCAGTTGTATCAGGGATACAGCATGTCTTAGGTCATTCGACCGCAAAGCAGTAGTAGTAAGAAGTAAAAGTTGTGAGTTGTGACGAACGAGAATTCGCCAGTTCTCAAGTTATTACTTTGGGTTTTTATTTTTTACTTTGGGTTTAGAGCAAAGCTAACTAATCGGGAGAAACTAATGTTACAACAACTTGTAATCGATCGTCTGTTCGATTCTTTTAAGGACCTGGAGCGCGCAATTGGCTCGGCAAAGCGGGCATTGGGAGACAAGCCGGAGCCTCCAAAGGAGATACTTGAGCGCATTGATGGCTACCAGAACATACTGGATAAGCAGAAATCTTTAGCAACTGCGCTTTGTGGTTACGCTAAGGTTGGAAACTGGGACGAAGTAGCCCGACACGTGAAGTTAATTAACGGCTTGTCCGCTATGATTCGTGATGATGCCCGTGAAATCGTAGCTGGAATGCAGCCAAATTTCAGTGCCCCAGAGAAGGAGTTGATGTTGTCTTAAGACCGCTTAGATTCGTAGAAGGGCCACGGATTCGGGCCTTCTTCCCCTCCAGTTTGTCCCTGTCCTGACTCAAATATTATTTTCTCTCAGCTCTCTAATTCGATTAGTATGTGGCGCATGGTGAAAAGAACTATGCTTAAATGCCAAATTGATGACGAGCGAGGCTTAGCCCTAATTATGACAGTATTTGTCATCGCTCTGGCCACCATTCTCGTATTCGAACTAGGTGCTACAACCCGGTTTGACCAGCGCATGTCTCGTCGCTTCAGCGAAGGACTACAGGCCGAGTATATGCTGAAGTCCGCTTTGAATTTGGGGCGTTTGTTAGTTGAAGCTCCAAAGCTTGAGGGTATTCAGGAGGACTGGTTAGGAGAGCCGTGGGCCTTAGTTGCTGCCACTCAATCACTTCCGATTTCCGGGTTTCTCGGCACTCCCAGGCTAATGATAGTGGATGAAGATGGGAAGATTGACTTAAACGCCATTGCGCCACCGCCATCCGCGGGCCAGACTCCGTTTGGATCTCTTCAGCCAGAGTCACCAACGGGACCAGGGCCGAGCGGACCGACTCCTGCTGAACAAGCGGAATTGTTTTGGAAAAGCTCTCTCAGTGAACTTTTCCAGCGAGCCGGGTTTCAACGGGAGCAATACGATGCCTCTGAGGCTCGAACGCTAGGGAATACAGGATTTGCAGCGAACGATCAGGTTGCAGTCCTTAGTGATTTTATTGACCGTGATGGGGATTCATATCGCAGTGCACTTTTTAATGGCGAAGGTATTGAGTCGAGCGCAGATAAGGGGGTGTTTCTAAACCGACCGCTTAAGTCGTTAACAGAGTTGTTACTTGTACCTGGCATTACAATGGAGCGTATCGCGAGAATTGCACCATATGTCCGTGTTTCACAGAACACCTTTAGCGCAAGTTCTGCGCGGATTAATATTAATACAGCACCATTAGAGGTGTTAATCGCCCTAGGGTTCCCTGAGAATCAGGCTTTGGAGATGATTCAGCAGAGAGCGAATCTTCCTATTACAAATGAAATTCTCACAACATTAGTTGAGGGCGATACGCAGCTCAAAGAGAGGACTAAAGTGACGAGCAGCGAGTTTAGTATCTACGCGCGGGTTGTGATGCCAAGCGTGACCCGCTGGATGAGGGCCGTAGTGGCAACTCAGGGACCGGTCATAAACCGCCGTTCCAATATTCGCATTATTGAGTTCTATTAGTCCCGGGACAATTCAATATCCAATGGGCTAGATTTCAAGATTAGCTCTAAGATCCTATAAACATAGCTAGTTTTACTCATAGATCCCGGTTCTGACATAGCCTTTTGCTAGGAAAATTTAATTTTGCTATAAGCGGTGGCTCTCAACGTATCGTCAATATTCGATTTTTGGGTTTGGATCATGTCTAGAAAGTGCTCAATTACACAAAAAGGCCGTCTGCGCGGACATAAAGTTAGTCACGCGAATAATAAGACCAATAAGATTTCCAATGCGAATCTTCACCAGAAACGGCTGTTTGATTCCGAGACAGGCAAGTGGGTTCGTGTGAAGGTATCAAGCCGCGTGCTACGCACAATCGACAAGAAGGGCTTAAGCGCAACTCTACGCGACTCTGGCCTAAAGCTAGCCAACCTTCGCTAAGTTAATAAATTTAAATAGTGGTCTGGTAGTACTGCACTAATTAAAAGTGTGATATTTGCACACTTTTAATTAGTGCGAGCCGTGTTGTTTAGACGCGTTTAGTTTCTCGACCTCTAGCCGCACATCGCGTATTCCTGGGTAGATTGGCAGGCCGGTATTTTCGCTGTCTTTCTCAACAGCGGTGCGAAGTCGTTGCGAATTGATGACACCGAGCTTTTGTCCATCTGGGACAAAGATATGGCCGCATACCCCGCATTGAATAACGACAATAATGCCATCAAAAGTTACCCGGGAAAGATCGGTGCGAAACGCCTGATCCCCCTCCTCTCCGCCGTCATGGCCACAATCTGGGCAATGTAATTTTTCAACAAAGGTTTCGGCTAAGCCTTTTAGACGGAACTTAATCGGCATTTCAACCTCAAATTTAAAAACAGAATCGAACATCCTTGTTTCGACAACTTTCACTAACCGATTTAGCGGTTAGTGTTGATTAAACCGTCACTGGTTGATCAACAGGAAAAAGCGTGTCGAGCATTAATAGTTCAAACGTCTCTCTCACAAACCCTGATAGTGGGCGCACCTTCATAACTCCCCCCTCGGCTTTTAGCCGTTTATAGGTCATCAGGATTTTTCCGATGCCATAGGAGTTGATTATTTGCACGTTTGAGAAATCGAGAATCACAGTGCGATGACCGCGATCGAATATCTTGTTGAAGGCGCGGCGATAGAGCTCTCCTGCCTGTTCATTATCGAAATCGCCTTCTAGGATTATCATTCCGCGGTCGTCATCGATGATAGTTTCGTATTCTTCACTCATCGCCTAAAATCGCTCCTATTGGACTCCTGGCAACCCGAAAACCCTGGCTTAGAGCTAATTCTTGGGCTGGCAATAGGAGCCGAAAATATTATTAACCTACTAAAATCACTAAACTTTTGGCGATATTTTGTCTCTTCCTCAGTGGACCGCCCTATACTGTGGCTATCGGAATGCCAAGAATTGCACTTGAGCCGTTTATCTTTTCCAAAAATCGGCCGTAATCATCTCTAAGTCTTCTGACTACATATGGATAATGAAGGATCTGCCGATATTGGATAGGCAGGTTTTTGTTGTAGTCCCTATTATTTGGGATAAACTGCTGACCATTGTTCTTTTAAAGTAAACGCAGCGAGGATTCTTATGACCGATACTTCTTCTACGGCGCCAGATGAGTTCACAGGACGACTTTCGCCGGGAAAGGATTGGACTGAAATAGTTGCTTGGGTGGGCGATCTACCTCCGCTTCCACATGTCGCATCGCAAGCAATTGCACTTGTTGAGGACCCCGACACCACTGCTGGAAAGCTAACAGATTTGCTCGGCAAAGATACAGCTCTAGCAGCTCGAGTTTTGAAAATTGCAAATTCAGCAATGTTTTCATTTCAGCGCGAGATTACAACGCTAAATCAAGCAATCATGATTATCGGCTTTAAGGCTTTAAAAGGTATTATCGTTGCAGCGACATTACGACAGCTTAATCGTTCTTATGGTCCGCTGGAGAGAACTATTTGGGAAAATTCCACCTGCACCGCGATGTCGGCTTATCTAATTTGTCAACGAATCAGGAAGCCATATTTAGACGAGGCTTTTCTCTTAGGACTTCTTCACGATCTCGGCAAAATTGTTCTCGTTAGACAGCTTCCGGATGACTATAAGAAGGTTGCTGATCTAACCAAGAAGGGGAAGTCGTTTGTTGAAGTCGAGCAGGAACTACTCGGCTTTGCACATCCGCTAATCGGTGCCCTGGTCGCAAAAAAATGGAATTTTTCTCCTGAGACATGCCAGGTGATATTACACCATCACGACCCTTTGGAAGGTCCGTTAGATAATCCGTTGGATGAAAAAACAGCGATTATTCAGGCAGCGAATCTTTTCGCGCATAAGCTTGGCCACGGTCATTTTAAGGGATACCCGGAACAAGAAGAGGCCTTTGTTAAGGCTACCGCTTATATTGGTCTCGATGAAGCCGGGAATGCTGCTCTGTTAGAGGATATTGCTAAGATGTTTTCCGAACAGAGTTCGGTTTTTTCCTAAGGATGAAAAGTTACTTCTTTTCGTCCTCTCCAGACCACAGCGGAAGTCGGGTCGGATAGCGTGGATCGTCCAAGATGATCTGGCGACCGCGCATGTTTTCAAGATTCACAACTACAGGGGCTTTTAGATTTACCGTTGTCATTGTGGGGTCAGGTCGCACTGATACCAAATTCACTATCGCCACATCTGTGTCCTCTTTTAGGCCAATCTCGGTGTCGCCAACTGGCAAGCTAAAAGTATAGTTTTCGCCGAATTCACCGGCATTAACTACAACAAAGGCTAAACTTGAATTATCAACGCTCTGCAGCCAAGAAAACGGTGGGTTGTAATCTAGCATGACGTAGCGTGTGAAATTAGGAAAACCAATAATTCCACCAACAATCGTGATTACAGATTTCTGCGGGACCTCCAGCTCACCAAATCTGGTGGTGGGAATCTTGAGTGAGCCCGTTGGATTATTATCGCCAGACATTAGCTACCTTAATTTCCCTTACTCTTCCTCGTCCCGCGCGCTGTGCTTAACTTTCGCTAACTTAGTGATCGTTCCTGGCTTCTTATCCTTCCAGGCGTTTGCAACATCTCCTAAATCGGGCGCCGTCCCCTCAGACAGTGCTGCAGCTGATTTATTTTCCTCGAGAATCTGAAGGTAAATCTCCTCCCTAAAGATTCTTACCGACCCGGGAGCCTCTATGCCGAGCCGTACCTGGTTACCCTTAATTTCCTTAAGCGTAATTTTGATATCGTCGCCGATATATACGCTTTGGCCAGGTTTTCTTGTCAGTACGAGCATTTAAAACTCCAGTGGCAGATTGCTAAAACTAACTCAGTGAATAGCACAACTTCGAGCACTAGCATGCTTGAATACAGCTATACTCGAATTATATCCATGAGAAAATCCTCGGCATCATCTGCCCAGACTTCCTCGTCCCTGAGAAAATCACATCAGAAAGGTAACATATATTAACCACTGCCGAAACGGCAATTATTGATCCCCAAACTAATGCTTCATCTGGAAAAAAGCTGCACTGAGTCCGCCAATAGCGAAGGGTTCCATTTTAGAGGAAGTCTAGGAGGGAAAGTCGGTTAATCTGGGTTCCGGATGCGTATAGTCCCTGGAGAGCCAACTGCAAATTGGAGAATCGGGCCGCAGCTTCAGCGACGTCGGTATCCTGTAATGTGGAGCGCGACTGATCGATTTCGGATTTGATAGTTGACAGCACAGAGTCTGCCTGCTCGAGGTTGTTCACCCTCGACCCCAGACTAGTTTGCTCTCGAATGATATCATTTGTCCGGGCGTAGTCGATAATATCCATGGCCCCGATAATAAGGCTCGTTTGCGCATCATATTGGGCAGGAAGGGTCAGTGCTAATCCACCGCCATCCGGAATGAAAGTCGCGGGGGTTGGTGTTGTGGTATCAGCAACTGGCGTGGTGTCGTACCCGGCAAGAGCACGCCCTAATCTCTCTACGCCAGCTATGGCGTTCAGCCAAACGGCCGCACCATCGGTTTGAAGGCGCACTGTTGTGCTATCGTTCACTCTAACGGACGAGGGAGTTACGGGGGCTACGCCGTCATAGTCGTAGCGAATTCCGGCCGGATCGTTTGGATTCGTAAGATTCGGATCGGGGTACGTTAATGGCACACTGCGACCAAAAGGCGGATCGTCAGAGTCAATTCCGCCCCAGACATACGACGTCTGATAACGAGTATTGGCGAGATTAACTAGTGCATCTCTAATTCCAAAAACTTCTACGGACATTTGCGCTCTCTGCTCTGATGAGAGAGTTTCGTTCGCTCCTTGAGCGGCCAATTCTTTAGCCCGAACAAGAAGGTTATTAGCCTCTTGAAGCGCAGACTCCTGAACCTGCAAAAGTCCAGTCCCCTGGGAAATTCTGTCCTGATGACGCTGGATTCTGGTTAGTGCCGACTGATATTCTGCAATTGAGCCCGCGCTAGCCGGATCATCGCTAGGCTTAGAAACCTTAACTCCAGTTGAGATTTCATTCTGTACGTCAGTCAGCTGTTGCCGCTGACGAAACATTTGGTCAATGAAAGCGGAAGTAGCCTGATTAGTCGAAATTCTGAGAGTCATACCTTCTACCCAACAAGTTGCATAATCTGACCAAGTAAATCATCACCAGTCCGAATCATTCGCGCCGAAGCCTCAAAGGCTCGCTGAAAGGCGATTAGTTTTGCAAATTCCTCGTCAATATTAACGCCAGAAATTGACTGTTGCAGTTCCAAGGTTGCAGCCTCTTTATCCTGCGCTAATTTCAGGTCGTCATTAGCACGATCTGCCATCCCGCCCACGGCGACAACGGTTTCGTTGTAAATATCTTCTATCGTAATTCCACTCGAGCTATAATTTCCCACAGAGACAACATGTAAGGTATTACGAAGCGCAGCCACTCGAGCGGCGTTGGTGCCGTCTCCAGGTAAGAATAAAATGCTGCCATCTATTGGATCAAAATCGATTGCTGCAGCTAGAGATTCCTCGTTAGGTACTGCAAACTGTAATCTCGAAGCATAACTTGCAAAGCCCACCGCCGATAAGTCGGTTAGTTCCGGTTGCCCGTCAGCATCTGCGTCCGATGCGGCATTCGCCCCAGTAAAGGTAAAGAGCGAGAAGATGCTCCCATCTGGATTGTTCGTAACGGGGCCGAAGGTGTTAAGACCGCCTGAATTTGGGTCAAAGTAGGCTGGTGTAGTTGTGTCTTCGTCGGTCGTTCCAAGATATGTCATGTTGAACGAGGTCAGAAGTACCTGAGCAATAGCCTCAACCCTAGAGCCGATTGAGACTAAATCACCTACCGCATCAAATGGGTCGTTATCAAGGTCTGACTGCACACCACGGGCCGTTAGAAGTCCCGCAATTTCTCCGGAGCCAGCTGCCAATACAGAAGTATAATCAGCATGGGAGGTTCCAGCAGTTGGATCGAAGTCAAAAACGATATGCCTGAGCGCACTCCCGTCCATTCCTGGAGGGTAGCCACCAACTGGCGCAAAGGTCGGAGCTGCTGTCATTTCTAAACTTCTAGACCTTTCGCCGGTTACTAATCCAAATCCGTCCGCCAGTGAGACACTTACCCTTCCCTGACTGTCTTCTATTGTTGTAAACGAAATAAGCTTTGCCAGGTCTTGCAGCGCGACCCCTCGTTGATCTCTTAAAGTTAGGTGTTCTTGGTCGCCAACCTCGGTTGCCGCAATCTTTTTATTAATATCTGCGATTTGCGCTGTTAGGCGATTAACCTCAGTCACCGCGGTTCCCAGCCGTGTGTCAGCTTCGCGCTGAAGCTCCGCTATGTTATTAAAGGAAGAACTGATAGTTGCAACCAGCTTTTGACCAGATTCAAGCACTTTGGACCGAAGAGGAATGCTCTGAGGGTTTAGAGCCAAATCATCAAGAGCGCCGAAGAACTCCGAGAGAGCAACTCCAATTTGCCCAACATCAGAATCAAGGGAGAATGAACTTTCTGCCCTTCCTAAGAGCAAAGCTCGTGCATCAGCTTTGGCACTGTCACTCATCTTTCCGCGTAAATTAGCATTAACAAACTGATCTACAAGTTGAGATACTCGGGAAAGTTCTACACCTGTCCCTAGCGCTGCTTCTTGCGGGCCCTGGGGAGTAAGAGAATTGATCTCTGGTTTTCTACGGGAGTAGCCGGGTGTATTAACATTGGCGATATTAGATCCGAGTACTCGAATAGCCTGCGTCTGCGTCTGCAGAGAACTATTTGCGATGTTAAGTAGTCCGTTAATTCCGCCAGCCATACAATCCCCTCTCTAACACAACCGATCCCTATAGAATTTAGGTGCCAAGGCGATCATCGCAAGAAGCGTGCTATTTAAGCCTGGGAATGAGTGGTAAAAACTGAAGTGACTTTAGTATGTTAACGAGGGTAGGGGGCTTGATTGAAATCAGAACCTAAACCGCCAGGTCAATTTTGCCTGTTTAAGGTAAGTTTTAACCTAGCGGTTATATTAGGCTTCGCGGCTTACAGCACCTGAGCGACGAATAAAATTCTTATCGTCTTCGCCCGTCAGCTGACCGGTGCTGCCGTATGATGGCAACCCAGTGGCTGGAGTTGATCGCATAATGGAAATCGTCGTCGCAATAATCCCCAAGGTTTGTTTGATCAACTGGGAATTATGTTCGTTTAATTCTTGGGTATTAGAAGCCGCTGCTTTCAAATCCTCGCCAACTTTCTTGAGTTCGCGTTTAGTCTGATTATCAGGGCAATGCTCGATTATTTCAGAGAATTTGATGGGTGTCTTCTTGTCCGCCCTCCCCGCATTCTTGTTCCAGGACAAGCTTAGTTCGGCAATAATTGAACTTCGTTCAACCTCTACTTCGTGAGCCTCAGAAAAAATTCGCTCTTTTTGAGTTCGTAATTCGTTGAGCTGCTCCTGGTTTAGCTTAACAATCGCTACACGCTCCTTTGTAAGGAGCTCCAGGAGCTTCTCTTGCTTGCCGAGTTCTTTCTGTAAAAGCTTTAGAAGTAAACGATAGTCTGCCATGGTCCACACCCCTTAGAAACTTGGTTTCATAAGCTTTAGATGCAAGACGAATGCCGACAGGAACAGGGATTATTACTCCCGATCATCCTTTGCAAAAGAAACTATCGATTGAGCAATAGAGTTCGAATCAATCTGATATTCGCCAGATTCGACTTTTGCTTTAAGTTCCTGCACTCGGCCCCTACGCTGCGAATCGTCGTCAGAAACGATTTGTGAGACCTGAGAAAGCTGCTTAGAGAGAGACGAGATACTTACTCGATCCTCACCGGGTTCATTCCCTGCTTCGTTGCTTTGACTTTTGGCGTACGGGTTTTGGTTAGCCTTGGCACGGCCTGATTCAGAAACGGTCTGCTGTTTGAAAATATCGGATATTCTCATCGCTACTCAACTCCTTCGAATAGAATTTAAATGATCAACAACGCACGAAGAAGGATCTAATCGAGAGCTATCCTTAGCTTTAACAACCTGGCAGTCCTTGACGAACTCTACACCTTCGAGTGCAACTATCGACGTAGGCGGCCTTAAACTTTAAAGATATCTGGATTTGATACTAATTCCGTGTAAATCTTGAACCAATCCCTTACTTCTTAGATGCTTGTCGTTGGGATGAGATTTCGCGCTTTACGAAATCTTTCACACCAATTCCACGCCCTTCGGAAATCGAGTCCGACATTGCCTGGTTAAGCATATCCCTATAAATTTGGGATTGATTGCTTTCCTCCCCCAGCAGCCCCGTAGTATCAATCGTTGCCCACATCGACTTTAGCATTTCATGCAAAAGTAGTGCCTCAAATCCAGAAGCCGCCTTATCTAGCTCCTTTTCTGACTTAATCTCCTGCCCTGCCAGTGCTTTTGCCTTATCGGTAGCAACCGAACTCTGAGTTAAGGCGGCCCCAATCGAGGGATCTAGCGATTTAAGTGACTCTATTTTAGACATAAATCTGTAGCTCCTTTAAGCACTACATCACAACCAATTCAGCCTGAAGTGCTCCTGCGCGCTGCATTGCTTGGAAGATGGCTATCAAATCTCTAGGGGTCGCACCCAAGCCATTTAGGGCCTTTACTACATCTCCAAGACTGACTGTCGCATCCACTAGCGTAAGTTGACCGCCCTCTTCACCGACTTGAACATCTGTGTTGTTAACCACAGCTGTCTCTCCAGCGGCTAAGGCGTTTGGTTGCGATACCTGGGTCTCTTGCCTAATTGAAATGTTAAGATTTCCATGAGCCAAGGCCACAGTTGATACTCTGACATTCTCACCCATGATAATAGTACCCGTGCGTTCATTTACAACCACTCGCGCTGGTACATCCGGGTCGATAGAAAGCTCCTCTAGTCTGGCTATTAACTGCACTGGGGCCTGACCCATCATTTCATCTAATGGAACAACTACGCTGGCACTATCAATCGCTTTAGAGCGGCCGGCTCCAATCATGCCATTAATCGCGTCTTGGACTCGCGTAATAGTAATAAAATCAGGCTGTCTGAGAATTACTCTGACCTGCCCAGCGGCAAACATGTCAAATGGGATAGACTTCTCTACCGTCGCGCCAAGCGCAATCCTACCAACTGTCGGGTGATTTTTCTGCGCAGTATCCCCTCCCTCTTCGACACTAAAGCCGCCAATGGAAACAGACCCTTGGGCTACAGCGTAGACCTTTGCATCCGCTCCCTTGAGCGGAGTCATGAGCAAAATTCCGCCCTGCAACGTCGATGCGTCACCAATTGAGGATAGGGTCACATCAATCTTAGAGCCGGGGCGAGAAAAAGGCGGCAGATCCGCCGTCGCAACCACCGCAGCGACGTTTGCAAGTTTCAAATCCTTGGGGTCCACTCGCACGCCGAGTCTCTCCAAAAGGTTGGTTACGCTTTGGCTGGTAAACTGAGTTCCTTTCTTGTCGCCAGTTCCCTTTAATCCAACCACCACACCGTAACCTAAAAGTTGGTTTCCTCGAACCCCTTCAATGTCCGCTATGTCCTTCAGTCGTGCTGCTTCTGCTCTAAGTGGAGCAAAGCAGACGAGGGATGAGATTATTAGCCCGGCAATTATGCGATTCATGTTTCGTAAATCCTTCTAAAAACCCAACTGCAAGAAAACTGACAATTAGAACGGCCAGATATATTCAAATATCCGAGCACCCCAGCCTGGGCTCTGATGCTCAGCCATTACACCACGGCCGTAAAAATCAACCCGCATGTTTGCAATTCGACTGGAGTCAACCTGGTTGACAGCATCGATATCGCGATTGCGGATAAGACCACTGACTACCATGATCTCTTCTTCGTTATTAACCGCCATAATCTTAGTGCCTTCTACTCGCAACACACCGTTAGGCAGGACTTCCATAATAACTGCTGATAATTTCCCCTTAAGAGTCCCTGAGCGCTTAGTCTCCGCTGTGCCTTCAAATTTAGTGTTGGTTGTTGCATCAATCATTGATGAGGGATCCAACCCAGCGTTATTGGAGGCCCAACTCTTGGTCTCTAAACCAAAGAAGCTCTTAATTGCAGCAATTAATGAGAACTTGGATTCTGTATCAGTATCTGCTTTCTTATTTCCCTCGGATTTCTCATTGATAATAATGGTTACGATATCCATAGGCTCAAAAGCACGAAAATCGCGAAACAGAGAAGACCCTTGACCCTCATCCGGCCAAAGCGAGGGATTGTCTGTCATCTGTCCCTGATAATATGGGGCAGCGCTTCCAGGAGGTGGCCCAGGAAGCTCGCCTTTCTCTTGATAGCTGGCTGGCGCCAATTCGGGTTGTGGAGGCGCAGACATTGCCTGCAACTCTTCCGCTGTCGGTTGCGCACCCATAGTTTTCTTTAATGTAAAACCTTTGGAGGTAAGTTTCGGGTCCCCGACAAACTTTAGTTCTGCAGCGCCAGCTCCTGCGACCATTACCGCTGGAGTCGTAGGGTTCATTAGCTGGCCTCGTTCGGCCGCTTCATGTGTCGAACGCACAGTGCGAAAAATCGAGAAATCCTTTCCCTTGCCCGCACGAACAGAATTACTAAACTCTTCGGCTGGCACTAGTCTAGGGCTCAAATCGGGCTCGTAGAGTCCATCCGAACATCCAATAGCGCCGACTACTAAAAACGTTCCGCATGAGATTAATCTTAGTTGCTTATTTATCATTGAGCCTTAACCTCTACCTCTGATGGATTCAAGATTCGCGCTTTCAGAATCTTTTGCGAGCTTTCGTTCTTAACGGGAATTTCATCGCCCGTAAGGCCGTCCGCCAGGGCAACTCCTGTCGCCGTCGCATACAAACCGCCACTACGATAGGAAATCGCCACGACCCGGCCCTTCTCAACTACTGGTGGGAGATCAACAAGCGCACGACGAATAGTTTCTCCAGCCGCTAAGCGGGATTTGGCCCGGCGCCCTATCAGTTCATCAGCGTTACCGACAACGTCAGTAGGCTGTTTGAGAAGGTTGAGTCGCACAAGTTCGATATCCTGAGGTCCAATTAGCATTCCCCGTTCAAGCGCCCGGCTAAGAACCGGCACCTCGCGCCAGTCATCCACCAACGCTGTAGCCATAAAACGTGCGGCGGGAAGTTTATCTACATAAACCTCAATTCTCAGGGGCAACTTTCCAGCAGCAGATGTTCCGAGCTTTTCGACCTTAAACTCCGTTGCACCATTAGGAATTATTTGATCATTGGAATAAACAATCTCACGAACTTGCAGATCCAAAGCAGCATCACCTGTGATTGCGCCTCGAACCGCAGCAAGGATCTCTTCGTTTTCTAATGTCCGACCAGCTCGCTCAACAAAAACAATCTTAGGTATTGAATAGCCAAATGTATCTAGCGGAATGCCGGCGCTTTCAATGGCTTCTAAGACCTTTGGCCCGAGAATCGAAGTTCGAGTTTTCGGTGCAGGTGATTCGCTAATAACAATGTTTTCCAACTTATTCGTTAGTTCCTTAAACTCGGGCTCGCTAGAACGAATTTTTGCAATGTCCTTAAGTAGAATTTTATCACCGCTGACTGTCGCCTGTGGATAGACCTGTACTGTTGGTCGGCTTTGGCGCCTTTCGGCCTGAACCGGAGTCACAACTAAGAGCAGACCCACGATAATGGCGGTCCCAAGTTTCATATAAAGATCAGAAAAGTTCATCCCTCAATTACTCCACTTATCTCTTAACGTTAATTGCGTTCGACAGAAGTTGGTCCGCTGTCTGAATGACCTTGGAGTTAGCCTCATAGGCCCTTTGACCAGTAACCATCTGCACTATTTCTTCCACGACACTTACGTTAGAACTTTCCAGAAAACCCTGGGCCAATGTTCCAGACCCATCGTCACCTGGATTAGTTAAAGTTGGAGCACCTGATGATTCGGTCTCTTCAAAGAGATTGCGACCACGTGCTCTCATGCCGGCTGGATTTTGGAAGCGTGCAACCTGCAGCTGCCCGACCTGCGTTGGGGTCGGGGTCCCAGGCTGCTTAACCTCAACAATACCGTCAGTTGAAATGGTTACTCCAATGGCATCCGCTGGGATTGTAATTGTAGGCTGAATCTCGTAGCCGTCCGCAGTTGTTAGATTTCCGTTCTCATTTAGTTTAAATGAGCCGCCACGGGTATAAACTTGGTCTCCATTTGGAAGCGCCACTTGAAAAAATCCGTCACCTTCTATCGCCACGTCAAATGGATTTGAAGTTGATTCGAAATCACCCTGAGAATGTATCTTCCCCACAGACGCTGTGCGCACACCAAGTCCGAGCTGGATACCATTCGGACTTACTCCCTGTTGCTCGGACGTTCCCGGCTCCTGAATGATCTGATACATCAGATCTTGAAAATCGGCGCGGCTCTTCTTGAATCCAGGTGTGTTAACGTTTGCCAAGTTGTTGGCAATCACATCAAGATTCATCTGCTGAGCAATCATACCCGTAGCAGCAGTAAAAAGTGATCGTATCATATAGAACCTTCCTCTATTTGCTCTGACTAGCCGCCTGCTCGGGCATTTCGAATCGCACGATCATTTAGCTCGTCAATTGTTCTAATTGTTTTGGTATAAGCTTCAAAACCTTTCTGGGCCGTAATCATCTCGACCATTGCATCAACAACTGAAACGTTTGGCATCTCAACCGCCTCTGAAACGACTTCTGGTTTCTCAGCCGCTGTCGCCTGCCCGCCTCCAGGTAGCTGGAAACGAACTCCCTCAGTGCGCTTCAACTTGTCTAGTTCATCAATCTCAACCACCTGCAGCCTGCCGATAGTTTGTCCACCAACAACTACTGTGCCATCTCCGGAAATTGAGATTTTGCCGGGCGGAAGTTCGAGAGGACCTCCATCACCTTGAACTGGCAGCCCGTCCTGAGTCACAATTTGTCGCTCAGCGTTCATTGTGAAATTTCCCGCACGGGTATAAGCCGGACCATCTGGAGTACCAACTACAAAGAACTGATTCTGCTTATTTAGAGCCACATCTAGGGGGTTACCCGTTGTTGCAATTGGGCCAGGGGTAAAATCTGTATAGGTTGCGATATCAACCACTCCCGGAGTTCGCTCATGGTCTTTAGCCGCACGCTCTGTGGTGTTTGATAGCTGGCTAGCAAGCGTATCGGAGAACTCTTGTTGACGCGCGATAATCCGCTCAGCTTTAAAGCCGACAGTACTGACGTTGGCGAGGTTATTACTAACCACCTCCAAACGTCGGGCGCTGACCAGTCCGCCCGAACTCGCTACGTACATTCCCCTATCCATTGCCTATTTCTCCGTAAAACAACTTGAAATCAAATAATTTCAATACCGTAGCGTCTTTAAAGCAGAGCGCTATCTCGTTCAATTGCAATTTCATCCGATTCCTCGCGCTCCATGCGCTGCTCATCCTGGCTGTCAAACCCGGCATCATCTCCATCAGCCTTCCCAAATACACGTGCTGGAATGAGATGCTCTTCACCGCGAGTTGCCAGCTCGTCCCTCAAGAGTTTGTCAATTACCCGCACTTCAGAAAGCGCGAGACCTAGTTTACGGGCGACAACATGTATTTCCTTTCCTGCGAACAAAAGTCGGCGAGCAATCTTATAAGCCACCGGGTCCGTGCCAGCGGGTGGCTTAGATTCGTCAGCAATTTCCTTCTGAGGTATCAATTCGATGCCGGTGGCTAAGCCTTTACCTGGTTTTGCCGGGGCTCTATTCAGCTGAATATTCTGGCTTGGGCTCGCCTTAACTCCACGCTCTCCATAAAGAGTATAAGAGTCCTCTTCTAATTCAATTAGTGATTCGAGCTCAGAAATTCGCTCTCGGCGTTTTGCCGTTTGGGTAAGTACTTCTGTGGACTCCAGCCGACGCACAATCTTCGGAGCGACCTTTTTAGCCGGTTCCCTCCGATGACTACCAAGCTTGTTGACAGATCTTGAACTTGTGCTCCAGCTATCATTTGGGAGATCTTCCTGAACATTATCAGATGGATCTTCTAGAGAGTAATGAGTGCGTTCAGGATTAATATCTGTATTTAGCTGACTTGAATAAGCCGAGTCATGGTTTGACTGTGCTATCTCGAGTTTCGTGAGCAATGTTTGAAGCTCTGCCTGTCGCTTCTGTAAACTCCGATCTAGATGCCCGCTAGCCGCGCTAGCCTCGTGAATGAGTTGGCGTAAGCTGGACTCAAGCTGCCGCATATCCTCGCCCCACTTTTCCGCCCGCGAGTCAATTTTAGAATCCCTACCAAATAGGGATTTAAAACAGACAAACATCACGAGGAGTACGAAGCCAATGTCGGCAACGCTCTGCATAGTTAGTGTGGTAGTCATTTTAAAACCTCCATTTTGTCTCCCGACCTGAACCCCGAATCAGCTGCACGGCGTCAATCTGCCGACCATTCCCTGCTGTTCTGAGTCATGACTTTGGCGGCAAAAACCTATTAAAAATTCGAACAAACCTGCCACCAGTCTCAATTAGGGCCTCTTATTATTGGCACTAAAACGCATAATTCTTAGATACTTATCTAGTTCGGGCCAGTATTTAGCCCGCATCCTTACCACGATTTATCTGCTGTCCTTTCGCCAACTTACTGCTTCTCTATATGGGTAACTGCAAAAGCCGAACCAACCTTCCCCACCTTCCTCAAAAAGATATCGAGAACTCTCCTCTATATACCGATAATCAACATAGGATCCGGATAGATTTTATGAGTTAATCTGAATTGTTGGCAGTAAAGGAAACAGTCCCATGGTCAAAATAGTTCTTGCTGATGACCACGTAGTTCTCAGAGCGGGCTTAACAGCGCTTCTAAATAGCATCGAAGGTTGGAGCGTTGTCGCAGAGGCTAGTGATGGGTTTGAACTGCTGCCGCTGGTAGAGAAGCACGTGCCTGACGTTGTAATTCTCGATTTATCAATGCCAAACCTTGGCGGCCTTGAGGCAATCAATCGTTTACAAAAGATTCAGTGTAAACCAGGCATTCTTGTTCTTTCAGCAAAAGATGATGATTTTTCCGTGGGCGAGGCAATGCGCGCTGGAGCAAAGGGATTCGTTCCCAAAAGCTCTTCAGCAGAGGAGCTACGTTTTGCCATTCTTTCACTACTAAAGGGGCAAACATATCTCAGCCCAAGTGTGTGCGGATCCGTGCTAAATCGCACGGAAGATGGCCAGGTTGGAGGAAGTCCAATGGCGCTTCTAACAAGCCGCGAACGTGAAGTTATGAAGCTTTTGAGCGAAGGCCGACCGAATCGGGATGTCGCCAAAGCATTGCATATATCCCCACGCACAGTGGATAGCCATCGCGCGAATATAATGAAGAAACTAGGTGTTACCAGCAATGCACAGTTGGTGCAGGCGGCGCTTAGACACGGGCTAATTGAGTAAGAGGGTAAATACCCTAAACAAATATTTCACCTCCGCTGAGCCCATTAATCCAAACCGGTAATCAGGTCAGGACCTTACAAAAATACATAAGCCTTGGCCCGAGATTACCTCGGTAAACTAGCCCCTAAAATGCCCCCGTGATAGAACTAGCCACGGTTAACCCAGGGCTTAATTAGTAGCTATGACAGAACAAGTGCGGCAGATGTTTTCGGACATCGCGCCGCGATACGACATTACGAACGACGTCTTGAGCTTTGGCGTCCATCGACTGTGGCGCGCAAAAGCTCTCAATTATCTCGGCGTATCCTCCGGGGAAAAATTAGTGGATATCTGTACTGGAACAGGCGACTTTGCCTTCCTTGCAGCCGAACTGGTAGGACCAAGCGGTGAAGTTGTGGGGTTGGATTTCTCGGCTAATATGTTGAGCGCTGCAGAGGCCAAGGTTGAATCCAGAACCAAGCAAATCAATAGCAATTTGAGCTTCATGCAGGGCGATGCTCAGAGCTTGCCATTTTCTGATAACAGCTTTGACTACGCAACTATCGGATTTGGAATCCGTAATGTGGATTCTCCATTGGCTGCTTTAAAAGAAATTAGGCGGGTCCTTCAACCTAACGGAAAGGTCGCAATTTTAGAGTTTGGACAACCCACACTGCCAGGATTTTCTCTCGCTTACCGTCTCTATAGTCGCTATCTGATTCCAATAATTGGTGGTGTATTAACAGGAAACCGTAGTGCGTATGAATATCTGCCCAAAACATCTGCGACGTTCCCTGCGGGAGATAAATTCCTTCAACTGATGGCGGATGCCGAGTTTAAAGGGCTGCGCTTTATCCCTCTCTTTGGTGGAGTGGCTTATATTTATCTCGGACACTCGGAAAAAGTGGCAAAGCCGACAGAATTTTTGGGGGAAGTTAATGGACGAGTTTAGAAAATCAAGTAGACCATGGATTATCGCGCTCACTGGGGCCTCTGGCACGATATATGGTCGTCGCTTACTTCATGCACTTCTATCGCATATTCCTGAAATTAAACTTGAGGTAATCCTTTCGGACGCAGCTCTGCGAGTTATGCGGGAAGAGGATGAATTAAAAGTTTCTACAACTAATCTCACAATCAAGGAATTAGTTGGTTTCGACGCACCCGGGGTTACTATCCATAACAACAAGAATATTGGCGCCACTATTGCCTCCGGCTCGTACCTTACGGCGGGCATGGTTGTTGTTCCATGTAGTATGCGAACACTTGCTGCGATTTCGCATGGACTTTGCGAAAACCTCATTCATAGGGCCGCGGATGTTGTTATAAAGGAGGGCCGTAAATTAATCCTCGTCCCACGAGAGACTCCGCTCTCAGCAATACATCTAGAAAACATGTTGAAGCTCTCTAAAATGAATGTTGGAATAATCCCGGCGATGCCTGGTTTTTATAACCAACCCAAGACAATCTCTGATTTAGTCGATGGTTTAATTCTTAAAATCATTGATCAAATGGGGCTTGAAATTGATATAGCCAAGCGTTGGGGAAGCGAGGGGGATAATCGTTGGAGAGCAATAAGAAGTGTTTAAGCAAAACCTAGCGATAGTAGATCGGAATTTAACTCCAGAGGCTCTGCACCTAGACCTTGGGCACATTGAAGAGGCCGCTGGAGCATTCGGCTTCGGTGTCCTACGGGACGCAGATTTGCTAATCGTTGCTCACAAACTGGCAACACAACAAGATTTAACAGAAGCAGAACTTGGTTATCTAGCGGGCGGAGTAAGCCTACCTCTTCTAGGAAAGTTGACACAAATTCAGGGGAAGGTTCTTGGTTTTACTGAGCAGATTCGCCTCCGCCCTGTGTTTTATCTGCCATTGTCTAAACTGCTTGAGGCTCATGGACAAAGAGGTGCGTTGGATATTTGTTTAGAGAGCCTTTCTGCAATCGATCAAAAATTGCAGATCCAGGCTCCTATTTGCATCGCAATTGACAGCTGGTCTGGAGCTTTTACAGGCGATGCTTTTATCTCCCTGTGCCAAGAGTTTAATGCCCTGGTAGGAAAGTTAAACCACAAGTTTAGTCTACTTGGTCCCTCGACTTTGGATGTTCTTTCCCTTTTAGAAATCTATGATGGTTCTACAAAATCCCTGCCGGCACTTCTCGAAACTCTGTTTGCTGCAGGATTTCGTGAAATTGAAGGTGGTGGAGACCTCAATGTGCATGCTGAAGCTGCAGACTTTGGGTTTGACTTAACTGTCGGTCAGTCGATCGAGTCTGGCAACCTTTCGCAGACAGTTGCGACCATCCTCAAAATCAAGGCAGACCTCTCGCCCTCTCAGCATTTCAAAGTTTGGTTCCCATGGGCCTCTAGCGTGTTGGACACTCCGACGAGTTTTAAGAGTGGAGTTTTGGGGTTAGAGATACTTCGAATCATTGCGCTTGGAAGATTGCTTCTTCCTGAGGTTGAATGTATTCGGGCTCCTTTTTCCATTTTGGGGCCAAAGGCGGGCCACATTGCGTTGGCATTTGGTGCAAATGATATCGGATTTGCGGCGGTTGATAGTCAGAGTGCCAAAGCCCTGGGAGTGCTTAAGCTCAGTCAGGTTTCAGATATCATCAATCAGCATAAAGCATTTGCTAAGGTTGAGCACTTCGAGAGTATCGTGGAAGAATTGGACGGTGATGCGCTGATTGAGATTGGGAAGTGGAACGAATAAAATGAATAAAGATTTCAAGGGAATCGAGGAGAAAATCCTCAACTCTGAGCCTCTAAATCTAGAAGACGGAATATTTCTTTATCAACATCCAGATATTCTCCGAATTGGACAGCTTGCCAATTCCGTTCGTGAGCGGCTTCATGGCGACGTAACTTATTTCAATAAAAATCTGCATTTGAATTCGACTAATGTCTGCGAGGCAGACTGCGTCTTCTGCTCGTTTGCGAGGCTAGAAGAAGGGATGCCAAATGCATATACGATGTCCCACGCGAAAGCTCTCTCCTGGATAAAGGAACGCTATCAGCCTGGGATGACGGAGATTCATATCGTAAATGGACTTAATCCTGATTTACCCTTTGATTATTATACAGGGCTGCTGCGACTGATTGCTAATAATTTTCCCTATCTTCATATCAAGGCCTTCACCGCAGTAGAGATTCATTACTTTGCTGAGAAGTTTGGCATGAGCTACGCGCAAGTTCTCACCGAGCTTGTAGCTGCGGGGTTAGGATCGCTTCCCGGTGGCGGTGCTGAGATTTTTCACCCAAGGGCTCGGAAAAAGCTTTGTCGGGACAAAGTTGATGCCGAGGGGTGGCTTGAGGTGCATCGCACGGCACATAACCTTGGTTTGAAATCTAATTGCACAATGCTTTACGGAACCATTGAAACGCTTGAGGAAAGGGTCGATCACCTTTTGAGGCTCAGAGCTTTACAAAATGAGACGGGGGGTTTCCAGGCTTTTATCCCTCTTTCATATCATCCGGAGAATAATCGTTTAGGTAAAATTGGTGCCCCAACGGGGGCAGATGACATTAGAACGATTGCAGTGAGCCGACTCCTGCTCAACAACATTCCACATATCAAGGCCTACTGGGTAATGCTCGGCATTAAAGCAGCACAGCTTGCTCAGCGGTTTGGCGCAAATGATATGGATGGCACGGTGGTAGAGGAGAAAATATATCACATGGCAGGGGCGAGAACTCCTGATGCGCTTACTGTTGATGAGCTTAAAGGTCAGATTCGCGCAATTGGCAGAATACCCGTCGAACGTACAACCACCTACGAGGTGCTGGAGGAGTCATGGACAGCATCCGCATAGCAAATGTCTCGTATTTAAATAGCGCTCCCTACCGCATGGTTTCGGATCTCGTGGGAGTAGATTATTCTGAAAACTCTCCCAGCGAGTGCGCTCGTAAGTTATCAGAGGGAGAGGTGGACCTGGCTTGTATTCCACTTGCGGAGTACCTAGCTCACGGCGGATATCAGATGTTGGAGTTTGGAATTGGTTCTCCAGGGCCAGTTGAGAGCGTTCTTCTCCTATCCCACTCTCCGATTGAACAGTTAGAGAATGTAATTCTCGATTACTCGTCTCAGACTTCAGTCATTTTACTTAGGGTTCTTCTTAATGAGCTCTTACCAGATCGTGTCGGGGCGATTAAATTTTCTAAAATTGAGCCGCTGGAGGTAGCCAGCCGAGTCGGGGGGAAAACCGGTGGCTTGCTGATTGGTGACGAGGCGTTAGCCGAACGTGGTAATTTCCCCTACGTTTGGGACCTTGCCGATTTATGGCGCCGACATACGGGGTTGCCTTTCGTTTTCGCGGTTTGGGCCGGTAAGCTCAGTCAGCTAGATACGGAGAAGTTAGCAGGAATTGTTGACACATTTGCATTGGGCGTTAAGCACCGAGATATTCTTGCAAGGGAATGGGCCGAAGCGCACGCCTTTAATAGAGACCGGGCGGAAGAGTACGTCAATTCCTGTATTCTCTACAGGCTTGGCGAAGACGAGCGCAGAAGCATGGTTGAGTTTCAGCGCTTGGCTTCTAACCATGGATTTTTGCCGTTTTCTTTAACTAATATCTTCGAGCCCTTCTTAACTGCAGCCTCGTCCAATGGTCGTCTGCGCCCGGTCCCGCCGCGTTTACAGTTAATCTCACTTGACCGTATCTTGTCTGACTCCTCTTCCGGTCGACGAATTTCTGTTGATTCGGCCATCCGCATGGCTACTGAAGCCTCATTAACTGATCTAGGTCTGGCGGCAGATATTCGCCGACGCGCGCTTTTTGAGCATCCGGCGGTTTCTTACATCGTCGATCGAAACATTAACTATACCAACGTCTGTAATGTTTACTGCCGCTTCTGCGCATTCTACGAACCGCCAAAGAAGGATGTTTATAATAAGGGTGGGTATCTCTTATCCAAGGAAGAAATCGGACGTAAGATTCAAGAAACTATCGATGCTGGAGGTATTCAGATTCTCTTACAGGGAGGTCTAAACCCGGAATTAGGCATAGAGTATTACGAAGATTTGTTTCGATGGATCAAAGAAAACTATGCGGTAAACCTGCATGCACTCTCAGCTGATGAGATTATGCACATTACTAAAGTGTCCAACCTTTCAGTGGAAGAGGTCCTAAATAGGTTAATGAGGGCTGGACTCGGCTCGCTCCCGGGAGGGGGTGCTGAAATTTTGGTAGATCGAATTCGTTACAGGATTGCGAGACTGAAAACCGGGGCTCGTGAATGGTTAAATGTCCATCGCGTAGCCCATAGATTGGGGCTCATTTCAACTTGTACAATGATGTTTGGTGTTCAGGAAACCTGGGAAGATCGCATTCTACACTTAAACAAGCTACGGCAACTTCAGGATGAAACAGGTGGCTTTACGGCATTTATCACATGGCCGTTTCAAGAAGAGAATACTAACCTAAAAAAGGGGGACACCTCATCGCTTGAGTATCTTCGTGTTCAAGCGGTTTCCCGTTTGTTCCTGGATAATATCACACACATCCAAAGTTCATGGGTAACGCAAGGACCTAGCGTGGGGCAGATTGCGCTCTATTATGGTGCCGACGACTTTGGCTCGGTAATGTTTGAGGAAAACGTGGTTTCCGCAGCGGGAACTACATTCTGTATTGATAGCGCTACTATTGAGCGTCACATCATTGAGGCGGGATTTATGCCTTGGCAACGTGAT
Organism: uncultured Bdellovibrionales bacterium; assembly: GCA_964393905.1. GTDB lineage: Bacteria > Bdellovibrionota_C > UBA2361 > SZUA-149 > CAYMWO01 > CAYMWO01. Next base: position 10,024 of record CAYMWO010000001.1, on the reverse strand, counting down.
GTTTGGTATCAACAGGTTCGTTTGTAAACTTTAAAGCAGTGTTGAATCTACAACTAGCAAAACGAAGAATAGCGCTAAATAAATCAAGGAAAAGCCAAATACGTTCCAAGACTGTTTGGTTTTTTCCTCGACATGTAGCGGGTTGATTGACTTCAACTTGTAAGTCTTCAAAGCAAAAATAGTTCCCAGTACGAGCAAACCGAACATTGAAACCCAACCTAAGTTCGGATCTGCAATCACGAGTAGGACCGAAACAGGGATTAATGAGAGTGCATAGGCAAACATTTGTATATGTGTTGCCTTTTCACCTTGCACCAAGGGCATCATTGGGACACCAGCCTTTTGATAATCGGAATTCTTATTCAGAGCTAATGCCCAAAAATGCGGGGGAGTCCAAAGGAAAATTATAAGAAACAATAATAGCGCTGTAAGATTGATATCTCCTGTAACAGCCGCCCAACCAACTAACGGGGGCATAGCCCCTGCGGCCCCTCCAATGACTATATTCTGCGGTGTCGAACGCTTTAGCCAGATAGTATAAACGAATACATAAAACAGATGGCCAAAGAGTCCAATAAAAGCGGCCATGGGATTAACGTAAACAGCCAAAGTTAATAAACCTAGCATCCCAATTACAGAAGCAAAGACAATTCCAGCTGTTGGCGACACTCTTCCTGCCGCAATTGGCCGATTCTTTGTCCGATTCATCAGCGCATCAATATCTCGATCCCAAACACAGTTAACGGCGCTGGCTGAGGCGGAAAGTAGAGCCCCGCCGATTAAAGTCAAAACCACTATCCTAGCTGGCACCGTTCCAGCTGAGGCTAGTATCATTGGGCAGCATGTCGAAATCAAAAGGAGTAAAAGAATGCGTGGCTTGGTCAGATCAACTAAATCCATCAAATACGCCCAAACAGTCCTGATAGTTTGAGCACTTTGCGCTACTTGAATTCTAGCCGAATCATTTATGGTTTCCATCTTTCCAAACCTTATCTAGTTTTTCGAGCGATTACCGGTAACTCGGAATAACTCTCTGCCATTTTATTATTTGGAACAACAAATACTCGTGTAGATGGTGTTAGCTCCTTATATAACGAGGCGAAACCTAATAGGATCATCTGTGCAACTAACAAATGAAAGATTGTAACAGGCACAGGAACGGCATACCAAACATTTGCCACCCCAAGTGCGATTTGTATCCCAATTAGAATCAATATACCCAAGAGATGCCCCTTTCTATTTTGTATTGGGGCTGGGAGCTTACTGGCTTTTATAAACAGAAACAGTGCTAATAGGAAAAGTGAAACTCCAAGTACGCGGTGACCCAATTGGATCAATTGAGGCCCATTTAATGAAATAGCGGTGGTTGTTCCGGAACAGAGCGGAAATCCATCACATGCTAATGCTGCTCCACTACTTCCCACGAACCCACCAAGAATAATCTGACTGTATGTCATGACTATCAAGATCAGAACCAAACTAGAATACCGCCCTTCTGCTTGGCGCAATTTCTCCGGAGACTGTCGAAAGAGTTGCAGTGGAAGTTGAGATGGCTCAATCGAAGAATGACTCCGATGGTTGGCGCTGCTTCTCTCTATTGCAGTTAAAGCAATCAATTGGAAAAATAATGTGCCGCAGGCTAAATGAGCGGTGACAATGAACGGATTAAGCTTCATTAACACGGTTAGGCCACCTAATATCACCTGAATCGCAAGAATGCCGAGTAGGATAACGGCGAGTCTCCATAACTTTGGAAAGGATATTCTGTTTCGAAAGGCAAGATAGGTTAGTAAAAAAGTTCCTAAACTAACAATTCCTCCGAGATAGCGATGAATTACTTCTTGGGCGACGCCATATTCAAGCTCGGGAACGGCTCGTCCAAAACAGAGCGGCCAATCGGGACATGCTAGGCCCGCGCCAGTAGCACGCACAAATCCCCCTAACCCAACAAGCACAAGAGTTGAAATTGCTAGTATTAGCGCAAGGATCTTAATGAACTTAATATTACTCATTCAGGCAGCACTGCAATCGTTCAGAACGTGGCCATTACGGCCGCATCCAATCACAGTTTTTCGTGAAAGGCTAGATTAGGGGCTGGAAAGCAATGACTACGCTCAATACGAATTGGAAACCTGCGCAAAATCAAGAAGCGAATCTCGATCCAAATCCTCGTCTTCGTCCCGCTCTTCTGGATCCCGCTCTGGTTCGAGTCCTGAAGGGTTCTTTGATTCCGCTATGAGCGAAAGTGATTGCTCAAGTTCTCGAGCCACAGCAAGGTACTGCTCAGCAAGCTTTGCCGTCTCCTTTGTGTCAAATGCGGTCCTTCCAAGAAAGGTTAAGCGGTTCTGGAGCTCTGTTCGATATACGATTGCATTCAGAAGGTAAATTGGACTCTCTTGTGGTTGTTCATCAGGAATAGTTGAAGCGGATATTCCATGGCCCTTTACTTCCTGGTCACGTAGGACGTCAAATAGCCCACTAATATCCTCAGCCGCGGCTTCTTCCTCAAATGAGTCATCATCTTCGAGTGAACGTGCATCTGACAGACTTAGGTTTGCCTCTAGCCTATTTGTGGCGAGTTGCTGAACTCGCTTGGCTCCACGACTAACCATTGACCTGACAATCGCCCAGGAAGGCCCCTGTATATGGGATGCGTTCGAGACCAACTCCTCTAAGCAAAAAATACTCATCTCGCTTGAATCTATCGGCACTACCACCAAATCCGATACAGCGATGGCGTTACGCGTGAGGACGTTAAAATCCGGGGGAGTATCAATAATAATGTGATCGTATGTATCTTTAAGTTCCTCGACTAACTCAGCGAATAATGAGGCAAAACACCGTGCACCTTTACCCCAAAGAAAATGCCTAAGCTCAGGTCCCGCAGGAATAACATCGAACTGCTTACGGCAGGGCGTAATCACACCAGGGTTAGGTTCTACTACGGCATCGGTATCAACATTAAGCGACTCCTGGGCTAAAAACAGCCTAGCCAAGGTTGATTCATAATTCGCTGTGGTTTTGGCAAACAGTCGAGTTGCATGCCCAGTGGGATCTAAATCTATCAACAGTACTTGACAGTCCCTCTCCGCAAAGGCGTGACTTACGTTAACCGACAACGAGGTCTTACCAACGCCGCCCTTTAACGAAGCAAAACATATGACACTCATCTGCTAGCCTATGAACAAAAGCGCAGCACCAGTTTAACCTGGATGAAACTTCTGCCAACTAATTATTCCCCTCTGCGGGAACGCGTATATCAATCCAACTGCTTTGTTCTGTCAAAAGAATTTTTTTTCAAATTTGTGGCTGAGGCGCTTGACAAATTCCACATTTCGATTGGGCTACGTCCTAATTCGGGGGGAAATGTTTTATTGCTATGTTATACTCCTGCCCTATGAGCGAAGTTCCGTTTACTCCTGTCAAGTTTGGCTGCTTAGGTTGTGGCACTCATGTGCAGAAAATCATGCTCAAGGCATTCCAGGACATTCGCCTTGGCGAGCTCCATGCTATAGGGACAACATCTCCAGAAAAAATCCCTGAATTAAACTCTGCCTTTCCAACCTTAAAAGTTTTCTCCAACTATGAATCAGTTTTGGAAGATCCCTCGGTCGAGGTTGTCTATATTGCGCTTCCAAACCATCTTCATGAAATTTGGTCTAAAAAGGCCCTACTAGCCGGCAAACATGTCCTTTGTGAAAAACCGTTATTTCTGGAAGCCAAAGGGGCGCATCAACTAGTAAACCTTGCCGATGCCAGCAAGCTATTGCTCCGGGAAGCGTTTATGTATCGCTTTCATCCCCAGCATCGTGAAGTCAAACGACTACTACGCGAAAATGCAATTGGCACAATTCGACTTTTCGAGGCCCACTGCCATTATTTTCTTGAAGATTTATCTAATATCCGCCTGCGGCAGGATGCGGGTGGGGGTGGACTATTAGATGTGGGCTGCTACACGATTGATAGCGCTAGGTTTTATCTTGAACAAGAACCCTTACGGGTTAGCGGAAGCTGGGTTATCGGTGAAGAGTCGAGCGTAGACGAATTCGCTAGCATCCAGCTAAGCTTCCCCACCGGGGTGGTTGCAAACCTCACCTGCGGAACAAAATTACCTCGAGCAAGCCACATTACGATTTATGGCACGCTTGGTAAGATTCATGTTGAACACGCCTACAACATTCCCAGAACAAAACCAGGGCGAATTTCATTGGAGCGAATCGGAGAGAAATCTCAGCCTCTTGTAATCCCACCTGCAAACCAATTTGTCCTCGAGCTTGAATGCATGGCTGAGATTGTACGTAATCGAAGCTCCGCAAATTCTCCGCTGGAAAATGGGTTGGGAAATATCAAAGTGCTGGATGCTGCACGCCAAGCTGCAAACTCTAATTTAACTATTGAAATTGATTAGGTCAGGTAAAGAACGATGGGCAGATTATCGTGCACCCGAGCCTGTCAGAATAACTAAAACCGTCTTCAAGGCGATTTTTAAGTCCAGCATTAGGCAGCGGTTATTGATATAGATGAGATCAAGTGCAAGTTTTCTTCTGTAACTTCGAACTGAGGAAGCATAGCCCGACATAGTTTGAGCAAGACCCGTCAGTCCAGCCTTAACTTCCATTCGCCGATTAAAATCGGGCAGCTCTTTTGCGAGTTGTTCCGCCAATTCAGGGCGCTCAGGTCGGGGACCAATGAGGCTCATGTCGCCCATAAGCACATTTAAGAGTTGAGGAAGTTCATCTAAGCGAGAAACTCTTAGAAACTTTCCGACTTTGGTGACTCGGGGATCATCAGATGCAGCCCAAACCGCCCCAGTGCGAGTTTCAGCATCAACAAACATTGACCGAAATTTATACATCGTAAACACCCGACCACCGGCCGTAAGGCGCTTCTGTGTATAAACAGCAGGGCCACTTGATGTAAGTCGCACCGCTAGAATAACAATTGCCATGACGGGAGCTAGGAGAACTAAAAGAAATGCCGCACCAACTAAGTCGATAGTGCGCTTTAGCCCGTCATACCAAGTATTTGATATTAATGAGGAATCAGAAATATGCTCTGAAATGGATGAAACCCGGGAGGTGCTACTTACAACCACTTTGGTATCTCTATTCGAAGCTGAACTACTATCTGCTAGTAACATCTACGGCTTACGTAACTACTTAATTTTATTAAAATCTTTTAACCACTTTCTCAGTCATTAATATCGGCTGAACTGTATATATTCCTAATCCAATAAATTGCAACATATGATTCACTAATTATAGGTCGGAATTATAACACTCAGAAATTACTACTAATTCAATCGCCTGATGACCGGCCCTCCATAAATTCCGGGAAGGCGCTTAAATCGAATAGCAACAAGGTAATCAAAAGAGTGGGTCTGGTTAACATATGATCGATCATGCATTGCTTCAACTAATCAAAATTGAAGTTACCATCTATACTCATCCGTGTTTCAGCTCTACCAATTAATTACCCAATCAATTCTTGCAATTCTTGCAACTTCCGTGCACGCGCCCATCGAGATGTATCAAGAACTATTATGAGACTCCTTAGACGAGCGTAGGTTCTTTATTTGACTAGCTAGCTAGCGACAGCTAAGAGAATAATTAGATGTCTTAGTAAGCTGTTATCTCAGCTTTTTTAGATGCCACTGGGTTGTGATTAAAGTGAATTAGGATGAGCGAAAAAAATCCTTTAAATGCACGGCTGCGAATTCTAATTGCGAAGACCTTTCGTGCCGAGAAGCTTTACTCCTCAATTCGTAATAACAATCAGCAACCACCGAATGCGGCACTTCTGTCAGAGATTGCAAATGACATTCGTGCGAGCGTTTGGCAGAAAGTTCATTATCAATTGCGGACGGCGTTGAATGATATAGTTGGGCTTGGGAACACTCAGTTAGTGGCAGACCAACTAACCGTGCTTCGGACTCATTTTGCGGCTAAGGCTGAGGAGAGTGCGGCCTTTGTTGAGAAAGAGACTAATTCGCTAGTAGACACAGCAAAGAGGCACGAGTTCGTTCACTCCCTTAGACTTTCATACGAACTGATCCGACAACGAGCTCGAGCCCAAGCATTTCAGGCCATCACGGATGAATTGGATGGTGTACTGGATACATCCGCTCGGGTTGTTACAGGATCGAACCCTCCGCTCAAGGTTGAGTCATTGAAAAATGAGCCGTTAAATCGTGACCTCGCGAAGAATGGAGTGGAGATTTCAAATGTCATTCCGCTTAATCGCAAACAGGCATCAGGCGGTCGTTTTCGCTAGTCGTTTTCACTATTCCCGAATTAACACTCAATCACTAGTCTAAGGCTGTTCAGTTAGAAATATTCCAGGTCCAATTCAGCTCAATAGAGAGAAACAATGAAAGGCATTCGCATTGATGCACTGTTAAAATCCGGAAAAATTGGTGACGAAGTTGAAATTAATGCCTGGGTACGCACACGACGGGACTCCAAGGATTTCTCCTTTCTCGAGCTTAATGATGGAAGCTGCCTGTCTAATATTCAGGTTATTGCTGATAGCTCAATCGACGGCTTTGAAAAGAATGTTCTAAATGCGCATACCGGGGCCGCGGTAAACATTAAGGGACAGCTCGTTCAATCGCCAGGGAAAGGACAACGAGTTGAGGTAAAGGCCTCGGATATTACACTTGTTGGATTCTGTAGTGCAGAGGACTATCCGCTACAGAAAAAGCGGCACTCGAATGAATTTCTTAGAACTATAGCTCATCTTCGTCCACGTACTAATACATTTGGAGCTGTATTTCGCGTGCGTCATGCAGCCCAATTCGCAATTCATAAGTTTTTTAATGAGCGGGGTTTTGTAAATCTACACTCCCCGATTATCACCACCTCTGATTGCGAAGGGGCGGGTCAGATGTTTCGAGTGACTACCTTGGATATGAAGAATCCTCCTCGAGATAACAACCAGTCAGGTGGACACGTCGATTTTAGTAAGGACTTTTTTGGAGCTGAGGCGAGTCTTACCGTCTCGGGGCAACTTGAAGGTGAGCTCTTCGCCCTTGCTTTAGGTAACATCTATACCTTCGGTCCAACCTTTCGGGCAGAGAACTCTAATACGCCTCGACACCTTGCTGAATTTTGGATGATCGAACCAGAGATGGCTTTTTGTGACCTTCGGGGGAACATGGAGCTCGCAGAGGATTTTGTTAAATCTGTTTTGAGATATGTATTAGAAACCTGTCCCGAGGATATGGAATTCTTCAATCAATGGGTTGAGAAGGGTATTATCGATGCACTCCAGGCAGTGGTTAATGCCGATTTTCAGAGGATTACTTACACCAACGCCATTGAGATCCTCCAGAAATCTGGAAGGAGCTTTGAGTTCCCAGTTAGCTGGGGCATGGATATTCAAACAGAGCATGAGAGGTTCTTGGCAGAGGAATACGTCAGGGGCCCAGTTTTTATAACTAACTATCCAAAAGAAATTAAGGCCTTCTACATGCGAGTAGATGAGGGCGAGAAGACGGTCTCCGCAATGGACCTTCTAGTCCCAAGAATCGGAGAAATTATCGGAGGATCACAGAGGGAAGAGCGGGAAGATGTTTTAAGACGCCGCATTAGGGAATGCAATTTACCAGAAGAGAACTATTGGTGGTACCTGGATACCCGACGATTTGGCTCAGCACCTCATGCAGGCTTTGGGCTGGGTTTTGAACGTTTGATTATGTATCTAACTGGAATTCAAAATGTGAGGGATGTAATTCCATTTCCTCGCACACCAGGAAATGCTCAATTCTAAAAGAATTGGGGGTTCACTAAAAAGCAAAAAAGGCCGCTATCGCGGCCTTTTTTGCTAGATGAAATGAACCCAAAAATCTTAGCGATTCTTTCTGCGACGCAGTGCCATGCCGACGAGACCACTGCCAAGAAGTAACATCGTTGTTGGCTCAGGAACGTTAGCGGTCTGACGAGCAACTAGTACGATGTCATTATAATCGAAATCAGTCTTACCACCGTTGTTCTTAGCGCCAATTTTATTGCCTGAGGCCCAAAGATCTTCGATGAAAATCACTATATCGCCAGCAAGTAGGTTAAACCCAAAATCAAGCCCTTGAAGATTGGCGTTATCAAAAAACACAAAACCATCTTTAAGTGCTTTCTTAGCAATAAAATGTGCCCGGCCATCCTTATTGGCAGCATCTTCCGTGCGAAAAACGCCTTCCGGATTATCCAGCGCAAGGTCCCATACGTTATTCGCCCCTTGCAGACGTGAATTTGTGTACCCCGGAGTAGCTTTGGAGCCAACTAGAGGAATGAATTTATCTCCCTCAAATACGCCGATGTTATTTCTAGTAGCGAAACCGGCATTCTCAGCAATCAATGTTAAGCTAAAAACAGAACCAAACTCGCCACCGCCATCAAATGCGCCGAGAGCAAAGAAGTCGTCGCTGAGAAGTCCATCAAACGGTTTAAAAACGTTATAAGCAGGTCCGTCGAAACTGATAACATCAGGGTCCCCTGTAAGTGGCGAATTCGGCCTACTTGTCAGTGAATCATCGAACGATACCGCGGAGGCGCTGTTCACTGAAATTACAGCACCAGCAATTAACGCTAAAGTAAATTTCATCGATGACTTAAACATTTTATTCACAACTCCCAAGTTCATTCTGTTCACTGGCATCCCGGAATAGACTCTTTATCAAAGACTGCTCTTAAGTTGGATTGATTAGATTCATCTACGACCAAAGAGGACGTAAATTAATCATACATGCAAATTAAAGTCCAGCAGTAAGGGCGGTTTTTGCTGTTCCTGCCTAATTCAGCTTGTCATAAATCGATAACCTATTGAAATTATGGATATAATTAATGCGTAATTAAATTGGCTTAGTGTTAATGGAGTGGTAGTGCGCCCTAATAACCGTCTGAATCCCACCTCTTACGAAAAAATCTCCAACCACTTCCATTTGTTTCGGGCGCACTGCGGCTACAAGATCGTCCAAAATCTGATTAGTAACTGCTTCATGAAAATGCCCCTCATTACGGAACGACCAAAGGTAAAGCTTTAGTGACTTGAGCTCTACGCAAAGTTCATTGGGGATATATTTGATATCGATTCTGGCGAAATCTGGCTGACCCGTCATAGGGCATACGCAAGTAAATTCCGGACAACCAAAACTTATTTCGTATTCACGTCCTGGCCGTGGATTTGGAAATGTATCTAATTTCTTAGTGGGCTTCGTCGACATGATTGTACTTACCTTTAACTTTGTCTTCTCTTTGGCAAACTTCGGACAAGAATGAATTTGGGGTTCCTCCAGACTGCCGCCCTATATATTATCAAAATCATGAAAAGAAAAATTTTGGTCATATTCTCTATCTGTCTGCCGCTTCTTTCCTCTCCCGCAAGCGCCATTGAGCCAAATGTGCCCTCAGATTTTAATAGCGATGGTGCGGCTGATTTTGCCGTCTTTGATTCAAATTCTAAAATTTTTACCTTTATCACGCGCAACGGCGCTAAGTTAACTCGAAGCTGTGGCCAAGCTGGAGATATGCCTCTCTCGGGGGACTTTGATGGAAACGGAGTTGCCGAGCCCGTCGTCTGGCGACCTCGCGATGTTTCTGGAACTGATACAAATGGCGCTCGCTTTATTGTCTGCTATAGCGGCTCTACCGTTGAAGTTGATTATGGAAGTCCGGGAGATATTCCGATCACGACCGGTGATTATAACGGAGATGGGTTAACAGATCTGGCACTTTTTCGACCGGCAACTGGCGAATGGTTTGAATCATTTCCCGGATCCCCGGCTAGTCAAAAGTTTGGGAAGTTCGGCGATATCCCCGTTCCGGCGGATTTTGATGGTGACGCCTTTACAGACGAAGCAGTCTATCGCCCCTCGACTGGGGAGTGGTTTGTACTACGCGCCGCAGACGAAAAGGAATATCGAGTCGTTTGGGGTCAGAGCGGGGATATCCCAGTTCCGGGGGATTATGATGGCGAAGGTAGATCTGACTATGCTGTTTTTCGCCCCTCTCAAAACCGTTGGATCATCCGG